>JASLAP010000076.1 GCA_030147065.1 Pseudonocardia sp. | reverse complement strand
GAAGACCTCCAGGATCCGGTCGTCCACCTCGCGGACCACGGTGAGCAGGTCGCGCCGGGTGTTCTTGAGGTCCTCCAGCTGGGTGGACAGGAACCGGTAGCGCTCCTCCAGCGCGGCGAACTCCTCCAGCGCCAGCGGGTTGACCTTGCCGAGCAGGGCCAGGTCCTTCTCCGCGCGCTGCAGCCGGCGCTGCTGGGTGGCGCGGTCGTAGGGCATCGGCGGGGGCGGGGTGACGTCCTCGCCGCGTTCCTTGGCCGTCTGGTACTCGGCCGTCTCGGCCGCCGACGCCGGTACCGGGCAGTCCGGCCCGTACTCGGCGACCAGGTCGTCGACGGCGAGGCCGTGGTCGGCGAGCACCTTCTCGGTGAGCTGCTCGAGGCGCAGCCGGTTCTGCGCGCGCACCACCTCGTCGCGGTGCACGGCGTCGGTGAGCTTGTCCATCAGCGCCGACAACCGCCCGGCGGTCGCCCGGGCCTCGCCGAGAGCCCGCTCGCGGGCGTCGCGGGCAGCGGCGGCCGCATCCCGCTCGGCGGCGGCCGCGGTGAGCGAGACCGCGATCCGCTCCCCGGCGAGCCGACCCGCCGCGGTGACCAGCTGCGCGACCTGGGCCGCCTCCGCGCGGGCGACGCTGGCGGCCTCGGCGCGGGCGCGGGCCTGGCGCTCCCCCGCGGCCTGGCGGCGCAGCAGGTCCGAGCGTCCGGCGATGGCCCGGGCCCGCTCCTCGGCGGTCCGCAGCGACAGCCGGGCCTCGAGCTCCTCGGCGCGGGCGGCGGCCAGGGCCTCGGCGGCGGTGTCGCGGATCTCGGTGTCCGGCTCGTCGTCGACGGGTTCGTCCTCGGCGACGGCGAGCTGCTGCTCGGCGGCCTCCAGCGCGAGCAGCGCGTCGGCGCGGCGGGCCTCGACGGCGTCGCGGCGCTCGCGCATGCGCTGGGCCTCGGCCACCGCCGACCGAACCGCCTGCTCGTACCGCCCGAGCTGGGCGGACGCGGCGGACCGGCGCTGCTCGGTGGCGGCCTGCTGGCGCTGCGCGGCCTCGACCTCGACCAGCCGCGCGGCTTCCTCGGCGCGGGCGCCGTCCAGCGCCGGGCGCAACCGGGCCAGCTCCTGCTCCACGGACTCCCGCTCGGCGTGCGCCTCGTCCAGCGCGGCCTGCACGTCCAGCGCGGTCGACGCGGTGCCGGAGCCGCCGTGCGCCCGGTGGGCACCCAGCACGTCCCCACCCACGGTCACCGCGGTCAGCGCCGGATCACTCACCACGACCGCGCGCGCGGCGTCCAGGTCGTCGACGACCACCACCCCGCGCAGCAGCGCCCGCACCGTCCCGGCCACCGGCCCCCCGGCCACCGCCGCCGCGGCCCACCGCCCGCCCCCCGGCGCCCTCTCGCCCGGTTCAGGAAAGCCACGTTCCTGCCCGGTGGGTACAGCATCGTGGCTTTCCTGAACCGGGGCGACGACGAGGGCGGCGCGGCCGGCGTCGCGCTCGTGGAGCAGGTGCAGGGCGGCCAGGGCGGCGTCGGGGCCGCTGACGACCAGCGCGTCGGCCAGCTCACCGAGCGCGGCAGCCACCGCCGTACGGGCGTCGGGGTCGACGGTGACCAGTCCGGACAGCGCACCGAGGACGCCGTCGGTGTCGACCAGGGCGCCGGAACCGTCCTTGCGGGCCATCCCGACCGCGAGCGCGTCGACCCGGGCCCGCCAGTGCGCCCGGCGCTGCTCCAGCTCCCGTTCCCGAGCGACCAGCTCGGCGACCCGCGCCGCGGCGACCGCGTGCGCCTCGGCCGCCTGCGCGCAGCGTTCCTCCAGCTCGCGCACCGACCCGGCCAGCTGGCCGCCGCTCTCGGCGTCGCCGGTGAGCACGCCGAGCTCGTCCTGCGCGACGACCAGCTCCTCCTGGGCGGCGTCGGTGCGGTCCTGGGCCTCGGCGATCGCCTCGGACAGCCGCTCGATCTCCTCGGCGGTGGCCGCGGCCCCGCTGCGCAGCGCCTCGGCCCGCCCGGACAGCGTGGCCAGGCCGGCGCGCCGGTCGGCCAGCGCGCGGACCGCGGCCAGGTGGGCGCGCTCGGCCGCGGCGAGGGTGCGCTCGTGCTCGGCGCGCGAGTCCATGATCTCGGCCAGCCGGCGGCGGGCCTCGGCCAGCGACTCGGTGAGCAGGTCCTCCTCCTCGGCCGCCGCCTCGGCCTCGGCCTCCAGCTCGTCGGGGTCGCGCCCGTTGGCGCGCTCGACCGGGTCGGCGAGGTGGCGGGCGCGTTCCTCGGCGAGCCGGACGGTGCCGCTGAGCCGCTCGGCCAGCGCGGACAGGCGGTACCAGGTGTCCTGGGCGGCGGCCAGCCGCGGCGCGTCCTGGGCCAGCGCGGCCTCCAGCCGCTCCTGCTCGACCCGGGCCACCGACAGCTGCTCCTCCACCTCGGCGCGCCGGGCCCGGGCGGCCGACTCGTCGGCCTCCTCGCGCGCCAGCTGGTCGCGCAGGGTGACCAGGTCGTCGGCGGCGAGCCGCAGCCGGGCGTCGCGCAGCTCGGACTGCACGGACTGGGCCCGCCGGGCGATCTCGGCCTGCCGGCCCAGCGGCTTGAGCTGGCGGCGCAGCTCGGCGGTCAGGTCGGTGAGCCGGGTCAGGTTGGCCTGCATCGCGTCGAGCTTGCGGAGCGCCTTCTCCTTGCGCTTGCGGTGCTTGAGGACGCCGGCGGCCTCCTCGATGTAGGCGCGCCGGTCCTCGGGCTTGGACTGCAGCACCGAGTCGAGCTGGCCCTGCCCGACCACCACGTGCATCTCCCGGCCGATGCCGGAGTCCGAGAGCAGCTCCTGGATGTCCAGCAGCCGGCACGACGACCCGTTGATCTCGTACTCCCCGGCGCCGTCCCGGAACATCCGCCGGGTGATCGACACCTCGGAGTAGTCGATCGGCAGGGCGCCGTCGGTGTTGTCGATGGTCAGCGTCACCTCGGCCCGCCCGAGCGGCGCCCGCCCGGACGTCCCGGCGAAGATGACGTCCTCCATCTTCCCGCCGCGCAGCGCCTTGGCCCCCTGCTCGCCGAGGACCCAGCTGATCGCGTCGACGACGTTGGACTTGCCCGACCCGTTCGGCCCCACCACGCAGGTGATCCCCGGTTCCAGGCGCAACGTCGTGGCCGAGGCGAAGGACTTGAAGCCCTTCAGCGTCAGGCTCTTGAGGTACACGGGCGGACTCCTGGGGCGGGCGGACGTGGGAGCCTACCGACCCGGCCCCGCCGAACCCCCGCGCACCGGCCACCCCGGCGAGACCACCCGCCGCCCGAGCACCGCGTCACGCTTCGACGAACCCGTCGAGGCCGCCCTGGACCGAGGTCCACTGCTCGACGACGGCGGACACCCGACCCGGGGTCCGATCGCTCCGCAACTCCCCCAGCAACGCCGCACACGCCGACCGGGGACCTTCGGCGACGACCGCGACCCGGCCGTCGGGCAGGTTCCGCGCCGACCCCACCAGCCCCAGCTCCAACGCGCGCGAGCGGGTCCACCAGCGGAACCCGACGCCCTGCACCCGCCCGCTCACCCACGCGATCAGCCGCACCGGGCGGTCCTCGTCCGTCGCCATGACCGGCGACGTTACCGACCTGGCCCGACCCGGTCCGACCCGTGCCGGCGGCCGCACTGGCGCCGCCGGCACGGACCGTGGCAGGCCCACGGGTCGTGCACCTCCCCCGAGGCGACACGACGCTCGCGGGCCGGGTCTCAGCCGCCCGGCCCGGCGGCGGGCGGGGTCGGCGGCACGACGTCGGTCGGAGGCACGGGTCCGGGTGCGACCGACGCGGACGGGGGCACGATCGTCATCGGCGCCCCCGCCGCGGGCGGCACCGCCACCACCAGCGGCTCCGGCGGCACCCTCACGCAGTTCCCGGTCCGCGGGTCGACGTCCACGGTGCCGCGCGGGTAGGGCTCGGCGCGCTGGACGGTCCCGGTGTCCGCGGACTCGCCGTAGCAGCGGTCGTTCTGCGTGTCGATCGGCCGGCCGTCCTGGTCGAACAGGTACACCCCGGTCAGCGGCGTGCCCGAGGCGTCGACCGGGTGGATGTCGAGGATCTCCCGCTCGGAGTCCTGCCACAGCCCGGTGGGACCGTAGTAGGCGGCCGAGTCGGCCGGCTGCGGCGCAGCGAACAGCAGGTTGGGGACGCCGACGAGGATGAGGACCGCGGCCAGCCCGTTGAGCGGCACGACCAGCCACAGCAGGCGCCGGTCGCGGCGGGAGCGGTAGCCGAGCCACACCGACACCGGCACCGCGACCAGCGCGATCAGCACCGTCGGGACCAGATCCAGGTCCGCGAACACGCCGGCGAACACCGCGGCGGCGATGAGCGCGCGCAACACCCACCACGCGGGCTGCAGCGCGACGACGAAGTCGGTGACCGGTCCCCGTCCCGGGCGGGCGGCGACGAGGCGGCGCACCGCCGGGAGCCCGGACACGGTCGGCAGGCCCGGACCGTCGGTGAGCAGCGCCGGCAGCGCGGCCAGCGGAACGAGCACCGCCACCAGCACGAGTTCCGGCGCGCCCGCCAGGATCCCGAGCGGGAGCAGCAGGGTGCTCGCCACCAGGGCTGCCACGGCGAGCCGGGCGGCGCCCAGGCGCGGACGCTCGGCGGGCTGGGGGGCGGGCGGGTACCCGGCGGCGGTCCGCAGTTCCGCGGCGTACGCGGCGGGGGTGCCGAGCCGGGCGGTGACGGCGTCCCGGTCGGCGTCGGGGCCGAGCTCGTCGGCCAGGTCGGCGACGTGGGCCCGCACGTCGTCGAGGATGTCGTCGACCTCGGCGGCCGGCAGGTCGGCCAGCTCGACGCGCACCCCGTCCAGGAACTGCCGGACCGCCGGGTCGGCCAGCCGCACCGGCGTCGGGGCGGCACCCTGGTCGCCGGGCCGGTCCTCCGCGTGCTCGCTCATGCCGCTGCCACCAGACCCTCCATCGTGTCGGCGAACGCCCGCCAGACCTTCGTCATCTCCTGCAGCCGTTCCCGGCCGGGCGCGTTGAGGCTGTAGTACTTGCGATGCGGTCCCTCGTCGCTGGGCACCACGTACGAGGTGAGCAGCCCGGCGTTGTAGAGCCGCCGCAGCGTCCCGTAGACCGAGGCGTCGCCGACCTCCTCCAGCCCGGCCGCGCGCAGTCCGCGCACGACCTCGTAGCCGTAGCCGTCGGCCCGCTCCAGCACGGCGAGGACGGCGAGGTCGAGCACCCCCTTGAGCAACTGGCTCGTGTCCATGTCGCCCTCACCCCTCGGTCGTCCTGACTGACGGAGTGCACACTACTACGCATACCGCACTACTGCGCAAGCCGCCCCTCCGCGGCCGCCGGATACGATCACGACCAGGGGCAGCAGCGTTCGGCGGGCAGGAGCAGTCGCATGTCGGTGGTCGACAACGCCATCTACGTCGACGGCCGGCGGGCGGCGGTGCCGAGTTCGCTCGACCACACCTTCGAGGAGCTGCGCGGCTGCCCGGGCGACGCGCACAGCTTCTGCTGGATCGGCCTGCTGCGCCCCAGCGAGCAGGAGATCCACGCGGTGGCCGCGGAGTTCGACCTGCACGCGCTGGCCGTCGAGGACACCATCAACGCCCACCAGCGGCCCAAGCTGGAGCGCTACCACGACGTGCTGTTCGTGGTGCTGCGCCCGGCCCGCTACGTCGACCACGTCGAGGTCGTCGAGATCGGCGAGGTGCACCTGTTCCTCGGGCCCGACTTCGTGATCACCGTCCGGCACGCCGAGAAGCCCGACCTCGGTCAGGTCCGCCAGCGCCTGGAAGCCGACCCGGAGCTGCTCCGGCAGGGCCCGTTCGCCGTGCTCTACGCGATCCTGGACAAGGTCGTCGACGGCTACGGTCCGGTGCTCGACGGCCTGCAGGACGACATCGACGAGATCGAGGTGCAGGTCTTCGGCGGCGACCCCGGGGTGTCGCGGCGGATCTACCAGCTCAGCCGCGAGGTCATCGAGTTCCAGCGGGCCGTCGAGCCGCTGGTCCCGGTGCTGCAGTCGGTGCGCGACCAGCTCAAGGAGAAGGCCGGCGAGTCCGACCTGGAGCTGCGCCGGGCGCTGCGCGACGTGGCCGACCACGCCACCCGGGTGGTCGAGCGGACCGAGGCCTACCGCCAGTTGCTGGTCAACATCCTGCAGGTGAACGCGGCCCTGGTCGGGCAGCGGCAGAACGAGGAGATGGCCCGGATGACCCAGGCGGGCTACGAGCAGAACGAGCAGATGAAACGGGTGTCGTCGTGGGCGGCGATCCTGTTCGCCCCGACCCTGGTGGCCGGGGTCTACGGGATGAACTTCACCTACATGCCCGAGCTCGACTGGCCCGTCGGCTACCCGCTGGCGCTGGTGGCCATGGCGACCCTGGCGCTGACCCTGTACCTGATCTTCAAGCGCCGCGGCTGGCTGTGACCCGACGGCGCGGGCGGGGCTGGCAGCGCGGGCAGCTGAAGCTGCTGCGGTTCATGAACGGGTCGCGGCGGATCGGGGTGCCGCAGCGCCGGCACGGCCGGTCGGCCTGCCCGTAGGCGTCGAGGCTGCGGTCGAAGTAGCCGGACGCCCCGTTGACGTTGACGTAGAGCGCGTCGAAGGAGGTGCCGCCGGCGGCGAGCGCCTCGTTCATCACCTCGGTCGCCGCGGCGAGCACCGTGCGGCCCTGTGCCCTGGTCAGGGCCTCGGTGGGGCGCAGGGAGTGCAGCTTCGCCCGCCACAGGGCCTCGTCGGCGTAGATGTTGCCGATCCCGGACACCACGGTCTGGTCGAGCAGCGCGCGCTTGAGCTCGGTGCGGCGGCGGCGGATCGCGGCCACCGCCGCGTCCAGGTCGAACGCCGGGTCCATCGGGTCGCGGGCGATGTGCGCCACCGGTCCGGGCAGCAACCCGCCGTCGACGGCCGGGGCGAGCGGGTGCACCGACAGCCCGCCGAACGTCCGCTGGTCGACGAACCGCAGCTCCGGCCCGCCGTCGGCGAACCGGAACCGGATGCGCAGGTGCTTCTCGTCGGGCCGGTCCGGGTCGGCCACCAGCATCTGCCCGCTCATGCCCAGGTGGGCCAGCACGGCGTCGTCGCCCGGGCCGCCGCCGTCCAGGTCGAGCCAGAGGTACTTGCCGCGGCGGCGGGCACCGGTGATCGTGCGACCGAGCAGGCGAGCCGCGAAGTCGGCGGACCCCTCGGCGTGCCTGCGCACGGCGCGCGGGTGCGCCACCGTGACCTCGGCGACCTTGCGGTCGAGGACGTGGTCGGCGAGGCCGCGGCGGACGACCTGGACCTCGGGGAGCTCGGGCACTAGTGCCCCCCACCGGAGGTTCGGTGCGTGTATCGGCGGATCCAGGTTTCCGCTGGGCGTGCCGGCGGGGCGGCCTCGT
>JASLAP010000068.1 GCA_030147065.1 Pseudonocardia sp. | reverse complement strand
GTGGATCGACACCGCCGACTGCTACGCGTTCTGGGCCTCGGACTCCGGCCACGGCGGGGACAGCGAGGCGTTGCTCGGGCGCTGGCTGGCCGCCCGCCCCGGGGTTCGCGACCGGGTGCGGATCGCCACCAAGCTGGGCGCCGAGCCGCGCTGGCCGGGCAGCTGGCCGGCCCGGCGCGAAGGCCTGTCCACGCGCGCCGTGCACGCCGCGTTCGAGGGCAGCCTGCGCCGGCTCGGCGTCGACGCCGTCGACCTGCTGTGGCTGCACCAGGAGGACCGAACGGTGCCGATCGAGCAGACCGTCGACGCGGTGGCCGGGCTGGAGGCGACCGGCTCGGTGCGCCGGGTCGGCGCCTCCAACCACCCGGCCTGGCGGGTCGAGCGGGCCCGCCGGCACGCCCGCGACGCCGGTACCGCACCGATCGACGCGTTCCAGCTCAGTGCCAGCTACCTGCGCCCGCGGCCGGGCACGCAGCCGCCCGGCAACGTCCATCCCTTCGGGGTGCTCGGCGACGAGCAGTGGGACTACGCCGAGGCCCACGGCCTGGAGGTGTGGGCCTACACCCCGCTGCTCAGCGGCGCCTACGACAACCCGGACAAGCCGGTCCCCGAGGTGTTCGACCACCCCGGCAGCAGCCGCCGGCTGGCCGAGCTGGACGAGGTCGCGGCCGAGCTGGGCGTGCCGCGCGGGCGGGTCGTGCTGGCCTGGCTGGTCGCCCACGGCATCCGCCCGATCCTCGGCGGCAGCAAGCTCCACCAGCTCGACAGCGCGCTGGCCGGGGTCCGGCTGGAGCTGCCCGACGAGCTGCGCGCCCGGATGGACGCGGCGGTCTGACCGGGGCTGGGTAGCGTCGGCGGCGTGCCCGAGGATCTGCGCGCCGACCCCGTCCGCGAGTGGGTGATCGAGGCGGTCCGCCGCGTCGAGGCCGACGCCACCCGCTCGGCCGACACCCACCTGCTGGCCTTCCCGCTGCCGGAGGACTGGGGGGTGCAGGTCTACCTCAAGGACGAGTCGGTGCACCCCACCGGCAGCCTCAAGCACCGGCTGGCCCGGTCGCTGTTCCTGTACGCGCTGACCAACGGCTGGATCACCGAGGGGACCACGGTGGTGGAGGCCAGCTCGGGCTCGACGGCGGTGTCGGAGGCCTACTTCGCCCGGCTGGTCGGGGTGCCGTTCGTGACGGTCATGCCGCGCACCACCAGCCCGGAGAAGATCGCCCTGATCGAGGGCTACGGCGGGCGCTGCCACTACGTCGACCGGCCGGCGGCGATGTACGACGAGGCCACCCGGCTGGCCGCCGAGTGCGGCGGGCACTACATGGACCAGTTCACCTACGCCGAGCGGGCCACCGACTGGCGGGGCAACAACAACATCGCCGAGTCGATCTTCTCGCAGCTGGCGATGGAGCCGCACCCGGTGCCGGAGTGGATCGTGGTCGGGGCCGGCACCGGGGGCACCTCGGCCACCATCGGCCGCTACCTGCGCTACCGCCGCCACCGCACCCGGCTGGCCGTGGTCGACCCGGAGAACTCGGCGTTCGGGCCGGGCTGGGCGGCCGGCGCGCCGGACTACGCGACCGGGATGCCGTCGCGGATCGAGGGCATCGGGCGGCCGCGGATGGAACCGAGCTTCGTCGGGACCGTGGTCGACGCCATGTTCGCCGTCCCGGACGCGGCCAGCGTGGCCGCCGCCCGGCACCTGCGCGCGGTGACCGGCCGCTGGGCCGGCGGCTCCACCGGCACCAACCTGTGGGGGGTCTGGCAGCTGGTGGCCCGGATGCGCGAACAGGGCGTGCGGGGCAGCGTCGTCACGCTGATCTGCGACGGCGGCGAGCGCTACCGGCACAGCTACTACGACGACGGCTGGCTGGCCGAGCGCGGCCTGGACCTGGCGCCGTACACCGCCACCCTGGAGCGGTTCATGGAGACCGGGAAGTGGCCACCGCCCTGAGCCCGGTCAGGCGTACACCCGGCGCGGGGCACCGCCCACGGTCGGCACGGCGCACTGCTCCAACCGGGCCGCGGTGGCCAGCAGCCGGTGCTCGTCACCCGGGCGGCCCACCAGCTGCACCCCGACCGGGCGCCCGGCCACCAGCACCGGGAACACCACCGCGGGCAGCCCCGCCAGGTTCCACGCCGGGGTGTACGGCGTGCGCAGCGCCGACCGGACCAGTGTCGGCAGGTAGCGGCGGCCGTGCGGGCGGCCGACCGGGAACGGCCCGGCCGCGGCTGCCGGGCCGATCAGCAGGTCGTGGCCGTCCAGCCAGTCCAGGAACCGGTCGCGCCAGCGGCCCGGCGCCCGGTCCCGGGGCGGGGCGATCCGCAGCACCCGCCGGCCGCGCCGGGCGATGACCGCGGTCCGCGGTTCCAGCAGGGCGGGGTCCAGGTCGAGCGCGGCGACGTCCTGGGCCACGCCGGCGTGCCAGCGGCGGGTCCACTGCCCGGTCAGCGACCGCGGGTAGGGCGGGTCGCCGACGCGCACCGCGACCCCGGCGGCGCGCAGCCGGGCCGCCGCGCCGACCGCCGCGGCCCGGTGGTCGGCGTGCAGCCGGCCGATCGGCAGCGGGCTGCGCAGCGACAGCGCCACCCGGGCCGGCCAGGGTGCGCTGCCGTCCCCGGCCGGGCGGGAGCCAGGATCTGGGGTGGCGGCCAGCACGTCGAACATCAGCGCGGCGTCGGCCGCGGTCCGGGCCAGCGGCCCGACCACGCTCAGCCCGCACCAGTGCTCGTCGGCCCCGCCGGGCAGCGGCACCACGTCGCGGCCCGGCTTGAGCCCGACCACCCCGCAGTAGCCGGCCGGGATCCGGATCGAGCCGCCGCCGTCGGTGCCCAGCGCCAGGGTGGCCATCCCGGCGGCCACCGCCGCGGCGCTGCCCCCGGAGGACCCGCCCGGATCACGGCCGGGGTCGTGCGGGTTGCCGGTGGTGCCCAGCGCCGAGTGGGTGAACCCCCAGATCGCCAATTCCGGCATCCGGGTCTTGCCGATCACCACCGCGCCGGCCGCGCGCAGCCGCCGGACCAGCTCGTCGTCCCGGCGGGCCGGGCGGTCCGGGGTCGCGGCCGAGCCGTGCCGGGTGGGGTAGCCGGACACGTCGACGTTGTCCTTGACCGCGACCGGCACCCCGGCCAGCGGCAGCGCGAACCGGTCCGGGCGGGCGTCCACCGCACCGGCCTCGGCGAGCACCCGCTGCGGGTCGCAGGCCTGGAAGGCACCCAGCTCCCCGTCGTGCTCGGCGATCCGGGCCAGGTGCGCCCGGGCCACCTGCACCGCGCTGGTGCGGCCGTCGCGGACCACGGCGGCGATCCCGGCCGCACCCAGCGCGGTCGGGTCGAGGGCGTCCATGGGGCCACCATGGCACCAGTGACCCCGCCGGTGCGGGACCTCGGCCGGGTCAGCGGCCGAGATCCCGCCCGGACGGGTGGCGGAGGCGGACGGGAATCGAACCCGCCTGGCCGAGGTGCTCGGCCACGTCGGTGTTGAAGACCGCGGGGGCCACCAGGCACCCTTACGCCTCCCCGGTGATCACCCGGCGAGTGCCTCCTGGGCGGTCTCGGCCAGGTCGAACAGGGTGAGCAGCCCGGTCGCCTCCAGCGCCCGGACCACGATCCGCGAGCCCGGGACCAGCCGGAACCGGTGGTTGTGCCGGTCGGCCTCGTCCTTGGCGTAGACCAGCACGGCCAGCCCGGCCGAGCCCAGGAAGGTCACCTCGGTGAGGTCGAGCACCAGCAGCTCGACCTCGCTGAGGTGCTCGTCGAGCCGGGTGCGCAGGACCGGCGCGGTCAGCGTGTCGATCTCCCCGACGACGTGCACGACCCGCGCGTCGCCGTGGTCGACGATGTCGAACCGGACCACCTCGTCGATGTCGTCGACGCCGACCAGGTCCTCGTCCAGGCCGTCGACGCCGTGCCCGACCGTCCGGGGGTCCACGGATGGATCACCGTTCATGGGGTACCGGCTCCTCGAAGATCGACGTCGGGTGCCCGCCTGCGGACCGGAACTCGTGTGGACGTCGATCCGGGCGGACCACGGATGCGGTGGCCAACCCTACGGGCGAGCCCGGCGGGCACACAACACGGCCCACATCACCCGTTCGGCCCCTGGCCGGTCGGGTCAGCCGGCGCCGACCAGCTCCGGGAGCTGCTCACCGCCCTCGGTCAGGGCACTGCGCAGGTCGTCCGGCCAGGGCTCGGGCCGGCCGGTGGCCGGATCGACGTACACGGTGACCATCTCCCCGGTCGCGGCCGGTTCACCCGCCCGGGTCACCGTGAAGGCGTACCGGGCCGAGGTGGTGCCCACCTGGCGCACCGTGATCTCGATCTCGACCAGGTCGCGGAAGTAGAGCCGGCCGGAGAAGTCCAGCTGCAGGTGCACCCGCGGCTCCCGGCCGAACGTGCGGTGGGCGATGCCCAGCCGCTCGTGCAGCACCGTCTCGGCCTGCTCGGCCCAGTGCAGCACCGCCGACCAGTGGTGGTGCCCGGCGGCGTCGGTCTGCGCCCACTCCACCCGGCGCTGGATCCGCACGCCGGCCGGCTGCCCCTGGCGTTCCGGGGTGACCGCGGTGAGCTCCAGCGGCGCGGGATCGGCCGGGTCCTGCGCCATGACGTCGTGCAACCCCGGGTCGCTCATGGGGCGACATCCTGCCGGAGGTTCGATCACCGTGTCGGATGTGACAGCCGCGGCGCCGGGGCCGGTCCGTACCCTGGGCTGGTGGCGACGGAGCGCGAGGTGCCCTTCCTGCACGGTGACCGCGAGGTCCTCCAGGTGCTGCTGGACCGGCGTTCCGACGGCTCGGTCGCGGGCGCCCGCGAGGACGGCCACCGGGTGGCGCTGGTGATCGGCGGCGGCGGCATGCGCGGCGCCTACGTGGCCGGCATGCTGCGCGCCCTGGAGCGGGCCGGGTTGCGGACGGGCTTCGACGAGGTCTACGGGGCGTCGTCGGGGTCCTACAGCGCGGCGGCGTTCCTCACCGGCGACGCGGCCGCCTGCGCGGCCTGCTTCCCGGAGGACCTGTGCACCCCGGTGTTCATCGACATGCGCCGGCTGGGCACCCGGCGGCCGGTGGTCGCGCTGGACCACCTCGTCGGCGTGCTCAGCGGCCGCAAGCCGATGGACTGGGCGGCGCTCGGCAGCACCCCGGCCACGCTGCACGTGGTGGCCACCGACACCGCCGACCTGCTGCCGTACACGCTGACCGGGATGGCCGGGGTGTCGGACTGGCAGCGGGCGCTGCGGGCCAGCGCCACCATCCCGCTGCTGGCCGGCCCGCCGGTCGAGTACGGCGGCCGGCGCTGGGTGGACGGGTCGGTCGGCGAGCCGCTCGCGCTGGCGCGGGCGCTGCGCGGCGGGGCCACCCACGTGCTCGCGCTGCTCTGCCGGGGCACCGGCGACCTGCACCCGGACGCCGACGCCGGGCTGTCGCTGTGGGCCCGGGCGCTGGACCGGGTGGTGCCCGGGCTGGGCACGGTCGCCCAGGGCTCCCGCCGCTACGGCACCGACCTGCGGCTGGTCACCGACGCCGCGCACCCCGACCGCGGCCCGGGCCACCTGGCCGCGATCGGGCCGGCCCGATCAGTCGGGGTGGGCGGGCTGTCCATCGAGCCGGGCCCGGTCGGCGAGGCGGTGCGGATCGGGGACGAGTCGGTGGAGCTGGCGCTGGCCGTGGCCGCCGACGCCCGCAAGGACCTGGACCCCGACCCGGCCTGACCGGCGGCGCGGCGGATCTCGCGCGGCCGGGCGGGCCGGGATAGCGTCAGCCGGTGAGCGTGGGCAAGAGGCCGCGGGCGGCCGTCGTCGTCACCGGCAGCGAGTTGCTGACCGGCACGATCTCCGACCGGAACGGGCCGTGGCTGTCCCGGGAGCTGGTCGGGCTGGGCTTCGAGGTGGCGCACCTGCTGGTGGTCGGCGACCGGCCGGAGGACCTGGACGCGGCGCTGCGCTACACCGCCGACGCCGGCTGCGTGCTGGTGGTGACCAGCGGGGGGCTCGGCCCCACCGCCGACGACCTGACCGCCGACGTGGTGGCCGCGTTCGCCGGGCTGGAGATGCAGCTCGACGAGCCGATGCGGGTGCGCATCGAGGCCAAGCTGGCCGGCTGGGCGGAGCGCACCGGGTTCGGCGGCGAGGCGCTCGACCTGGCCACCCGCAAGCAGGCCATGGTGCCCCGGGGAGCCCTCGCGCTGGCGCCGGTGGGCACCGCCCCCGGGCTGGTCGTGCCGCGGACCGGCGGGCCGCTGGTCGTGGTGCTGCCCGGGCCCCCGCGGGAGCTGCAGGGCGTGTGGGCCGAGGCGCTGGACTCCGCGCCGCTGCGCGAGCTGCTGGCCACCGTGCCGCCCGCGCACCCGCGGTCGTTGCGCTACATGGGCCTGCCCGAGTCGGAGATCGCGGCCACCCTGCGCGACATCGGCGCCACCCGCGACCTGTCCGGGGTCGAGGTGACGACCTGCCTGCGCCGCTCCGAGCTGGAGGTCGACCTGCGCCCCGAGCCGGACGCGGTCGCCGTGGCCGACGAGCTGCACGCCGAGCTGGCCACCCGGCACGCCCGCCACCTGATCAGCGCCGACGGCACCAGCACCGACGAGCTGGTGTCCCGGGCGCTGCGGGAGCGGGGCTGGACGGTCGCCACCGGCGAGTCCTGCACCGGCGGCATGCTGGCCTCCCGGCTGATCGACCGGCCCGGCTCCTCGGAGTACGTGGGCGGCGGGGTGGTCGCCTACTCCAACGAGGCCAAGACCGAGCTGCTCGGCGTGCCGGCCGGGATGATCGCCGAGCACGGCGCGGTGTCGCCGGAGGTGGCCCGGGCGCTGGCCGACGGTGCCCGGGAGAGGTTCGGCGCCGAGGTCGGCATCGGGATCACCGGCGTGGCCGGGCCGGGCGGCGGCACCGCGGCCAAGCCCGTCGGCTACGTGTGCTTCTGCGTCACCACCGCCGACGGCACCGTCCTCGCCCGCGACCCCCACCTGCCCGGCTCCCGCTCCGACATCCGCGAGCGCTCCACCGACACCGGTATGCACCTGCTCCTGAGGGCGCTGCGCGCTCGTGCGTGACTTTCATGCCTAGAGGCATGAAACTCACGCACGACCCCGGAGGGGGCGGAAGAAGGTGCGCAGCTCGTCGACGAACACCTCGGGCTGCTCCAGGCTGGCGAAGTGGCCGCCGGTGGCCGGCTCGCTCCAGTGCCGCAGGTCGGTGTACCGGCGCTCGATCCAGTGCCGGGGCAGCCGGACCAGCTCCTGCGGGAACAGGGTCACCCCGGTCGGCACCTCGACGGTGTCCAGCCGGCGGCTGCGGAAGCTCTCCCAGTACAGCCGGGCCGAGGACGCGCCGGTGCCGGGCAGCCAGTAGAGCATCACGTTGTCCAGCAGCCGGTCGCGGGAGATGACGTTCTCGGGGTGGCCGGCGCAGTCGGTCCAGTCCCAGAACTTCTCCACGATCCAGGTGCACTGCGCCACCGGGGAGTCGACCAGGCCGTAGCCGATGGTCTGCGGCCGGGTGGACTGCGCGGCGGAGTAGCCGGTGCCGTGCCGCTGGAAGGTCTTCCGCGCGGCCTTCGCCGCCTTCTCCGCCTTGGTCAGCGGCTGTTGCTCGCTCTCCGGCGGGGGCGCGGCCAGCGGCATGGTCAGGTGGATGCCGACCAGGTTCTCCGGCGCCCCGGTGCCCAGGGCCGAGGTGATCATCGACCCCCAGTCGCCGCCCTGGGCGGCGTAGCGGTCGTAGCCGAGCCGGTCCATCAGCTGGGCCCAGGCGGTGGCGATCCGCTCGACCCCCCACCCGGCCACCGCGGGCTTGTCGCTGAACCCGTAGCCCGGCAGCGAGGGGACGACCACGTGGAAGGCGTCGGCCGGGTCCGGCGGGTCGGTCAGCGCCTCGATGACGCCGAGGAACTCCACCACCGACCCCGGCCAGCCGTGGGTGAGCAGCAGCGGCAGCGCGCCGGGGTGGCGGGACCGGGCGTGGATCAGGTGCACGGTCACCGAGTCGTCCCCGCCGCCGTCGAGCACGGTGCGGTACTGCGGCAGCGCGTTGAGCTCGGCCTCGCAGCGGCGCCAGTCGTAGCCGGTGGCCCAGTAGTGGCACAGCTCGCGGGCGTAGTCCAGCGGCACGCCCTGGGACCACCCGTCGACGGTGGTCGCCTCCGGCCACCGGGTGCGGGCCAGCCGGTCGCGGAGGTCGTCGAGCTGGGAGTCGGGGATCTCGACGCGGAACTCGCGCACTAGTGCCCCCCGCCGGCGGTCCGGTGCGGAGATCGGTGGATCCAGGTCTTCGGTCGGTGTGCCGGTGAGATGTGTGCTGGACCTCCGGTGGGGGGCACTAGAGCTGGACCCCCCGGGTCAGGGCGCCGTCGACGACGAGGTGGGTGCCGGTGATGAAGCTGGCCCGCGGGCTGGCCAGCATGACCACCCCGTAGGCGATCTCCTCGGGGCGGGCCATCCGGCCGGTCGGGTTGAGCCCGAGGGCGGTGTCGAACAGCTCGCGGTTGTTCTGCTCGATGCTCTGCCAGACCCCGCCGTCGAAGTAGGTGTTGCCCGGCGAGACCGTGTTCGCCCGCACCCGGCCGGCGAGCTGGTAGGCCAGTCCCGAGGTGTAGTGCACCAGCGCGGACTTCATCACCCCGTACGGGCCGGCGGTGAAGTCGATCTCGCGGCCGGACACGCTGGAGACCGCGATCACCGAACCGACCCCGCTGGCCTCCAGGTGCGGCAGCGCGGCCTCGACGGTGCGCACGGTGTGCATCAGGTCGACCTCGAAGGAGGCCCGCCAGAAGTCCGGGTCGGGGCCGATGGCCAGCGCGCTGACGTTGGCCACCACCACGTCGATGCCGCCGAAGCGCTCCACCGATGCGGCCACCCAGGCGCTCAGCGCGTCGGCGTCGGCGACGTCCAGGGCGGTGCCGGCGACGTCGTGCCCGGCGTCGGTCAGCTCGCGCTCGGCCTTCGCCACGTCGTCGGGGGTACGGGCGCAGAACGCCACCCGGGCGCCCTCGGCGGCGAGCGCCTCGACCACCGCCCGGCCGATGCCCTTGGTGCCGCCGGTGACCAGCGCGACGCGGCCGTCCAGTTGGAGATCCATGGTGGTGGTCCTTGTCTCGGGGCGTTCAGAGCGAACGGGCCTGCTCGCGCAGGTGGCGGTGCATGCCGCCGTAGGCCTCGGCGGCCGGCAGCAGCGCCTTCTCCACCTTGGTCACCGCGCTGTAGTTGGTGTCCACCACGTTCGCCAGCGGCGACCGGCTGATCTGGGTGAGCAGCTGGTAGGCGTCCAGCGGGTCGAGCCCGTACAGCTCGCCCAGCCAGCCGACCATGCCCACCTGGCTGGCCCGCCAGGCGTCCTCCAGCGGCCGCGACGACCCGACCACGGCGTAGTCCTCGTCGTGCTCCAGCCGCGGCCACTCCGGTGCCCCGCCCTTGACCAGGTCGACGACCAGGGTCACGTCCATGGCGCCCTCGACGGCGGTCCCGCAGCTCTCGCCCTCGCCCTGCCGGTAGTGCCCGTCGCCCACGCTGAACAGCGCGCCCTCGACGTTCACCCCCAAGTAGCAGGTGGTGCCGGCGCGCATCTCCGGGGTGTCCATGTTCCCGCCGAACTTGTCCGGGACCAGGCTGGTGCGCACCTCGCGCCCGGCCGGGGCGACCCCGATGGTGCCCAGCATCGGGGCCAGCGGCAGCTCCAGGCTCAGCGACGAGCGCTGGGCCTCGAACAGCACCGTGCCGCGCGCCCGGTCCAGCTGGTAGATCCAGGTCTGCTCGGGGAGCGGCTGCTGCAGCAGGGCGGTGCGGTCGGTGCCGGTGAGCGCGCCGAAGAAGGGGATGGTGCTCGACGCCGCCCAGTCCCGGGCCGGGGTCAGCTCGGCGACGTGGATCGCCAGGGTGTCGCCGGGCTCGGCGCCCTCGACGAAGAACGGACCGGTCTGCGGGTTCACCCGGGTCATGTCCAGCACCCGCGACGGCAGGTCGGAGACCCGCTGCAGGCGCCCGGAGAAGGCGTCCTCGGTCCACAGCCGCAGCCCGGTGCCGGGCTTGATCCGGTGGGTCGGCGCGGCCCCGCCGAAGGTCCAGGCGTACTGGTCGGGCCCCGGCCGGAACTCCACGACGTCCACGCGGTGATCGTCGTGGCGGGTGGGCCGGAGCGCAAGGCCGCCCGGCGCGGCACCGTCACCGCGGCGCGCGACCGGGATGCGGGCCGGCCGGCTCGGCGTCCGGCGGGCCGCGGCGCTCCGGGGCGCCGAGCGCGCGGGAGATGCCGCGGGCGGCGGCCCGCACGGCCGGCACGTAGGCCCGGGAGTCGGTGCCCTCCGACGGCACCACCACCGACAGCGCCGCGGCGACCCGGCCGTCCGCGTCGCGCACCGGGGCGGCCACCGACAGCGCGATCAGCTCGATCTGGCCGTCGGCGACCGCGACCCCGGTCCGGCGCACCTCGGCCAGCACCCGGCGCAGCTCGGCCGGGTCGCACCGGGTCTTGGCGGTGTAGCGGCGCAGCGGGGCCGCCAGCACGCGCTCCTGGAGCTGCGGGTCGGCGTGGGCCAGCAGCACCAGGCCCACGCCGGTGGCGTGCAGCGGCAGCCGCCCGCCCACCCGGGTGATCACGTTGACCGCGCCGCGGCCGGAGATCCGCTCCAGGTAGACCGCGTCGGTGCCGTCCAGCACGGCGAGCTGGACGTTCTGCCGGGTCACCTCGTAGAGGTCCTCCAGGAACGGCATCGCCGACTCGCGCAGGCCGAGCCCGCGCGGGGCCAGCGCGCCGACCTCCCACAGCCGCAGCCCGATCCGGTAGCGGCCCTCCACCCGCTCCAGCGCTCCCCACGCCGCCAGCTCGCCGACCAGGCGGTGCGCGGTGGTGAGCGGCAGCCCGGCCCGGCGGCCGATCTCGGTGAGGGTCAGCTCGGGCCGGTCGGCGCTGAACGCGGCCAGCACCGCCAGCACGCGTGCGGTCACCGATGTCGCCACCCGGGCCATTCTTCCGGTCAGCGGAAGCTGCGTCGAGGGCGTCCGCCGCTGTGCGCCAGGCTCCCCGGATGCGCACTCAGGTCGGGATCGTGGGCGCGGGACCGGCGGGGCTGCTGCTGTCGCACCTGCTGGCCCGCCAGGGGATCGAGTCGGTGGTCCTGGAGTCGCGCTCGCGCAGCTACGTCGAGCAGCGGGTGCGGGCCGGCGTGCTGGAGCACCCGACCGTCGAGCTGCTGCGCGAGGTCGGGCTGGCCGACCGGCTCGACCGGGAGGGCATGGCGCACGAGGGCATCTCGCTGCGCTTCGCCGGCGGGGACCACCGCATCGACTTCGCCGACCTGGTCGGCCGCGGGATCACCGTCTACGGCCAGCAGGAGGTGGTCAAGGACCTGATCGCGGTCCGCCTGGCCGACGGCGGCGACCTGCGCTTCGAGGTCTCCGACGTCACGATCGACGGCGTCGACGGCGACGCGCCCTCGATCGGGTTCACCGCCGCCGACGGCACCCGGCAGGTCCTGGACTGCGCGGTGGTCGCGGGCTGCGACGGCTTCCACGGGATCAGCCGCGGCGTGGTCGCCCCGCAGACGTTCGACCGGGAGTACCCGTTCGCCTGGCTGGGGATCCTGGCCAAGGCCGCCCCGACCCACCACGAGCTGGTCTACGCCAACCACGAGAACGGGTTCGCGCTGTACTCCATGCGCAGCCCCGAGGTGACCCGGCTCTACCTGCAGGTCGCGCCGGACACCGACCCCGCCGACTGGTCCGACGCCCGGATCTGGGACGAGCTGCAGGTCCGGCTGGCCGCCGACGGCTTCTCGGTCAACGAGGGCCCGTTGATCGAGAAGGGCGTCACCGGGATGCGCAGCTACGTCGCCGAGCCGATGCGCCGCGGCCGGCTGTTCCTGGCCGGCGACGCCGCGCACATCGTGCCGCCGACCGGGGCCAAGGGGATGAACCTGGCCATCGCCGACGTCCGGGTGCTGGCCGAGGCGCTGACCGAGCTGCTCCGCGACGGCGACCCGGCCGGCGTGGACAGCTACTCCGACCGGTGCCTGGCCCGGGTCTGGCGGGCCGAGCACTTCTCCTGGTGGATGACCTCGATGCTGCACAACTTCGACTCCGCCGACCCGTTCCAGCGCAGGCTGCAGCTGTCCCAGCTGCGCTACACGGTGACCTCGCGCGCCGCCGCCACGTCCCTCGCCGAGAACTACGTCGGCCTTCCCCACGGAGCCGCCCCGTGACCGTCCCCGACCTCGCCGGGTACCGGCTGCCCCCGGAGGGCACGCACCCGGCGCACCTGTCCCCGGAGTACAAGAGCACCCGGCTCCGCGCGCCGTCGCAGGCGCCGGTGGTGCTGCGCGACCGGCTCACCGAGATCACCGGTCCGCTGCTGACCGGTGAGATCGGCCCGTCGGACCACGACCTGACCACCCAGCACGCCGGGGAGCCGATCGGGCAGCGGACCGTGGTGTTCGGCCGGGTGCTGGACTCCGACGGCCGGGCGGTGCCCGACACGCTGGTCGAGGTGTGGCAGGCCAATGCCGCGGGCCGCTACGCCCACCGCATGGATAACTGGCCGGCCCCGCTGGACCCGAACTTCACCGGCGGTGGACGGGTGGTGACCGACTCCGCCGGCAACTACTCGTTCACCACGATCAAGCCCGGCGCCTACCCGTGGGGCAACCACCCCAACGCCTGGCGCCCGGCGCACATCCACTTCTCGCTGTTCGGCCGCTCGTTCACCCAGCGGCTGGTCACCCAGATGTACTTCCCGGACGACCCGCTGTTCGGCCAGGACCCGATCTTCAACTCGGTGCCCGACGAGAAGGCCCGCCGGCGGATGGTCTCGGCCTTCGACCTGGCGGCCACCCGCCCCGAGTGGGCGCTGGCCTACCGGTTCGACATCGTCCTGCGCGGGCGCGAGCAGACCCCCTTCGAGGAGCCCCATGAGTGACACCGCGACCGCGACCGGAACCGACGCGCGGGCGGTGGACGTCGTCCCGGACGGGCCGACCCCGTCCCAGACGGTCGGGCCGTTCCTGTCCATCGGGCTGACCTGGACCGGCGGGCACCGCGTGGTGCCCGAGGGCACCCCGGGCGCGGTCCGGATCAGCGGGGTGCTGCGCGACGGCAACGGCGACCCGGTCGGCGACGGGCTGATCGAGACCTGGCAGGCCGACCCGGACGGCCGCTTCGACCACCCCGACGACCCGCGCGGGGCCACCGGGTCGGGCTTCACCGGCTTCGCCCGCTCGGCCACCGACGAGGACGGCCGGTTCGAGGTGCTCACCGTGAAACCCGGCGCCCTCGGCGACGGCCAGGCCCCGCACATCGACGTCACCGTGCTGGCCCGCGGCCTGCTCGACCGGCTGGTCACCCGGATCTACTTCCCGGACGAGGAGGCGGCCAACGCCGCCGACCCGCTGCTGTCGAGCCTGCCCGCGGACCGGGCCGCCACGCTCGTCGCCCGCCCGGCCGGGCCCGGCGAGCTGCACTGGGACGTGCGCCTGCAGGGCGAGGGGGAGACCGTCTTCCTGGTCGTCTGAGCGCCCCACCCCACCCCACCCCCGGGACCGTGTCGCCGATCACCGCATCGTGTGGAGATCCGGCGACCGGGGTAAGGCCGCGCCGACGCGACGTCGATCACGCCGGTGACCGCCGGGAACCGGAATCGGACCGACGATCACAGCGTTCGCACAGGTGGGAGACAGCGTCCGCAGCAGCGGGCGTGGCAGAAAGGACTCGACGGACCGGACGTCGAGAACGGGGTGGTCGAGGTGGCAGGCTCCGCGCACGCAGTGGCGAGGAGCGTTGCGGCGCGACGGCTCCGGTTCCGCCTGCGGCACCCGCTGCCCGCGCAGATCCTGCGGTACGCGATCGTCGGCGGCACCGGTACCGCGGCCAACGCGGCGATCTTCCTGGTGCTCCGGATCTGGTTCGACACGCTGCCGGCCAACCTGGTCGCGCTGGTGCTCAGCACCGCGATCAGCACCGAGCTCAACCGCCGGTTCACCTTCGGCGGCGCCGCCGCGCACCACTGGCGCAGCACCGTGCAGAACGGTGGCACGGTCCTGTTCTACGCCTTCTACAGCTCCGCGGTCCTGGTCCTGCTCGGGCTGGCGATCGACTCGCCGAGCCCGTGGCTGGAGTCGCTGACGGTGGCCGCGGCCAGCCTGCTGGGCGGCACCGTGCGGTTCCTGGTCCTGCGGCTGTGGGTGTTCCGCGAGGACGACGGCGAGCAGTCGGCCGCCGCCGCGCAGCACGAGCGCCTCTGATCGGGGTCGGTTCCTCGGGCCGCGCCGGCCGCGCGCCGGTACTAGGTTCGGGGACATGACGCGAACGAACACCGCGGAGACCTCGGGCGAGTTCGAGCGCAAGCCCGTCGGCCTGGACGAGCGGATCACCGCCGACGGGTCGTCGGCGTGGCCGGTGGAGGCCGGCCGGTACCGGCTGGTGGTGGCCCGGGCCTGCCCGTGGGCCAACCGGTCGGTGATCGTGCGGCGGCTGCTCGGCCTGGAGCAGGCGATCTCGATGGGCATCACCGGACCGCTGCACGACGAGCGCAGCTGGCGGTTCCACCTCGACCCCGACAACCGGGACCCGGTGCTGGGCATCGAGTGGCTGGGCGAGGCCTACCGCAAGGCCGACCCGGACTTCGACGCCGGGATCACCGTGCCGGCCATGGTCGAGGTCGCCAGCGGCAAGGTCGCCACCAACGGCTTCCAGCAGATCACCCTGGACCTCTCCACCCAGTGGACCGCCTTCCACCGCGACGGCGCCCCGGACCTGTACCCCGAGCCGCACCGGGCGGAGATCGACCAGGTCATCGCCGAGATCTACGAGGACGTCAACAACGGCGTCTACCGCTGCGGGTTCGCCTCGTCCCAGGGCGCCTACGAGCGGGCCTACGGGGCGCTGTTCGACCGGCTCGACGCGCTGTCCGAGCGGTTGTCGAACCAGCGCTACCTGGTCGGGGACACCATCACCGAGGCCGACGTGCGGCTGTGGGTGACCCTGGTCCGGTTCGACGCGGTCTACCACGGCCACTTCAAGTGCAACCGGCAGAAGCTCACCGAGATGCCGGTGCTCTGGGCCTACTCCCGCGACCTGTTCCAGACCCCCGGGTTCGGCGACACCATCGACTTCGAGCAGATCAAGCAGCACTACTACGGGGTGCACCTGAACATCAACCCGACCGGCGTCGTGCCGCTCGGCCCGGACAACTCCGGCTGGCTCACCGAGCACGGCCGCGAGGAGCTGGGCGGGCGCCCGTTCGGCGACGGCACCCCGCCCGGCCCGCCGCCGGAGGGGGAGCGGGTCCCGCCGCCGGCCTGACTGGCGCAGGCGCGGATCGTCTGCGCTGGACGGTAGGTGTGCGGGGGACCGTCCCCGATCAGCAGGATGACGACGGGTGCGCATCCGCGTCGTGGCGCAGCCTCGGTCCGACCGCCTCTGGAGGGTGTGCGCAAGCGGGACCGGAAATGTCGACCAACCGTACCGATCAGCGCCGCAGCAGCCCGTCGACCAGCTGGACGAGCGCGAAGCGCACCTCGGCCGTCGCCGCCGCCCGGTCCTCGGACCGGGCGGCGTACAGCGCCGCCTCCTCCAGCGCGCCGATCAGCACGTGGGCCAGCGGCCGGACCGGCTGCCGGGGCACCACCCCGCCGTCCACCAGGCCCTGCACGATCCCCTCGACCAGCCCCATCGCGTACCGGCGACCGATCTCGCGCCACCGCTGCCAGCCCAGTGCGGCCGGGGCCTCGATGAGCACGATGCGGTGCACCTCGGGGTCGGCGCAGGCGGCCAACCAGCTGTCGATCCCGGCGTGCAGCACCGCCACCGGGTCGGCGCCCCGGGGTGCCCCGCCGATCCGCTCGGCGATGTCGATCTCGATCTGCTCGTAGACCGCGACGAACAGCTCCTCCTTGCCGGCGAACTGGTGGTAGAGCGCGCCGCGG
Organism: Pseudonocardia sp.; assembly: GCA_030147065.1. Lineage (GTDB taxonomy): Bacteria > Actinomycetota > Actinomycetes > Mycobacteriales > Pseudonocardiaceae > Pseudonocardia. The sequence goes on along the minus strand of JASLAP010000068.1, from coordinate 29,573 downwards.
GTCACCCCGGCCGCGCGGGCGATCTCGTCGGTGCCGACCGCGGCGTAGCCGCGCTCGGTGAACAGCGGCCGGGCGGCGGCGACCAGTGCCTGCCGGGTCGCCGCCGAGCGCTGCGCCTGGGTCCTCTTGCTTTCCATACAACCTGTCCGTAAGTTTCGTACAACCTGTACGGAACATTAGCGGAGGTCCCGATGCGCGAAGCCCCGACCCGGAACTCGATCGACCTGCCGGCCGGTCGGATCCACTACCGCACGGCCGGACCGGCCGACGGCCGTCCCGTGGTGTTCGTGCACGGGTTCCTGGTCGACGACTCGCTGTGGGCGGACGTGCCCGAGCGGCTGGCCGAGCAGGGCCTGCGCACGTTCGCGCCCACCTGGCCGCTGGGCTCGCACACCGAGGCGATGGCGCCGGACGCCGACCTCTCCCCGCGGGGTGTCGCCCGGATCGTGCTGTCCTTCCTGCGGGCCCACGACCTGCACGACGTGATCCTGGTCGGCAACGACTCGGGCGGCGCGATCTGCCAGTTCCTGCTCGACGAGGACCCGTCCCGGATCGGGGCGCTGGTGCTGACCAACTGCGACGCGTTCGAGGTGTTCCCGCCGTTCCCGTTCACCCTGCTGGTCGGTCTCTGCCGGCAGTCGGTCGCCGCGCGCGCCGTGCTCGGGACGTTGCGCTCGGCTCGGATGCGCACCGGCGCGCTCGGTTTCGGCGGGCTGGTCCGGCGGCGGCTCACCGCCGAGGAGACCCTGCCCTGGGTCCGGCCCTTCCTCACCGACCCGGGCGTGCGCCGGGACGTCACCCGGTTCGCCCGCGGCGTCCGGTCCCGGGACCTGGTCGACGTGGCGACCCGGCTGCCGGCGTTCGGCAAGCCCGTCCTGCTCTGCTGGGCGCCGGCCGACCGGTTCTTCCGCGTGGAGCTCGCCCACCGGCTGCGCTCGACCTTCCCGGACGCCCGGTTGGTCGAGATCGAGCAGGCGCGCACCTTCGTCCCGCTCGACCAGCCGGCCCGGCTGGCCCGCGAGGTCGCGGAGTTCCTCACCCCCGCCGATCTGTGCTGACGGCGGCCGGTCGGCGCTATTTGCGTGTTGTATAGCAAGTCGACGGCACCGACGAGCAGCGGCGCCGGACGGCCGCCCGCGCCGGGCCTGGGTGGCGGAGCTGCCCGGCCTCGGTCACTGGTGGATGGTCGAGGACCCGGTGGCCGGTGCGCGGGTGCTCGCCGACTTCTGTCGACACTGCCTTCTGGTCGACACTGCCTTCTGGTCGAGGCCGCCGGGCCGGGACTCCCGCCTGAACACCGGCGCCTGTCCACAACACGCCCATGCAGGGTCGGCGGGCCGCCCCCGCAGGGGGCACCCGGGCGGGCGGGGGATGATGGTCGGCGATGTCCGCCCCGTCCCGTCGCCCGCGCCGCCGTGGGCTCGTCGTCGCCGCGCTGGCGGCGGCCCTGCTGATCCTCCCGGTGCCCGCCGCGCAGGCGGCGCCGCCGTTGACCGGGGACACCCTGGGTGCGGACCGGCTTCCGGACTGCGCGGCCGTGGTGGAGTCGCTGTCGCCGCGGGCGCGGCTGGCCCAGCGGCTGATGGTCGGGGTGGACGCGGCCGACCCGGCCGCCACCGCCGCGACCGTGCACGACACCCAGGTCGGCGGGATCTTCATCGGGGGCAACGCCACCGCGCTGCTGCAGGACCAGGCCCTGCGCGGGGTGCAGGCCCGGGCCCGGATCCCGATCGCGGTGGCCGTCGACGACGAGGGCGGGCGGGTCCAGCGGATCGACGAGCTGGACGGCCCGCTGCCCAGCGCTCGCCGGATGGCCGCCGAGCTGACCCCGGACGAGGTCCGCGAGCTGGCCGGACAGCGCGCCGACGCGCTGCTCGCCCGGGGGGTGACCATGAACATGGCGCCCACCGTCGACATCGGCACCCAGCCGGCCGGGGCGGTGATCGGCGACCGGGCCTTCGGCGACGCCGCCGCCGCGGCGGTCCCGTACGCCCGCGCCTTCGCCGAGGGGCAGCGCGAGCAGGGCGTGTTCACCGTGCTCAAGCACTTCCCCGGGCACGGCCACGCCGACGGCGACTCGCACCGCGGCCGGGTCACCACCCCGCCGCTGGACGAGCTGCGCGACGCCGACCTGCTGCCCTACGCCGAGCTGGTCGGCCCGGGCGGCCCGCTGGCCCCGGCGGAGGGCCGCGACCGGACCGGGGTGATGGTCGGGCACCTGGACGTCCCCGGCCTCACCGACGGCCTGCCCACCTCGCTCACCCCGGCGGCGTACGCGCTGCTGCGGGAGGACTACGGCTTCGACGGGCTGGTGCTCACCGACGACCTGGGCGCGATGAAGGCCGTCACCGGCACCTACGAGCTGCCCGAGGCGGTGGAGAAGGCGCTGGCCGCGGGTGCGGACATGGCCCTGTGGTCCACCGGCGGGCGGGTCGGCCCGGTGCTCGACGGGCTGGAGGACGCCCTGGCCGCCGGCCGCCTCGACCCGGTCGCCAACGACCTGGCCGTGCAGCGCGTCCTGTCCGCCAAGGGCACCTGCGGTCGTGCGTGAGTTTCATGGCCATAGCCATGAAACTCACGCACGACCTCGGTAGGTGAGCCTCCGCAGCAGGGTCTCGGCCGGCCCCCGGACGCCGGCCCGCGCCGACGCCGCCGCGATCAGCAGGATCACCAGCCAGGTCAGGGCGGCGGCCAGGGCGAGCTGCCAGAGGTGCGCGTCCGCGCCGAGGCCGAGGGTCCAGGCCGGGAACAGCGCCACGAACGCCACCGACTGGGCCAGGTAGCACGACAGCGAGCGCTGCCCGCAGGCCTGCAGCGCCGCGGTCACCGGACCGGCTCCGCCCCGCCCGGCGACCCGGATCGCGAGCAGCCCGAACAGCGCCGCGTACCCGGCCCCGCCGAGGTACCCGCCCAGCGCGTGCAGCGAGCCGGCGGCCAGCAGCGCCGGCAGCGGGGGCGAGGTCCAGTACCCGGCGGTGATCAGGGCCAGCGGCAGCCCGCCGAGCACGGCGGCGGCCAGCCCGACCACCGCCACCCGGACCAGCAGTGCCCGGTGCCGCTGCGGGTCGTCGAGGATCGCGCGCCGGGCGGCCCAGGCGCCGGCGGCCACCGCCGCGACGGTCCCGAAGACCTGCAGGAGCACCCCGATCGTCAGCCACTCCACGGTGCGCACGACCGCGGCCCCGACCGGATCGGCGACCGCCATCGACGGCAGGAACGCCTGCGGGTCGCCGGGCAGGGCCAGCGCGCTGCCGGCGTAGAACAGCGTCACGAAGACGGTGCCCACGACGACCACCCGGACCAGGGCCCGGTCCGAGCCGCGGACCAGCAGCCCCGCGGTGAGCAGCGCGATCACCCCGTAGGCGGCGACGATGTCGGCCGACCACAGCAGGATCCCGTGCGCCGCGCCGATCGCCACCATCCAGGCCCCGCGCCGGCGGACCAGGGCCACCGCCGCGTCGGCGCCCGCGGCCGTCCGGCGCCGGGTGAGCTGGACGATCCCGTAGCCGAACAGCAGGCCGAACAGCGGGTAGGCGCGGCCGTCGACCAGCAGCACCTGCACCAGCGCCAGCGCCGCGTCGGCCCCGGCGAGGTCGCGTGGGTACCCGCGCGGGCCGAGCGAGTGGCCGTAGCCGTAGGCGTGCACGTTGGCCAGGGCGATCAGCAGCAGCATGCCGCCGCGGGCCAGGTCGGGCGCGAGAGCCCGGGCACGGGTGGGGGTGGCGCCCGGGTCGACCGGGCTGGTCCGGCTGGTCATGGCCTCGACGTTAGGGAGCCCGCGGCCTGCGGGGATCCACCTGTCGACCGGCGCGGGGTCCGTCGACCGGATGACCGCGGCCCGCGGACGCACTCGACGGATGCCTGCGCCAGTTGTCACATGGTGTAGTGCTGCTTGACAGTGCCCACTGCCCGGGCGAGGCTGTCGATCGTCGGGCCGACGGCAGCGACCCCCCGGGCCCAGGACACCGGACCCGGAATCAGGTGCAGCGATGAGTGGATCGGACCGCGCACGGCGGGCGTCCGCCGGATCGCGGGGCGTGTCCTGAGCCCGGTGCGGCGCGTCGCCGCCCCACCGGTCGGGGCCGAGGACCGGGAGACCCAGCGGGTGGCTTCGGTGCACGCCCTGCGCCTGCTGGACACCCCGCCGGAGGACCGGTTCGACCGGATCACCCGGATCACCCGGGACCTGCTCGGCGTCCCGTACGCCATGATCAGCCTGGTCGGCGGCGACCGGGTGTGGATGAAGTCCGCTGCGGGGGCCTCCACCCGGCAGGTGCCGCGCGGCGAGTCGTTCTGCTCGCACGCGCTGGCTGCCGGGAAGCTGCTGGAGGTGCCCGACGCGAGCCTCGACGAGCGGTTCGCGCACTTCCCGACGGTGACCGGTGAGCCGTTCGTCCGGTTCTACGCGGGCCAGCCGGTCGCGGCGCCGTCCGGGTACCTGGTGGGTGCGCTGTGCGTGCTGGACCGCGCACCGCGGCGACTGACCAGCAGGCAACGACGGTCACTGCGCGAGCTGGCCGCCTGGGTGGAGCTCGAGTTCGCCGTCCCGTGGTTCAACCAGTGGGAGCGCGACGCCGAGCGGGCCCGCCGGGACTTCGTCTCGGTGGTCAGCCACGAGCTGCGGACCCCGCTGACCTCCATCCGCGGTTCGCTGGAGCTGATCGAGTCGGGCCGGTTCGGTGAGCCGGCGCCGATGGTGGCCAAGCTGGTCGGCATCGCGGCGAAGAACGCCGACCGCATGGTGCGGCTCGCCGAGGACGTCGTCGACCTGCACCTGATGCAGCGCGGCAAGCTGCGCCTGCGGTTGGCCACCTGCACCCTGCCGGAGGTCGTCGAACAGGCGGTGGTGGCGGTCCGGGACGTGGCCGACCGGGCGTCGGTGCGGATCGAGGTCGCCTGCGACGATCCGACCCCGTTGCTGGGCGACGCCGACCGGCTGGTCCAGGTCGTGACGAACCTGCTGGTCAATGCGGTGAACGTGTCGCCGTCCCCGGGGACGGTCACGGTGCGCTGCGGGACCGACGGGAGCTGGGCCGAGTGCTCGGTCCGGGATCGCGGTCCCGGCATCTCGCAGGGCCAGCTGGACGAGATCTTCGAACCGTTCGTCCAGTTCGAGGTGCCCGGACAGCGGCGGACCGGGCACGCAGGGCTGGGTCTGGCGATCGCCCGCGGGATCGTCGACGCGCACGGCGGCCTCCTGTCGGCCCGGCCGGCCGACGGCGACGGCAGCATCTTCGAGGTCTCCGTACCCGCCGCCGGGCCCGACATCGAGCGGCCCTGGTGGTAGGGCTCACCGCCGGCTGAGGAACCCCGCGAGCTGATCGCCGATGAGCCCCGTGTCGAAGGGCTTGGCCAGCACGGCCAGCGCGCCGAGGGCGTGCAGCCGGGCACCGAGCGCGGGTTCGGCGTTGGCCGTCACGAAGACCACCGGCAGGGACCTGGTGCGCGGATCGGCCCGCAGCGCGGCCAGCACCCGTGGACCATCCATCCTCGGCATCTCGACGTCGAGCAGCACCACGTCCAGCTCGGTGGACCGGCAGATCTCCAGCGCCTGCCCGCCGTCGGCGACCGCCAGGACGTCCCAGCCCAGGTAGACGGCCAGGCACATGGCCAGTACCTGCAGGTTGTCCTCGTCGTCGTCGACGACCAGGACCCTCACGGTCGGTCCGGTGGCGTGATCCGGTACCCGACGCCACGCACGGTGGTGATCGTCTCCCGTTCCCCGGCCGCGGCGAGCTTGCGCCGCAGGTTGGACATGTGGACGTCGACGGCGTGCTCGTCGGCCAGCCACGCACCACCCCACACCCGCTCCCGGAGCTGGTCGCGGGTGTGCACCTGCCCCACGTCCGCCACCAGTGCGGCCAGCAGGTTGAACTCGATCTTCGTGAGGACGATCAGCCGGCCCGCGGTCCGCACCTCGCGGGCGGCGAGGTCGATCTCCAGCGAGCCGCCCGGGGGCCGGTCGTGCTGCTGGTCCCGGGCCTGTCGCCGCTGAGCCTGCGGCAGCTCGTGGGGGCGGCGCAGCATGGCCTGCACGCGGGCGGCGAGCTCGCGCGGGGAGAACGGCTTGGTCAGGTAGTCGTCGGCGCCGATCGACAGGCCGATCACCTTGTCGACCTCGTCGGCGCGACCGGTCAGCATGAGGACGTAGGCGTCGGAGAACTGGCGCAGCCTGCGGCACACCTCGAACCCGTCCGGACCGGGGATGTTCAGGTCGAGCAGGACCACGTCGGGCAGCCAGTCGTGGACCTCGCGCAGGGCCTGGTCGCCGTGGCCGACCGTGTGGACGTCCAGGTGGGCGTCGGCCAGTGCCAGCTCGATCAGATAGCTGATCTCGACGTCGTCCTCGACGATCAGCACCTTCGCCGGGGCTGTCATGCCCCGCAGTGTGCGGGTGTCGCAGGGCTGGGCCGGCGCGATCGCGCTGCCGTTCACCACAACGTGCGCTCTGGCGAGCGCGGTCACGGTTGCCCCGCCGCCGTGGTGGGCGCGGCGGTGACCGGGTTCTCCGGGACCACCGCGGGGGACGAGCTCACGGCCGACCGGGCGGGCGGGACGGGACCCGTGGTGGGCGCCGCTGTGGAGGATGCTGCTGTGGTGGGTGCTGCTGTGGTGGGACCGGGTGCCGCCGTGAGGTCCGGCGCCGTCCGGGCACCGGGTCCTGCGATGGGTGCGGCAGGAGGCGCCCCGGGAGTGGCGGTCACCGCGGGCTGCCCCGGGTCGGTGGGGACCGGCAGCACGGTCCCGGTGAGCAGCGCAGGCTCGGGAACCGCAGTGGTCACGGGAGGTGCAGTGGTCACGGGAGGTGCAGTGGCCACCGAAGGCACACTGGTCACGGGAGGCGCAGCGGCCCCGGGGAGCGGCGCCGTCGCGGGAAGCAGGACCGGTTCGGGGAGCGGCGGCGCGGGCGGCGCGGGGAAGACCGGCGACCCGCCCGGAACCGGGGACGCGTCGTCGGCCGGCGGTGCGGAGTAGGGCAGCAGCCCCGTGGTCGGCTGGCCGGTCGCGGCCGGCCTGGTGGAGCCGAGGAAGTCGTCGCCCGCCCAGCGGTGGTACGCGGTGTGCACCGGCTTGCCGAAGGTGGGGGCGCTGACCATGCGGCCCTGCCCGATGAACATGCCGACGTGGTGGACCCGGCTCGGGGTTCCGTAGAAGACCAGGTCGCCGGGTTGCAGCGCGGAGGCGGCGGCCAGGTGCGGGCCGGCGTAGTACTGGGTGTGGGCGGTGCGCGGCAGGGCCACGTCGGCGGTGGCGTAGGCGAAGGTGGTCAGGCCGGAGCAGTCGAAGCCCGCGTCGCCGGAGCGCGGTCCGTTGCCACCCCACACGTAGGGCAGCCCGATCTGCCGCATCGCGCTGGCCACCGCGATCGCCGCGCGGTCGCTGGGCGGCGCGGCGGTGAAGTCGGCGAGCCGCATGCCCGCTTCGGGCTGCGGCACCGGCGTCGTCATGTCCGGAGCCGAGCCCGTGGGGCCGGCTACCACCGCAGCATCGACCGGGAGGTCCCGTCGGGGCACCGCTGCGGTGCTGACCTCGGTGGAGAGGGCCGGGACGTCCACGGCGGCGACGGCGGCCGGAGCAGCGGCCGGAGCAGCGGCGACCGGGGGCGCGCTGCTCGACCAGGTGCCCACGACGACGATGGCCAGCAGTACCGCGACGGTCGTGGTCCGCGCGAGGTGCCGCAGGCGGCGGCGACGCATCAGCAGCAGCACCGCGACCGCCGCGACGGCCAGCACCGCCCCACCGACGAGGTACCAGCGGAGCTGGACGGCCGCCGCCGACGACGCCGCGGCCGATTCCTCCGCCGCGACGGCGGCCTCTGCGGCCGCCCCCGCCGGGAGCTGGTCGGAGTCGGACGCGCAGACGATCGGCGGCCCGTCACCGGGCAGGGCGGCGCAGACGACGGTGGCCAGCCGGAGCAGCTCCGGTGGGGTGTCCGACACCGTCATGGTGGACCGGACGACGGCCTCGGCGGTGGGGGCCAGGTCGACGGTCCAGCTGACGCCCTCCGGGCCGGCCACGCCGTCCGCGTCCGCCGAGCCGAAGACCAGCCCGGTCGGCATGGTCTGGGTCACCACCAGGCCGATGACCTCGGTCGACCCGAGGTTGCGGACGGTGATGGCGGAATCGAGGGTGTCGCCCGCCGCGGTGGAGGTGTGCCCGTTGTCGACGGCGATGCTCAGCTGCGGCGCCTCGATCGGCGCCGCTCCGGCCGGACCGCCGACCAGCATTGCGATCGCGACGAGCCCGCAGATCACCCCGGCGGCGCGCAGGGCGGATGGTGCTGGAAGCTGGGTGCTGTTCACGCCCGGTCCTCTCACTGGGTCGGCGGTCGCGGGGGTCACTGCGCGCTGACGATGTAGTCGAGCTCCGCCGAGTAGGTGTCGGACGGGACGAACGGGATCTCGACCTGGTAGTCGTTGCTGACCGCGTCGCCACCGGGCGCGGACGGGGTGTCCTGCTCGTGGACGGTCAGTGGTGCCAGGTCCGACAGCGGCCGGAACGGGTCGGTGCCGCTCTCCCGCACCCCCAGCTGCCCGATGGGGATGGTCTCGGCGTTGCCCGGCGCCGCTCCGGTCAGCGTGGCGCGGGTGGGCCGGACGGACACCAGGTAGCCGGCAGCGCTGTTCGTGGTGACCGTCATGGTGACGGTGCCATTGGAGCTGACCGTGGTGTTGGGCAGGCCGGTGAGGGTGAACGAGGAGGTGAGGGCGGTGAGGGTGATGGTGCGGGCGGCGACCGGGGTGGTCGTGGTGCAGGGCAGGGCGGTCGCGCCCGGACCGCAGGCACTGCCGGTCGAGCTCGAGGTCACCTGGTTGATCAACACGGCGTCGCCGTTCCCGGTCGTGTCCGCCGAGACCGAGTAGCTGATGACCACCGTGTCGCCCATGGGCAGCGGACCGGTCCAGGCAAGGCCGCCGGCGGTGTTCGTGACGGTCCCGGTGGTGGCGGTCGCGTTTCCGTCGTAGGTGGCGTCGTCGAGCACCCCGGCCAGCGAGTCGGTCAGGTCGGCGGCGGGGTAGTCGGCCTCGCCGGTGTTCGTCGCCGACACCGTGTAGCCGAGCTGTCCGCCGGCCACCACCTCGCTCGCGTCGGTCGTCTTGGTGATGGTGAGAGCCGGGACGAGGACCGTCACGGCGCTGCTGCACCGCGGGTCGGTCCCGTCGACGCAGGTGCTGCCGGCCGAGGCCGAGACCACGGTGTTGGCCAGCAGGTGGTCGCCGGTGGCGGGGAAGCGCGTCGTGACCGAGTAGGTGATGGTCGCTGTCGCCCCGATGTCGATGGGGCCGCTCCAGGCCAGGGTGCCGTTGGTGTACTCGGTGGTCCCCGTGGCGCTGGTCGCGTCGGAGTTGTAGGAGGCGTCGTCGAGCACGTCGGCGAGCGGGTCGGTGAAGGTGGCCGGCGCGGAGGCGGTTTCCCCGGTGTTCTCCAGGGTCACCGTGTAGCGGACCACGTTCCCGGCTGTGACGGTCGGGACGTCGGCGGTCTTGGTGATCACCAGTGCCGGCACCAGCACCCGGACCAGCGTCGTGCAGGCGGGCACCGCGTTGCCGGGCGGGCAGGTGCTGCCGGGCGTCGTCGAGGTGACGGCGTTGACCATCGCCTTGTCGCCGTTGTCCGGGTCGTCCACCGTGATCGAGTAGGTGATCGTCGCGGTGGCGCCGACGAGCAGGTCGCCGGTCCAGGTGAGGACGGGCTCGGAGTAGTCGAGGACGCCGCCGCCGACCACCCCGGCGTCGCCGTTGTAGGCCGCGTCGGGCAGCAGGCCGGCCAGCGAGTCGGTGACGACCGCGCCGCTGTAGGCGGTCTCCCCGGTGTTGGTGACGAGGATGGTGTAGTCGACCCTGCCACCAGGGGTGGTGGTCGGTGCGTCGGCCGTCTTGCCGATGGACAGGGCCGGGATCAGCACTGTCACGGTGGCGGTGCAGGCCGGGTCGGTGCTGTCCGCGCGACAGGTGCTGCCGGCCGCCGGGGCGAGGACCGTCGTGGTCATCGTCCGGTTGCCGGTGTCGGGGGTGCGGACCGTCACCGTGTACGTGATCGTGGCGGTCTCCCCGACGGCCAGCGTTCCGGTCCACGAGAGGTCCGGGGCGCTGTAGGTCGGGACGCCGCTGGATGCGGTGACCTCCCCGCCGAAGGTGGCGTCGTCGAGGACGTCGGTCAGCGCCGTGCTGACGACCGTGCCGGTGTACGGGGTCTGGCCGGTGTTCGCCACCGTGATGGTGAAGACCACCTGGTCGCCCGGGGTCGCCGTGGCGCTGCTCGCGGTGGTCGACACCGCCAGGCCGGGGATCAGGACGGTGACCGAGTTGGCGCACTGGGCGGCCGCACCGCAGGTGCTCCCGGTCGCGGCCGAGGTGACCGAGGTGGCCAGGATCCGGTCGCCGGTGTCCGGGTCGGCGACGGTCACCGAGTAGGCGACGACAGCTCTGGCGCCGACGGCGAGGTCACCGGTCCAGGTCAGGTTCGGTGTGGTGTAGGCGAGCGTCCCGGTGGTGGTCGTGGCGCCGCCGGTGTAGGCCGCGTCGTCGAGCACTCCGGCGAGCAGGGTCGTGACGGTCGCGGCGGTGTAGGGCACCTGGCCGGTGTTGCGGATGGTGACGGTGTAGCCGACGGCCGCGCCGGGCACCGCTGTCGTGCGGTCCGCGGTGACGGCGATGTCCAGGGCCGGGACCAGGATGGTCACCCGCGCGACGCAGGCCGGCGCGGTCCCGCCGGTGGGACAGGTGCTGCCCACCTCGTCCGAGGTCACCTGGTTGATCATCAGCTTGTCGCCGAGCACGGGATCGTCGACCCGGACCTCGTAGCTGACGGTCGCCGTCTCGCCGACGGCGAGGTCCCCGGTCCAGGTCAGCGTCGAGTTCGCGAACGTCAGGTTCCCGCGGGTGGCCACGGCGTCGCCGGTGAAGGTCGCTTCGTGCAGGACGCCGATGAGCGAGTCGCGCACCACCGCCCCGGTGTAGGGCGTCTGACCCGAGTTGTGGACGGTGATCGTGTAGCCGACCGGCGAGCCCGGGTTCGCGGTGGCCGCGTCGGCTGCCTTGGTGATGGTCAGGCCGGGGCTCAGCACCAGCACGTCGGTCTTGCAGTCGGGGCCGGGAGCCGCGGTCGGGCAGTTGCTGGCCACCGCCTCGGTGGTGACGAGCGTGGTCAGGTGCTTGTCGCCGAGGTCGGGATTGTTCACCGTGAACGACCCGGTCACCGTCACGACGCCGCCCACCGGGACGTCTCCGGTCCAGGTGGCCCCGGTGGTTCCGAAGGCCAGGCTGCCGCTGGTGACCGCGACATCGCCGTTGTAGGTCGCGTCGTCCAGCGACCCGGCGAACTCGTTGGCGATGCTGATCCCGACGTAGGGCACCTGACCGGCGTTGGTGTAGGTGACGGTGTTGGTGACCACCCGGGTCGGCTCGGTGGTCGTGACGTCGGCCTGGCTGAGGATGCGCAAGCTCGCGATCAGCACCGAGCTGGTGCACCGCGGGTCGGTGCCGGCGGCCGGACAGTTGCTGCCGTGGCTGGCCGAGGTGACGGTGTGGTCCAGGCGGTAGTCCCCGTCCGCGGCCGGCGCGACGGTGACCGCGAAGGTGATCGTCGCGGCGGCCCCGGGGTCCAGGGCGCCGCTCCAGGTCAGCGTGCCGTCGGTGATCGCAGCCGTTCCGCTCGACGCCGTGACGGCGCCGGCCGGGGTGGCGTTGTCGAACACGTCGGCGAGCGGGACGGTCAGGTCGGCCGCCGGGTAGGGGGTCTGACCGGTGTTGGTGGCGGTGATCGTGTAGCTGACCGTGGCACCCGGCACGGTGGTCGCGGCGCTCGCCGCCGAGACGATGGTCAGGCCCGGGGTGAGGACCTCGACGGTGCTGCGGCACGCGACGCCGCCGCTGGCCGGTGCGCAGGTGCTGCCGACCTCGGTCGAGCTGACCGGGTTGATCATCGTCTTGTCACCGGTGGCCGGGCTCCGGGCGACGACCGAGTAGCCGATGGTCGCGGTGGCCCCGACGGCGAGGTCGCCGGTCCAGGTCAGCACGGGAGCGCTGTAGGAGACGACCCCGGACGATGCCGTGGTCACCGCCGGGCTGTAGGTCGCGTCGTCGAGCACCCCGACGAGCGTGTCGCTGACGGTGGCGCCGACGTAGGCCGTCTGTCCGGTGTTGTGGACGGTGATCGTGTAGTTGACGGTGCCGCCGGGAACGGTCCAGGTGGTGTCGGCGGTCTTGGCGAGGGTCAGGCCGGGCAGCAGCACGGGGAGGTAGGCGACGCACCGGGTGTCGGTGCCGCCCGGCGGACAGTTGTTGCCCAGCGCCGTCGAGGCGAGCGTTCCGGTGAGGACCTTGTTGCCCGGGTCGGGATTCTTGACCGTCAGCGTGCCCACGACCGAGACGGTCCCGCCGACCGGGATGTTGCCGGTCCAGGTGATGGCGCTCTCGCTCAGGACCAACGTGCCCGAGGTCGCGACCTGGTCGCCGTTCGGGACGGCGTCGTCCACGGTGTCGGCGCTGGGGCTGGAGATGGTGATGCCGGTGTAGGGGTACGTGCCGGTGTTGGTGAACGAGGCGTTCAGGTTCACGACCGAGCCCGGGGTCGTGGACGTCTCGGTGTAGTGCTGCTCGATCAGCAGCGCGGCGATCGACACGCTCGTGGTGCACCGCGGGTCGGTGCTGGCGGCGAGGCAGTTGTTGCTGCCCGGCACGGACGCGGAACTGATCCGCTCGGTGAGGATCCGGTCGCCGGCCGGCGCGGCGTCGACCGTGACCGAGTAGGTCACCGTGATCGTGCCTCCCGCCGGCACCGTCCCGGTCCAGCCGAGGTCGGGGCGGCCGAACGTGACCGCCCCACCGGAGGCGACGGCATCGTCGTTGTAGATGGCGTCGTCGAGGATGCCGGCCAGCGCGTCGGTGAAGTCCACCTGCTCAGCGATGTCCGCCGAGTTGAGCACGCTCACCGTGTAAGTGACCTTGCCCCCGGCCACCGTGGCCGCCACGTCTGCCCGGGTGGTGAACGTCAGGCTGACCGAGTTGGTGACGGCCACGGTCGCGGTGCAGCGGGTGTCGCCGGCACCGGAGGGGCAGTTGTTGCCGGCGGTCGTCGACACGACGGTGTTGGCCATCGTGCGGTCGCCGGCGCTCGGGTTGGTGACCGTCACCGTGTAGGTGACCGTCGCCGAACTGCCCGGGGCGAGCGCGCCCGACCAGCTCAGCACCCCGCTCGCGAAGCCCACGGTGCCGCTGGTGGCGGAGCCGGTGTCGTAGGCCGCGTCGTCCAGCACCCCGGCCAGCGAGTCGGTGAACGCCGCGGCCGCGAACGGGACCTGGCCGGAGTTCGTCGCCGTGATCGTGTAGGTGACGGCGCTGCCGAGGGTCGCGCTGGCGTGGTTCGCGGTCTTCACCAGGGTGAGCGCCGGCGTCAGGATGACCACCATCGTGCGGCAGCCGGCTCCGGTGCTGCCCGGTGCGCAGGTGCTCCCGACCGCGGTCGAGCTGACCAGGTTGACCAGTGTCTTGTCGCTGGTCGGGGCGGTCCACACGGTGACCGAGTAGGCGATGGTGACCGATGCCCCCGGGGCGAGGGCACCGGTCCAGGTCAGCGCCGGCGCGCTGTAGGCGACGGTTCCACTGCTCGCCGTGGCGTTGCCGTCGTAGGTCGCCTTGTCGATCACTGCCCCGAGCTGGTCGACGACCGGGGCGGCGGCGTACGAGGTCTGGCCGGTGTTCGTCACCGTGACCGTGTAGCCGACGGTGCCGCCGGGGACGGTCCAGGTGGTGTCGGCCGCCTTGGTGATGGTGAGCCCGGGGATGAGCACGGTGACCGTGAAGGTGCAGCGGGGATCGGTGCCGGTCGGCGGGCAGTTGTTGCCGGGGGCGGTGGACTCCAGGGTGGCGGTGATGATCCGGTTGCCGGGGTCGGGGCTCTTCACGGTGAGCGTGCGGGTGGAGGTGACGACGCCGCCGACGGGGATGTCACCGGTCCAGGTGATGGCGGTCGCGGTCCGGACGAACGATCCGGAGGAGGCGGTCTGGTCGCCGGTGGGGACGGTGTCGTCGGCGGTGTCGCCGCGCGGGCTCACGACGGAGATCCCGACGTAGGGGACCTGACCGGTGTTGGTGAAGGTCTGGGTGAGGCGCACGATCGACCCCGGGGTGGTCGTCGGCTCGTCGGCGGTCTGGGTGATCACGAGTGCGGCCACCGGCACCGTGCTGGTGCACCGCGGGTCCGCGCTGCCCGCAGCGCAGTTGCTGCCCGGTGTGGCCGAGGAGACGGTGTTGGTGACCAGGTTGTTGCCGCCGCCGGCCGCGCGCACGGTGACCGAGTAGGTGATGGTGGTGCTGGCGCCGGGCACCAACGCCCCGGTCCAGGTCAGAGTCGAGTCGGCGTAGCCGACGGTGCCGGCACCGGCCACCGCGTCGTTGTTGTAGTCCGCGTCGTCGAGCACGCCGGTCAGCGGGTCGGTGAAGGCTGCCCCGCTGTAGTCCGTGGCTCCCGAGTTCGTGACGGTGACGGTGTAGCCGATCCGCGCGCCGGCGGCGGTGGTCGGGGCGTCGGCCGTCTTGACGATCGTCAGGCCGGGGACGAGCACCTGCGCGGTGGTGGTGCAGCGGGCGTCGGTGCTGCCGGTGCCGCAGTTGCTGCCCGCCGAAGCGGACACCACCGTGTTGTGTAGCCAGTTGTCGCCGAGGTTGGGGTTGCGGACGGTGACCGAGTAGCTGATCGTCGCGGTCGCCCCGGGCGCCAGCGCGCCGCTCCAGGACAGCACCGGCGAGCTGTAGCTCACGATGCCGCTGGTCGCCGTCGCGTCGTTCGCGTAGATCGCGTCCGGCAGGACCGCGGCCAGCGAGTCGGTGAACTCGGCGGCCGGGTAGGTGGTCTCGCCGTTGTTCCCGACCGTGATGGTGTAGCCGACCGTGCCGCCGGGCTCGACCGTCGCCACGTCGGCCGTCTTGGTGATGACCAGGCCCGGGATGAGGACGGTGACGTGGGAGGCGCAGGCCGGGTCGGCCGAGCCGGTCGGGCAACTGCTGCCGGGGACGTCGGCGGTGACGAACGTGTGCAGGTCCTTGTCCCCGGTCACCGGCTTGTTGACGGTCACCGAGACCGTGGTGGTGGCGGTCGCCCCGGGCGCCAGGCTGAGCGTCCAGGTCGCGGTGCCATCGGCGTTGAACACCTGGTCACCCGTGCTGACCAGGGCGTCGTTGTTCACGGTCGCGTCGTCCACCAGGCCGCGGACGTTCAGGGTGAGCTGGATGCCGGTGTAGGGCGTCTGACCGGTGTTCTGCACGGTGAGCAGGTAGCGGACGACCGCGCCGGGGGTGGTGGAGGTCGCCGGGTCGGCCGCGACGACGATGCCCAGTCCGGGGATGAGCACGCTGACGCTGCTGGAGCACTCCGGGGCGGTCCCGCCGACCGGGCAGTTGCTGCCCGTCGAGGTCGACGTGGCCGTGGCGACCAGGGCCCGGTCGCCGGCGTCCGGATCGTTCACCGTGACCGAGTAGGTGATCGTGGCGCTGGCCGCGACGGCCAGGTCGCCGGTCCAGGTGAGCGTCGAGCCGGTCACCGAGACGACGCCGGTGGTGGCGGCCGCGTCGCCGTTGTAGAGCGCGTCGTCGAGCACCCCGGCCAGCGCGTCGCTCATGGCGGCCCCGGTGTACGGGGTCTGGCCGGAGTTGGTGACCGAGACGGTGTAGCGCACCACCGCGCCCGGGGTGGTCGTGCCGACGTCGGTCGACCGAGCGATGGTCAGGCCGGGGATCAGGACCCGGACGGTGCTGGTGCAGGCCGCGTTGGTGGACCCGACCGGGCAGGTGCTGCCCGCCGCGGTCGAGCTGGCGACGACGGTCAGCGTGCGGTCGCCGGGGTCGGGGTTGCGGACCGTCATGGAGGAGGTGACGGTGGCCGTCCCCCCCACGGCCAGGTTGCCGGTCCAGATCAGGGAGGTCCCGTCCGCTCCGGGCGCGACGGACCCCGTCGAGGCGGCGGCGTCGTTGTTGTAGGTCGCGTCGTCCAGTGCGCCGGCCCCGGCGATCGTCACCGACGCGCCCGTGTAGGGGGTCTGGCCGGTGTTGGAGATCGTCACGGTGTTGGTCACGACGCCGCCCGGCGTCGTGGTGGCGACCGACGCGGTGTTCGTGATCGACAGGGCCGGAACCAGCACCGTCACGGTCGCGGTGCAGGAGGGTGCCGGGTTGCCGCTCGGGCACGGGCTGCCCGTCGAGCCGGACACGACCGTTCCGGTCAGCGACCTGTTGCCGAGGTCGGGGTCGGCGACGGTCACCGTGTAGGTGATAGTGGCGCTCGCGCCGGGGGCCAGGCTGCCGGTCCAGGTCAGCGACGGGGCGGTGTAGGCCACGCTGCCGGTCGTCGCCGCGGCGTCGGCGTTGTAGACGGCGTCGTCGAGCACGCCGGCGAGGCTGTCGGTGAAGGTCGCCGCGGGGTAGCTGGTCTGCCCGTTGTTGGTGATGACGATCTGGAAGCCGACCTTGCTGCCCGGGGTGGTGGTCGCCACGGTGGCGGTCTTGAGGATGCTCAGCCCGGCGACGGTGACGGTGACCGTGCACCGGGTGTCGGTGCTGGCGGCGGCGCAGTTGGTGCCCGGGGTCGGGGAGGTGACGGTGGTGGCGAGCACCTTGTTGCCCATGTCGGGGTCGTTCACGGTGACCGAGTAGGTGATGGTGACCGTGCCGTTGGCGCCGACGTTCCCGGTCCAGCCGAGGTTCGGCGCGCTGTAGGACGCCGTCCCGCTGGTCGCGGACACGTTGCCGCTGTAGACCGCGTCGTCGAGCACCCCGGTCAGCGGAGCGCTCACCGTGACCCCGGTGAAGGCCGTCGAGCTGGAGTTGGTGATCGTGACCGTGTACCCGACGGTGCTGCCCGCGGTGGTCGAGGTGACGTTCGCCGACGTGGCGATCACCAGCGGTCCGGTGCCGATCACCACGGTCACCGGCTTGGCGGCCGTCTGGCTGTTGGCGTCCACCACCGACACGGTGAACGGGGAGCTGGCCACCGTGGTGGGGGTGCCGGACAGCGCGCCGGTGCTCGTGTTGAGGGTCAGCCCGGCCGGCAGGCTCCCGGCCGAGACCGACCAGGTGAGCGGGAGGGCGCCACCGGTGACCGCGAAGGTGTGGCTGTAGGCCAGACCGACCTGGCCGGCCGGGGGAGCGGTCGCGGTGAAGGCCGGGCGGGCGACGACGACGAGGGAGGCGGTCGCCGAGGCGACCTGGTTGAAGGAGTCGGTGGCGGTGACGGTGATGCTGAAGGTGCCGCTGGCCGTCGGCGTACCGCTGACCAGACCGGTGGCGGCGTTGATCGTGACGCCGGCCGGCAGGCTGCCGGCGCTGATCCGCCAGGTGAAGGGACCGGTGCCACCGGTGACCGTCGGCTGCTGGCTGTAGGGGACGCCGACCTCGCCGGCCGCGGGGGTGAAGACGACGCCCGGCGCGGCCGCGATCACCAGGGTGACCGCCCGGGTGGCGACCTGGCCGCTGGCGTCGACGACCCGGATGGTCACCGGTGAGCTGCCGGCCGCGGTCGGGGTGCCGCTGAGCAGCCCGGTCGAGGCGTTGAGGGTCAGGCCGGCGGGCAGCGTCCCGGAGCTGATCGACCAGGTGAACGGCGCGGTCCCGTCGGTGACCGTGAGCTGCTGGCTGTAGGCCACCCCGACCTGCCCGGCCGGTGGCGCGGCGAAGGCCAGGCCGGGGGACCGGTTCGGGGTCACCGAGGCGGACGCGGCCGACTGCGGCCCCGTTCCGGCCAGGTTCTGCGCGGCCACCCTGAAGGTGTAGGCGGTGCCGGCGGTCAGCCCGGTCACCGTTGCGGTGGTCGCGGTCCCGGCGAAGGTCTGCGGGGCCTGGGCCACCGCGCCGATGTAGGGGGTCACCACGTAGCCGGTGATGGTGCTGCCACCGTTGTTCGGGGCGCTCCAGCTCAGCACGGCGGACTGGCTCCCCGCGGTGGCCGCGGAGATCACCGGGGCGGCCGGCAGCGCGTACGGGACGACCGCGGTGGACTTGGCGCTGGCCGCGGACGTGCCGTAGGCGTTGGTCGCGGCCACGGTGAACGTGTACGAGCCGCCCGGGGTGAGACCGGTGAGGGTGCGCGTGGTGGACGACGCGTCGAACGTCTGGGCGGCCTGCGCCACGCCGCCGAGGTACGGGGTCACCACGTACCCGGTGATCGCGCTGCCGTTGTCCGCGGGAGCGGCCCAGGTGAGCGTCGCGCTGGAGATCCCGGCCGTGGCGGTGGGGGTCGCCGGGACCGCCGGGCTGCCCGCGTACACGTAGGTGGTGGCGCCGGCGATGCCCAACGTCACCACGGTCACGGTGACCGTCGCTGCGGTCGCCCTGGCCGGCATCGAGGCGATGACCATCGTGTTGCCCTCGATGTTGAAGCACCCGGGGGCGCGACCCGATGGGCAGGGCAGCAACACGACCGGGGTGCCGGCCCGCTGCTCGGCGTCCGTCCCGATGTATATCGCGGTGGGCGGGATGTTGCTGGTGGAGGCGGTGACGTAGGTCAGCCCGCCACCGGTGATCGGCCCGGTGGCGGGTGAGATCGACACCCCGGTGGGTGCGGCCGGCACCGTGCCGGCCGTCATCGCCGAGTCCGTGGCGGGGCTGGCGTCGGTCGAGGAGGCCACCGTCGTCGAGCTGCCCTGGACCACCGCGGCCGACACGCTCCCGCCGGTCACGATCGCGACCACGGTGAGTGCGGGCAGGGCTGTGCCGTTGGCGAAGGCCGACGCGCTCGTCGTGCAGGTGATGGTCCGCCCGACCGCTGCGTCGCACACCCACCCGGTGCCGTAGGCGCCGACCGGGACCACGCCGGTCGGCACCGTGTGGGTGACCGAGACCGGGCTCGCCACGTTGGCGCCGGCCAGCACGCTGGTGGCCACCTGGTAGGTGACCGGGGCGCCGGGCCCGGAGGTGGCGGCGCTGTAGCTGGTGGTGGCGACGGCCAGCCGCGGCACCGGGTTGAACGTCAGGACCTTGGCGTTGGAGATCTCGTGCGTGTCGGTCACCCCGCCGGTGGAGCCGACGAACGCGAAGGCCAGCTGCTTGGGTATGCCGGCGCCGGTCAGCCAGGTGGTCGAGGGGTAGAGGCCCGAGGCGACCGTGGGCAGCGGGCCGCTGAGGGTCCGCGTGGCCTGCCCGACCGGGGTGACGATGACCTTGTAGGTGCCAGCGGCCACACTCTGCCCGGAGTCGGAGGTGAACGAGGCCCCGGTCGGGTTGACGAGCACCTGGACCGGGACGGCCGATGCGGCGCGCGTGGACGCGCGCAGGGCGACCCTGGATGCGGTCGTGCCGTTGTAGGTGGTGGTCAGCCCGCAGTAGCCGACCGAGCCGTTGCCCGGCCCGCGCGCCACCACCGCACCCGCCACCGCCGTGCCGAAGTTCGGCGGGTTGGTGCAGCCGCTGCCGGACCACCCGGAGCTGCTGTAGTTGCCGTACACGTCGAGGCCGATGCCGAGGTAGGCGTTGGGCAGGCCCCTGACCGACCCGGCGGGGGAATAGCCGAGCGAACCGCCGCCCGGTCCGATGGTCGTGGGTGCGGCCGGGTTCGCCGGATCGACGGCGGCGAGCATGAACGACATCCCGTCGGCGCCACCGCCACCCCACTGGTAGGAGGTGAAGGTCACGTCGAGGCCGTTGGACGTCGGGAAGCTGTCCTTGCCGAACACCCCGCCGACCTGGTCGCCGACGGCGGCGGTGAGCCGCAGCTTTCCGCTGCCCTGCCCGTCGTAGGTCCCCCCGCAGCTGAGCAGGGGGAGCGTGGCGCTGTTGCCCCATGCGGTGAGGCAGGCGACGTTCGCCCCGCTGGTCGGCGTCGGCTTCGTCACCGTCCCGGTTCCGTCCACGGTCCGGTTGGCGAAGGAGTTCTGGAACAGCACGGTGCCCGCCGCGTAGGCCGCCGTCGGCACGAGCACACCGATCGTCGTGGTGACCAGGGAGATCAGCACGACGACGGCGACGGCACGCATCCGGCCCCACGCGCGTCCGGTGGCCTTCCTAGGCATGACTGCCTGCTGGGGGAGGGGGTCCCCAGCGGACGGCCTCGGCAGCCCGCTGCACAGCCGCCTCGAAGCGGCGGCGGCGCCAGCGGACGGCGAACGCGATGGCGACCGCGAGGAGGACCAGGCCCGCGAACAGGTCCACCGGGAAGACCACGACCGTGGCGGTGGCCGTCTGCGGCACGCCGGCGGCGTCGAGGTAGGTGACGGTGGGGTGGCAGATGCACATCAGCGGCGGATCCCACACGGTGTTCACGTCGCGGATCGCGCCGCGCAGCACCGTGAAGTCGGGGAAGGTCGTGGCGCTGCCGGCGGAGGTCAGGGTCAGCGGGGCGTCGCCGCGGAAGTCGCGGTGCACGGTCCCGGTGCTCCGCAGCTCCGCGGAGATGTCGACCGGGCCGCGCAGGGCGAAGCCGGGCGCGCTCAGGTCGCCGATCGCCACGGAGTCGTCGGTCGGGCCCGGCACGGTGATGAAGATCGGCGTGGCGATGCCGCGGTTGACCTTGATGTTGGCGTCGGTCTCGCCGGCCGGGACGAGGAAGACCAACGCGACGTGGTGGTCCCCGGGCTCGGGGCTCTCCGGCACGGCGATGTCCGCGGTGACGAGCTGGGTGGCGCCGGGCGTGAGCTGGAAGCTCTCCGGGCCGACGGTCAACCAGTCGGCGGCCCCGTACGGGGCGTCCTGCTGGTAGTTCAGGGAACCGTCCGGGCCGGCGGTGAAGTTGCGCTTCTGCACGGTGACCGGCACCGCGGCCTGGCCGGTGTTGATCACCTTGACCTCGGCGGTCCGGGCGATGTCGTCCGGGCCGACGACGAGCCGGGTCGGGCTGATGGTCAACGAGAACTGGTCGTCGTTCAGCTCATAGGTCGTCGAGTTCGAGGGCGGCGGCGGGGCCGGGGTCTCGGCCGCCTGCGCGAGAGGCACCGACCAGCCGGACAGCAGGACGCAGGCCGAGAGGACGGCGCTACGCCGCAGGACGGTGGTGATCGGTGTCCCTCGCATCAGGACCTACAGGGTCGCCGCGACGTAGTCGAGCGTCGCGGTGTAGGTGTCGGAGTTGACGAACGGGATGTCGACCTGGAAGTCGGTGCTCAGCGCATCGCCGTTCTCGGCAGACCGGGTGGCCTGCGTGTGGACGGTGGTCCCGACCAGTGACGTCGAATCGGCCACCGGCACGTAGGTGAACGTGCCGACCCCGCCGTCACGGGCGCTGAGGGCCCCGATCGGGATCGAATCCAGGTTGCCCGCGGCGGTGGCGAGCATCGTGTCGGTCTGGCTCTGCACGGTGACCGCGTAGCCGGCCAGGTTGTTGGTCTCGACGTTGTAGTCGACGACCCCCAACCCCTCCACCGTCGCTCCCGGGATCCCGGTGAGGGTGAAGCTCGGGGTGAGCCCGCTCAGCACGATCGACGACCCCACTACGACGTTCCCGTCGACGGTGCCGTCGTCCTCGGCCGCGGACGCGGTGCCGGCCAACCCGCCGACTCCCAGCACGAGTACCGCGGCGCCGACGGCACCACGAACGACCAACCGGCCGGTCCGCTGCTTGCTGCGTCGATCGGACATGGCGTACTCCTTCTCTGCGTTCGCACCACTTGGTGCGGGCCTTGCAGAGACGACGATCCGTCCCGCGCCTCTGCGTCGGGTCGGATCCACCTCAAGATCGGCTCAAGGGTGACCGGACGGTCACAGAGCGTCGGAGCCGTCCTGGCCTCCGGCGGGCGGGACCGCGGTCGACGGCCGCGTGGACGTCCAGCGCGGTGCCGTGGACGACGCCGTCCGCCGTGCCCCTCACCACCGGCGCCGCCCCGGACTGCAGCGCTCCGCCCACCGGGTCCGTCCAGTCCTGCCCGTCCCGGTCGCCGACGACGTCGGTGAGTCCGGCGGTCGCCCCCACCGCAGCCGTGCCGACCGCGGCCGACGCCACTGCGGACCCCGTGGCGGCCCGCTGTACGGAACCATCGCCCGGCCGGTCATCCCGGCCGGCCAGCAGC
The DNA here is from genome assembly GCA_030147065.1 of Pseudonocardia sp. GTDB lineage: Bacteria > Actinomycetota > Actinomycetes > Mycobacteriales > Pseudonocardiaceae > Pseudonocardia. The sequence goes on along the minus strand of JASLAP010000068.1, from coordinate 7,585 downwards.
AGACCGCGACCGGCCACAACTTCGTCCCGGGCAGCACCGTCCGGGTCATGCTGCTGCCGGAGGGGATCGATCTGGGCACCTTCGTGGCCGCTCCCGACGGGACCGTCAGCACCCGGTTCGCCACCACCGGCCTGCAACTCGGGAGCCACACCGTGGACGGCCGGCTGAGCCGGCACGCAGGCGGCTCAGCGACCGGGAGCCCGGAGCGTCCGGAATCCGTCAGCAGACCGGTGCGCGGGCGGTCGACAGGTGCCCTCAGGAAGTCGACCCGGCGGGCCGCCCGTGCGGACCGTCCACCACGGACTCCAGCGTGCGGACCGCGGCCGACACGCCACCCTCGTCGCGGACGAGCCGGCCGAGCCGCTCGGCCCGGGCGGCGGTCCCGGGGTCGTGCACCGCCGACCGGACGGCGTCGGCCAGTCCGCTGGCGGTCAGCCGGTGCTGCGGCTGCGGTGCCGGAGCGACCCCCACGGCGTGCGCGCGGGCCGCCCAGAACTGCTGGTCGCCCACGAACGGGCAGACCACCTGCGGCCGGCCGGCGGCGAGGGCGGCGGCGGTGGTGCCGCTGCCGCCGTGGTGCACGATCGCCGCCGTCCGCGGGAAGAGCCAGTCGTGCGGCGCCCCGTCCACGGCGAGCACGTGGTCGGGGAGGTCGTCGACGCGCACCCCGCCCCACCCGCTGACCATGACGGCCCGCACCCCGACCCGGCGCGTCGCCTCCACCACCGCGGCGCCGACCCCCCGCGGATCGGTGCCCACCATGCTGCCGAAGCCGACGTACACCGGCGGCTCCCCGGCCCGCAGGAATGCGGACAGCTCGGGCGGCGGGCTCCACCCGGGCGGCGCGGGCAGGAACCAGGCGCCGGTGGTGTGCACCCACGGCGGGTAGCCGGGGTCGGGGGGCAGCAGGTGGCGCGTGAACGCCTGCAGCACCGTCGCCGGGGTTCCGTCCGGGCGGCGCAGGACGTCGTGGCGCCCCCGCCGACGGGACGGCCGCAGCGTCCGGTCGGCCGCCCGGCCGGCCGGCGAACCGCAGCAGCAGTCGGGTCGGCAGGTAGGAGGCGCGGTTGAGCGCCCGCGGGAGCGGGACCGGCAGCATCGGGCTGCGGAACGCCGGGGTGGGCACCCAGATCGGTTGCAGGGCGGCCGGCACGGCCGGCACGCCGAGCAGTTCGGCGATGCGGTGCCCGGGGATCCCGGGCGCGTGCACGACGACGTCGGCCCCCTCCCGCGCGACGTCGACCATGTCCCGGAACACCCGCTCCATCATCGGCGCCGCCCGGCGCACCACCTCGACGGCGAGCCGCTTGCCCCGCAGGCCGCGGTAGTTGGTCTCGACGGCCTGCCGGAGCAGGGGATCGTCGGCGAGGGTGATGGGGCCGTCGTCGACCGGAGCGAAGCGCAGCCCGTACGGCTCGGCGAGGGCGGCCGAGCCGGCCGGGGCGGCGAGCACCGCCTCGTGCCCGGCCTGCTGCAGGGCCAGCGCGAGCGCGGCGTAGGGCTGCACGTCCCCCCGGGTGCCGTGGGTCAGGACGAGCACCCTCACCGACGGTCGCCGGCCCTCACCATCCCCCGCCGCACCGCGTCGATCAGGTACGGCCGCAGCTGGTCGGGCGGCACGATCCGGTCGACCGAACCCACCTGCTGGGCGCGCTGGACGCTGTGCGCGGTGTCGAACTCGTCGGCCACCTGGCCCAGCTTCTCCGAGCGCACCCCGGGCCGCAGCGCGGCCAGCTCGGCGGTGAGCCGGGCGCTGCGCGCCTCGTCGCCGGCCCGACCGGCCTCGGCGATCTGCGCCTCCAGGTCGGCGATCCGCGGGTCGGCCGCGGTGCGCTTGTTGACCTCGCCGGCGAACACCACCGCCGCGGCCGGCGCCCCGCCGATCACCGAGGCGTAGGAGCCCTCCACCGCGGCGATCTCCATGTTGTCGTGCAGGGTGCCGGAGAACACCACGAAGGCCCCGCCGTGGTAGCGGCTGACCACGCAGAACACGATCGGGCCGTCGAAGTTGACCACCGCCCGGCCGATCTCGGCGCCGTACTCCAGCTGCAGCAGCCGCAGCGACTCCGGCGAGCCGTCGAACCCGGACAGGTTGGCCAGCACCACCAGCGGGCGGTTGCCGCTGGCCGCGTTGATCGCCCGGGCGGTCTTCTTCGACGACTTCGGGAACAGCGTGCCGGCGGTGAACGTGGTCGGCCCGTCCACCGGGACCGGCCCGCGCCGGGGCAGCGGCCGGGACTCGATGCCGAGCATGGCCACCGGCTGCCCGCCCAGGTGCGCGTCCAGCACCACGACGCCCTCGGCGTCGATCATGTCGACCCAGCGTTCCAGGGTCGGGTGGTCGGCGTCGGCCACCGCGGCCAGCACCGAGCGGATGTCGAAGGGCTTCTTGCGCTCCGGGTTGGCGGTGAAGACCTCGCCGACCGTGGCGAAGTCGCAGCCCGGGCCCGAGTGCGGGGAGTCCGAGACGTCGCGCTCCACCGGGTCGGTGGTCGCCGCCGGTCGGGGGAACCGCTCGCCGGGCGCCCGGTAGGTGTGCGCGTAGTGCCGCAGCAGCACGTCCACCGCGCCGGACAGGTCCGGCGCCCAGTACTGCGCCTGCCCGTTCGGGCCCATGATCCGGTCGTAGCCGCCGATGCCGAAGTTGTCCTCGGCGCTGACCCCGCCGGAGTAGTCCAGCGACTGCTTGCCGGTGAGCACCATGGCGCTGTCCGGGGTCATCACCAGGATGCCCTTGGTGTGCATGAGCATCGTGGCCTCGGCGTTCCAGTACGGCTGGGCGCCGACGTTGATCCCGGTGACCACGACGTTCAGCTCGCCACCGTCCTGGGTGAACTCGATGATCGCGCGCAGCACCCGGGAGATCCAGTCCATGTTCTCGGTGCCGGAGTCCATGGCGATCTTGGCCCCGGCCGACACCGCGAACCACTCGATCGGCGCGTCCAGCCGGCGGGCCAGCTCGATCGCGGCCACCACGCGGCGGCACTCCGGCTCGGCCAGCGCGCCCAGCGCCTTGGTCGGGTCGCCGATCAGCACCACCCGGGTGATGCCCTCCGGGTAGCGCTCGGTGGGCGTGGTGATCGTGCCCAGCACGAGGTTGGCGGTGTTGCCGCCCGGCGCCCGGTCCACCACCACCGGCGAGCCCTGGTCGTCGAGGTCGTACTCGGTGAAGGTGCCGGGCCCGTCGCCGTTGCCGCCGCCGTTGGTGCCGCGGCGGTCGGGGTCGCGCAGCAGCATCGGCACCAGCTCGTAGGGGTAGACCGCACCGCGGCGGCGCGCCCGGATCACCTTCTGCGCGTAGGCGTCCAGCTCGCGCAGCGGGTGCGCGGGCGGCTCGGTGACCCGCACGGTCAGCCCGGCGCCCGGCGGGCGGGACATCCGCAGCAGGTACTCGCGCGGCTCGGCGCCGTCGGGGGCGTACCGGAACTGGACGAGCACCTGCTCCAGCCCCAGCCCGACGGTCCGCGGCGCCAGCACCCGGACCACCGCGTCCAGCTCGTCGAGCGGGACGTCGACCACCGGCCAGACGTAGAGCAGCACCCGGTTCCAGTCCAGCGCGGCGTCCCCGCGGTCAGCGGCGCGGGCCGCGCGCAGCGCGTCCAGGCAGGAGTCCAGGACGTGCTCCAGCTGGGGCAGCGCCCGGATCGAGCCGTCGTCGTCGCGCAGCACGGTCAGGTCGCGCACGTCCGACAGCGCGATCAGCCGCTTGTCGGCCGGCACCTCGCGGCCGACCGCGCGGAACAGGTGCACGTCCACCGGCGACGGCAGCCGGGTCAGCTCGAACCCGGACAGCCGCCACAGCCCGAGCCGGTCGGCCACCATCGGGTGCAGCCCGCGCAGCGTGCGGTCCTCGACCGGGCGGCGGTCGTCCGGGCCGGTCGGGACGAAGGTGAACCAGGCCGAGCGCTCGTCGCCGTCCGGGCGGCGGACGGCGACGGCCACCCGGGCCAGCCGCTCGGGCAGCCGGCCCAGCAGGGCCCGGATCTTCTCCGCCGAGCGCTCCGGGTCGGCGTCCGGCGCCTCCCCGGCGATCACGTACAGGTCCAGCACCGCGACCCGGCCCGCGGGCAACTGGGTGATCAGCCGCCGCAGGTCGCCCTGCACGGCCATCGGGTCGCCGGCCGGGGGCGCGTCCGGTGCGGTGTGCACGGTGGTGGCCAGCACGACGATGGTGCGGTCCTGGTGGGTGTACTCGGCGGTGAGCAGCGGGCGGCCGCCGCGGTCCTGCACCGCCACGCCGGTCAGCGGCCGCACCCGGTAGTAGCGGCGGGTCATCACCTCGAGCATGGCCGCGTGGTGCTCGCCGCCGAACACCCCGAGGATCGGCTCGGCGGCCGCCACGATCCGGTCGATCTGGGTGGACCGCTCGGCCGGGTCGGCGGAGAGCCGGTCCAGCTCCTCGCGCACCGCGTCCTGCCCGGCGGCCCGCTCGGCGGCGATCAGCGGGGCGTCGAAGCAGGTGTAGCGCACCCGGCGGGCCAGCCCACCGACCACCGGGTGGCGCAGCTGGGTCGCGGTGACCAGCCGGTCCAGCACCGCCCGGTAGTCCTCGCGGGCCGATTCGGGCAGCGCATCGGGGTGGGCCAGCCGCCACTGCAGCAGGTCCAGCACCACCGGCACGTGCGCGCTGGCCCGGCGGTGGGCCAGGAACATCCGGTAGAGCGCGCTGTTGAGCTGGTCGGTGGGCTCCAGGTCGGGCACCCCGTAGTGGGCCAGGGCGCGGCGCAGCTTGGCCCGGAACGACTCCGGCAGCCCCTCCGCGTCGGCGTCGCGCGAGCGCAGGTAGGCGTAGAGGAACTCCTGCGGGTTGCGGGCCTCCTCGCCGGCCGGGTCCACCGGCTCGGTCTCGTCCTCGGGGCCACGCCGGTTGCGCGACAGCGCGCAGAGGTCGGCGAAGATCCGCAGCACCGCGGTCTCCCCGGCCAGCACGGCCGGGTCGTCGGCGGGCAGCTCGGCGCGGGCCGCGGCCAGCGCGGCCAGCTGCGGGCGGGCCTCGCGCTCGTCGGCGTCGAAGCCGAGCACCAGGTAGCGCAGCGAGGCCAGGGCCTCGGCCGCGGCGGTGGCCGGGTCCGCGCCGCTCACCGCCGGGGTGGCCAGGGCGGACAGGTCGGCCCGCCCGCCGGGCGCCGCGGGCGCGGCGTCGGAATCCGGCTCCATGCGCACCAGCTTGGTGCCGCCCTCGACCTGGGTGTTCGGCGAGACCAGGACCTCCCGCACCCGGCCGGCGACCGGGGCCCGCAGCACGGTCTCCAGCTTCATGCTCTCCACGATGGCGACCACGTCGCCGGCCGCCACGTCGTCGCCCTCGGCGACCGGGATGGCCACCACCATCGCCGGGGCCGGCGCGCGGACCAGCCCGGCCTCCCCGCCGGAGATCCGGTGGACCGCGCCGTCGACCTCGATCAGGTAGTCCGACGACGACCCGCGCGGCGGCACGGCCAGCACCGCGAACGACTCCCGGTGCTCGACCGGGCCGACGACCAGCCGCCGCTCCACCGGGCCGGTGCGTTCGGCGTCGACGTCGACGACCGTGCCGTCCAGCTCGACCCGGTAGCGCCCGCCGCGGGTCTGCGCGACGCGCAGCCGGTAGGACTCCCCGGCGGCCCGCACGTCGACCTGGTGCCAGGCGCCGTGGCCGACCTCGGGGCGGCCGCGCTCGGCGGAGGTGAACAGCCGCTGGCGCTGCCGGGCCACGTGCGCGTCCTGCGCCTCCACCGCGGTGGCCAGCAGCGCGACGTCCAGGCGCCGCGGCGGGGTGTAACCGGCGGCCATCATGCCGTCGAGCCAAGTGGTGTCGGTCTCCCCGGAGAGGACCTCCGGGCGGTCCAGCAGGTCGAGCAGGAACGCCTTGTTGGTGGTCCCGCCGTCGATCACCGCGGCGGTCTGGCGCAGCGCCCGGGACAGCCGGGCGCGGGCCTCGGACCGGTCCCGGCCCCAGGCGATCACCTTGGCGATCATGGAGTCGAACTGCGGGGGGATCAGGTCGCCGGCGGCCACCCCGGTGTCCACCCGGATGCCCGGCCCGCTGGGCAGGGCCAGGTGGTCGATCCGGCCGGGCGCCGGGGCGAACTCCTGCTCGGGGTCCTCGGCGGTCAGCCGGGCCTCGATGGCGTGCCCGCGGGCCGGCGGCGCCGACCCGTCGGGCAGCGCGGCGCCGCTGTCGGCCAGCCGCCCGCCCATGGCCACGTGCAGCTGCAGCTTGACGATGTCCACCCCGGTGGTGGCCTCGGTGACCGGGTGCTCGACCTGCAGCCGGGTGTTGACCTCCAGGAACGACAGCAGCCGCTCCTTGGGCTCGTAGAGGAACTCCACGGTGCCGGCGTTGACGTAGCCGGCCGCGCGGGCCAGGTTCGCCGCCGACTCGCGCAGCAGCTGCTCCTGCTCGGCGTCCAGCGCGGTGGACGCGGACTCCTCGATCACCTTCTGGTTGCGCCGCTGCACCGAGCAGTCCCGCACGCCCAGCGTCCACACCTCACCGGCGGCGTCCGCGACGACCTGCACCTCCACGTGGCGCCCGCCGCGGATCGCGCGCTCCAGGAACACGGTCGCGTCGCCGGCGGTCTTGGCCGCTTCGGACGACGCCCGCTCGAACGCCTCGGCCAGCCCGTCGGGGCCGTCCACCCGGCGGATGCCACGCCCGCCGCCGCCCGCGGCGGCCTTGACCATCAGCGGGTAGCCGATCCGCTCGGCGTGCTCGCGCGCCGCGGCCAGGTCGGCGACCGCACCGCCGCTCCACGCGGCCAGCGGCACCCCGACCCGCTCGGCCAGCTCCTTGGCCGCGATCTTGTCGCCGAGCCGCTCCATGACCTCCGGGGACGGCCCGACGAAGACGATCCCCAGGTCGCGGCACAGCCGGGCGAAGTCGGCGCGCTCGGAGACGAATCCCCAGCCCGGCCAGACCGCCTCGGCGCGGGCCGCGCGCAGCGCCCGGGACAGCTCGTCGAGGTCGAGGTAGGGGCTGGCCTCGAAGGCCTGGTCCGGGTCGTCCGGGCCGATCAGCACGGCCTCGTCGGCCTCGCGGACGAACATGGCGTGCCGGTCGACCGCGGTGTGGACGGCGATGGTGCGCAGCGGGGGCCGGTCGTGCAGTGCCCAACCCTGGGCCGAACCGGGGGAGGAGAGCTCGGCGTTCCACTCCCGCACCGCGTTGATGAGCCGCATCGCCGGCTCACCCCGGTTCACGATGGCGACTCGCTGGAACGGCTGCACGGTCACGACGTGTTCACTCCCATTGCCGGTTGCCCGCCTGGTTGGCCCGCCGGACCGTAGCCGCGGCCCCGGGCCCCACTGAACTCGACACTGAACTCGACGTTCCACCGTCGCACAACCGGCGAGCGGGGGACCTGGGCTCCTCGCCCACTCCCGCCCAGCGGCAGCGACCGCCGCGGGCGCCCGGGCATGATGGGCCGGTGCGCACGGTGAGCCGGGAGACGACCCGGGGCAGGCTGGCCTTCGACGTGGTCGAGCACGGGCCCGCCGACGGCGACCCGGTGCTGCTGCTGCACGGCTTCCCGCAGCGGGCGTCGTCGTGGACCGGGGTGGCGTCCCGGCTGGCCGGGCGCGGCTACCGGTGCGTGGCCCCCGA
>JASLAP010000056.1 GCA_030147065.1 Pseudonocardia sp. | reverse complement strand
ACCAGCAGCCCGAACGGCGCGACGAAGCCGACCCCGCCGGTGGCGAACCACAGCGTGGCCAGGGTGCGGGCCAGGGCCGGCTCGCCCAGGCCCGCGGTCTGCGCGGCCGTCCACCCGAACAGCGCGCTGGCCAGTGCCGACCCGGCGGCCAGCACCGCGCCCGCCAGGCCGATCAGCGGGCCGGGCGCGGAGACGCCGAGGCGCCGCAGCCGGGTGACCGCGGTGGCCGCGTAGACCACCAGCGGGAAGGCCGAGCCGAGCAGCAGGGTCGCGGCGAGCGCCATGGCGGTCGGATTGGCGGCGGCGTGGGCGAGCACGTCGGCCGGGGCCGAGTCCGGGCGGGGCCCGGCGCCACCGAGGACGGCGCCGGCCACGGTGAGCCCGGTCAGGGCCAGGGCCGGGACGATCAGCGGTGGACCCTCCTGGGACCGGCGGGTCGGTCGGGGCGGGAGCGCGAGGTCGTTCGGCAATCCATTCATGCCAAGAACGGTTCTCCAATGTATATGATTTGTCAAGTGTTACGATCGCGTCGTGACCCGCCCCGACGACCTCCCCGCGACGGACTGCGCACCCCGGCCGAACGGTCCCGGGGCGGCGTTCCTGCTCACCCAGATCGGCTCGCACGCGGCCGCCCGGTTCGCCGAGCGGATCGCCGAGCTGGACCTCACCCCGCCGCAGACCGGGCTGCTGCGGGCGGTGGCCGCGGCGCCCGGACAGTCGCAGCAGGCCCTGGCCCGGCACCTGGGCACCCCGCCGAGCCGGCTGGTCGCGCTGGTCGACGGGCTCGACGAGCGCGGGCTGATCGAGCGCCGGCGCAACCCCGACGACCGCCGCCTGCACGCCCTGCACGTCACCGACGCCGGCCACGAGCTGCTGCGGCGGGTCGGCGAGGTGGCGCGCGACCACGACGCCGCGGTGTGCGCCGCCCTGGACGAGGATGAGCGGACCACCCTCGCCGCCCTGCTCGCCCGCATCGCCGCCGACCACGGCCTCACCCCCGGCGTCCACCCCGGCTACCGCCGTCTCTGACCGCTCTGCGGGCGGCCGGGATCACGGCACCCGAACCGGCGCGGACCCGCCGCGGACGGCAGGATTTCGGCCGTGACTGACTTCGCGGTGTGGGCGCCGCTGCGGGACCGGGTCCGGGTGCTGGTCGACGGCACCCCGCACCCGATGGAGCCCGACGGTGCCGGCTGGTGGCGGGCGGGCGTGCCGAGCGCCCAGCCCGGCTCGGCCTACGCGTTCCTGCTCGACGACGACGAGACCCCGCTGCCCGACCCGCGCTCGCGCTGGCAGCCCGAGGGCGTGCACGCCGCGTCCCGGGTCTACGACGGCGGCTGGCACCTCTGGACCGACCAGTCCTGGACCGGCCGCCAGCTGCCTGGCAGCGTGCTCTACGAGCTGCACATCGGCACCTTCACCCCGGCCGGCACGTTCGACTCCGCGATCACCCGCCTGGACCACCTGGCCGAGCTGGGCGTCGACCTGGTGGAGGTGCTGCCGGTCAACGCCGTGGACGGCCCGCGCAACTGGGGCTACGACGGCGTCGGCTGGTACGCGGTCACCCAGAACTACGGCGGACCGGACGGGTTCAAGCGGTTCGTCGACGCCTGCCACGCCCGCGGCATGGGCGTCGTGCTGGACGTCGTCTACAACCACCTCGGCCCGTCCGGGGCCTACCTGGATCGGTTCGGCCCGTACTTCGCCGGGTCCAACATCTGGGGCCCCTCGCTCAACCTGGACGGCCCGCACTCCGAGCACGTCCGCCGCTACATGATCGACAACGCGCTGATGTGGCTGCGCGACTTCCACGTCGACGCCCTGCGCGTCGACGCCGTGCACGCGCTGCGCGACACCCGGGCCGTGCACGTGCTCGAACAGCTCGCCGTCGAGGTGGAGTCGCTGAGCACGCACCTGAACCGGCCGCTGTCGCTGATCGCCGAGTCCGACCTGAACGACCCGCGGATGGTCACCGCCCGGGAGGCCGGCGGGCTGGGCATGCACGCCCAGTGGGCCGACGACATCCACCACAGCCTGCACACCGCGCTGACCGGCGAGGACCAGGGCTACTACGCCGACTTCGCCACCGCCGGGCTGACCGGGCTGGGGCACGTGTTCACCCGGGCGTTCCTGCACGAGGGCAGCTGGTCCAGCTTCCGCGGGCGCAACCACGGCGCCCCGGTGGACACCCGCCGCATCCCGGGCCACCGGTTCCTGGCCTACCTGCAGAACCACGACCAGATCGGCAACCGGGCCACCGGCGACCGGCTCACCGAGACCGTCTCCCCCGGGCTGCTGGCCTGCGGAGCCGCCCTGGTGTTCAGCTCACCGTTCACCCCGATGCTGTTCATGGGCGAGGAGTGGGGCGCCCGCACGCCGTGGCAGTTCTTCTCCTACTTCCCCGACGAGCACCTGCGCGACGCCGTGCGCAACGGGCGCCGGGCGGAGTTCGCCGAGCACGGCTGGGGCGACGCCGACGTGCCCGACCCGAACGCCGAGTCCACGTTCACCGACTCGAAGCTGGACTGGGACGAGCCGGCCGGCGAGCCGCACGCCACCCTGCTGCGGATGCACCGGGAGCTGATCGCGCTGCGGAAGGCGTGGCCGGAGCTGTCGGACCCGTGGCTGGACGAGGTCGAGGTCGACGTGGACGAGCGGGCCCGGACGATCGTGCTGCACCGGGGGCGGCTGCGCGTGGCCTGCAACCTGGGCGGCGATCCGGTCACGCTGGCCATGAACGGGACCATCAGCCGGATCCTGCTGGCCAGCGAGCCGGTCGAGGGCTCGGAGACGGCGCTGACCGTGCCGCCCGAGGCCTTCGCCATCGCCCTCATCGGCTGACCCGGTCCTCCCTTCGCGCCGGTTCAGGAAGGCCACCTTCCCGCCCGCCGCGGGCCTGAAGGTTGCCTTCCTGAACCGGACGGTGGGGGCTCTTGCCTCAGAGCAGGCCGAGGGCCTTGACGGCCTCGCGCTCCTCGTTGAGCTCGGCGACGCTGGCGTCGATCCGGGAGCGGGAGAACTCGTCGATCTCCAGGCCCGGCACGATCTCCCAGGCGCCGCCCCGGGACACCACCGGGAAGCTGGAGATGATGCCCTCGGCGACACCGTAGGAGCCGTCGGAGGGGACGGCGGCCGAGGTCCAGTCGCCCTCCGGGGTGCCGTTGACCCAGTCGTGCACGTGGTCGATCGCGGCGTTGGCCGCCGAGGCCGCGGAGGAGGCCCCGCGCGCCTCGATGATCGCCGCGCCGCGCTTGGCCACGGTCGGGATGAAGGTGTCGCGCAGCCAGGCGTCGTCCACCTGCTCGGCGGCGGTCTTGCCGTCGACCTCGGCGTGGTAGAGGTCGGGGTACTGGGTGGCCGAGTGGTTGCCCCAGATGGTCATCCGGCGGATCCCGGTGACCGGCACCGACAGCTTCTTGGCCAGCTGGGCGACCGCCCGGTTGTGGTCGAGCCGGGTCATCGCGGTGAACCGCTCCTTCGGCACGTCCGGGGCGGCGGCCTGGGCGATCAGCGCGTTGGTGTTGGCGGGGTTGCCCACCACCAGCACCCGGATGTCGTCGGCGGCCCCGGCGTTGATCGCCCGGCCCTGCGGGGCGAAGATCCCGCCGTTGGCCTCCAGCAGGTCACCGCGCTCCATGCCCTTGGTCCGCGGGCGGGCGCCGACCAGCAGCGCAACGTTCGCGCCGTCGAAGGCGGCGGTGGCGTCGTCGGTGATGTCGATGCCGGCGAGCAGCGGGAACGCGCAGTCGTCGAGCTCCATCGCGGTGCCCTCGGCCGCCTTCACCGCCGGTGGGATCTCCAGCAGGCGCAGCCGGACCGGCGTGTCCGGCCCGAGCAGCTGGCCGGAGGCGATCCGGAACAGCAGCGCGTAGCCGATCTGCCCGGCGGCTCCGGTGACGGTGACAGTGACAGGTGCGGTGGTCGACGCAGACACGCGCTGAGGCTAGCCCTCACCGCCCGCCGGTGCCGGGACGGGGAGCACCCGGGGCGGGTGGGCGGCGACACATCGCGACGGGCGCCTGCCTAGGGTGCGGCCATGACCGCTGGACCGGGTGACCCCGGCGCCACCCCGCTGACCGACCGGGTGCTGGCCCCGGACCTGGCCCGCGGCGGGATGCTGCTGCTCATCGCACTGGCCAACGTCACGGTGTGGCGGCACGGCCGGCCGCTGGGCCTGCGCGGCTACCCGGCCGACCCGCAGGGCGCCGACCAGGTCGTCACGGTGCTGCAACTGGCCCTGGTCGACGGCCGGGCCTACCCGCTGTTCGGGCTGCTGTTCGGCTACGGGGTGGTGCAGCTGGCCCGGCGGCGGGCCGCGGTCGGGCTGCCGGCGCCCGCGGTCGTCTCGCTGGTCCGCCGCCGCGGCTGGTGGTTGCTGCTGATCGGGGTGCTGCACGGGGTGCTGCTGTTCTCGGGCGACATCGTCGGCGCCTACGGCCTGCTCGCCGTCCTGCTGGCCGGGCTGCTGGTCCGCGGTCAGGACTCCGGGTTGGTGGCCGTGGGCGTCGTGGGGCTGGTGCTGACCACGCTGTTCGGGGCGGCGGTGGCGTTCATCGCCACCACGCAGGCCGTGCTGCCCTCGACCGCGGTGGCGGATCCGGTCGCCGCGCTCGGCGCGCGGGCTGCCGAGTACCTCGGCGGCGGGCTGATCGGCTCGGCGCTCGCGGTGGCCGGCGCGGTGGCGCTGGGTGCCTGGGGGGCGCGCCGCGGCCTGCTCGACGACCCGCAGCGCCACCGCGGCCTGCTGGGCCGGCTGGCCACGGTCGGGATCGGCGCCGCCGCCCTCGGCGGACTGCCGCTGGCCCTGGTCGGCGGCGGGTTGTGGGACCCGTCGACCGGCGTGGTCGCGCTGCTCGGCTGCCTGCACGCGGCGACGGGCTACGCAGGCGGGGTCGGCTACGCCGCGCTGTTCGGGCTGCTGACCCTGCGGGCGGGCCGGCGGGGCGGGGTCGGCCCGGTCGGGCGGGCGCTGCAGGCGTGCGGGCAGCGGTCGCTGTCGTGCTACCTGGCCCAGACGGTGGCCTACGCCGCGCTCCTGCCGGCGTGGGCGCTGGGCCTGGGCGCGCAACTGCGGCCGGGCTCGGCGGCGCTGCTGGCCGTCGGGGCCTGGCTGGTGATCCTGCTGGTGGCGGCGGCGTCGGCCCGGCTGGACGTGCGCGGGCCCGCCGAAGCCGTCCTGCGCCGCCTCACCTACGGCCGCACCCGCACCCCCTGATCCACGCACCCACCGTTGCGGTGGCGCAGCCCGTGGCGGGTGGCGCAGCCCGTCGCGGGTGCTCGCAGCCCGGCGGCGGCTGCGAGGGCACCTCACGGGCTGCGCGAGCGGTTGGTCGTGCAGCCGCCGGGGCGGCCGGGGTGCGGCCGACGGCGCGCCGGGGGGTGCGAGCGGGGATACGGTTCGGGTATGTCCAGCCCGTCCCGACCGGACGACCGCCCGGACCCGGACGAGCGCCCGCCGTCGTGGGCGGGCGCCCCGGGCTACCAGCCCTACATGGAGCTGCCGCCGCACGCCCCGATGCCCGGCGCGCCGCCCTACCCGGCCAACCAGGAGCATCCCCCGCCGCCGGTCGGTGAGGTCCAGCACGGCACCCGCTTCCCCGCGGTCCTGGCGGCGGCCGGCACCGGGGCGCTGCTGAACCTGCTGCTCGTGCTGCTCGTCGAGGGTGTGCCGGCGTCCGGCGGCGGGCTGATCGGTCTGGTCGGGGTGCTGGTCGCGGTGACGCTGGTGGTCGCGGGGGTGGTGTGGCTGGTGGTGCGGGCGCGACGGCGGTCGTTCGCGCTGCTGCTGGCGATCACCGTGCCGGCGGTGCTGGTGCTGCGGGCGCTGGTCTCGCTGATCACCGGCTGATCGGGAAACCGCTCGACGGCCGGGCCGACGCCGGACAGGCTCGGCCCGGGCGGTGCCGGCACGCCCTCGTCGACCGGAGGTCCCGCATGCAGTTCGTCCCGCACGACCCGTCCGACGGTGTCTACCCGTCGACCCCCGATTACGTGCACGCCGTCGAGGTGCGCGAGGCGCAGCGACTGCTGTTCGTGGCCGGCACGATGGGGCTCGATCCGGCAGGCACGCCCGGAGCCACCCTGACCGGGCAACTGGAGCTGGTCTGGTCGAACATCCGCGCGATCCTCGGCTCGGCCGGCATGACCGTGGACAACATCGTCCGACTGACCAGCTACCTGCGCGACACGGCCTACGCCGAGGCCAACGCCGAGGCGCGGGTGCGCGCACTCGGGGGGCGTGCCGTACCGACCACGGCGATCGTGGTCGGGACCCTCGCCGACGAGTGGCTGGTGGAGATCGAGGTGATCGCGGCGGCCTGAGCCTCAGACCGGGTCGGTGCCGCGGCGCCGGGCGCTGATCACGCCGGTGTCGAACCCGGCGATGTGCAGGCCGCCGTGGAAGCGGGCGTGCTCGACCTTCAGGCAGCGGTCCATCACCACCTGCAGCCCGGCCGCCTCCGCGCGCCCGGCCACGTCCTGGTCGACCAGGCCGAACTGGGTCCAGAACGTGCGCACGCCCGGCGGCAGCGCGAACACCTCGTCGAGCACGGCGGGCAGGTCGGCGAGGCGGCGGAACACGTCGACCAGGTCGGGCACCACCGGCAACGACGCCAGGTCCGGGTACACCGGGCGGCCGAGGATCTCGGTGGCGTTCGGGTTCACCAGGTACACCTCGAAGCCGGTGCTGGCCAGCAGGTAGGTGGTGACGAAGTTGCTGGCCCGGGCCGGGTTGGCCGACGCCCCCAGCACGGCGACGGTGCGGGTCTCGCGCAGGATCCGCAGCCGCTCGGCCGGGCCGGGGTTCTGCCAGGTCACGACATGCTCCCGGGGGCGGTGGTGGGGGCGGCCGACCCGCGGGTGGCCGAGTCCAGGGCGCGGTCGAGGTCCCAGATGACGTCGTCGGCGTCCTCCAGCCCGACGCTGATCCGGATCAGGTCGGGCGGGACGCCGGCGTCGCGCAGTTGGGAGTCGGTGAGCTGGCGGTGGGTGGTCGAGCCGGGGTGGATGACCAGCGTGCGGGCGTCGCCGATGTTGGCCAGGTGGCTGCACAGCTGCAGCGACTCGATGAACCGCTGCCCGGCCTCGCGCCCGCCGCGCACCCCGAAGGAGAACACCGCGCCCGGGCCCAGCGGCAGGTAGCGGCGGGCCAGCTCGTGACCGGGGTGGTCGGGCAGGCCGGCCCAGCGGACGAACGACACCCGCGGGTCGGCGTGCAGCCACTCGGCCACCGCGCGGGCGTTGGTCACGTGCGCGTCCATCCGCTGCGGCAGCGTCTCGATGCCCTGGAGCAGCAGGAACGCGCTGTGCGGGGAGAGCGCCGGGCCGATGTCGCGCAGCTGCTCGGCGCGCAGCCGGGTCAGGAAGCCCAGCTCGCCGAAGTTGCCCCACCAGCTCAGTCCGCCGTAGGCCGGCACCGGCTCGGTCATCTCCGGGAACCGGCCGTTGCCCCAGTCGAACCGGCCGGACTCGATCACCACCCCGCCCAGCGTGGTGCCGTGCCCGCCGAGGAACTTGGTCGCCGAGTGGATCACGATGTCGGCGCCGTGCTCGATCGGGCGGCACAGGTACGGGGTGGCCATCGTGGCGTCCACCACCAGCGGCAGCCCGGCCGCGTGCGCCACGTCGGCCAGCGCGGCGAGGTCGGCGATCTCGCCGCCGGGGTTGGACACGACCTCGGCGAACAGCAGCCGGGTCCGCGGGGTGATCGCCGCGGCGTAGGCGTCCGGGCCGGCGCCGGTGGCCACGAACGTCGTGGTCACGCCGAACCGGCGCAGCGTCACGTCCAGCTGGGTGACCGTGCCGCCGTACAACCCGGCCGCGGCGACGATGTGGTCGCCGGTGCCGGCCAGGCAGGCGAAGGTGAGGAACTCCGCGGCCTGCCCGCTGGCCGTGGCCACCGCGCCGATGCCGCCGTCCAGGCTGGCCAACCGCTCCTCGAGGACGGCGACCGTGGGGTTGGCGATCCGGCTGTAGATCAGCCCGTACTTCTGCAGCGCGAACAGGCTGGCCGCGTCGTCGGTGTCGCCGAAGACGAAGCTGGTGGACTGGTAGATGGGCACCGCCCGGGCCCCGGTCGCCACGTCCGGGACG
>JASLAP010000717.1 GCA_030147065.1 Pseudonocardia sp. | reverse complement strand
GGGCCGGTGGGCAGGTCGGGCAGGTAGGGGCGCCACCGGCCGGCCCAGGCGACCAGGTGCTCGCCGGCACAACTCACCGCTGCCCGTCGCAGCCGCAGCCGTCCCGGCCCATCGAGTACGACTCGGGCAGCGGCACGGGCTGCTTCGCGTTCGGTGTCCCAGCAGGCCAGCACGCCGTCGCGCTGCCGGTCGGCACTGACGAGGACCATCCGCGCACAGGTCTCGGCTCGGTCCTGTGCGCGCTCGGCGGCCAGGGCCGTCCGGCGCTCCTCGGCTGCCAGCCAGGCGAGCTCGCCGGCGTGGTCGGCCTCGACCGCCACCACCTGGCGCAGGATGTTCAACTGCGGCTCCCAGGAGGCCAGCCGGTCGATGCAGCGCTGCTCGACCTCCCACGCCTGGTGCAGGTCGGGCAGCACCTGATCCAGCGGCCGGCTTTGGGCGTAGCCCGCGGCCTCGGCGACGGCGAGCTCGGCGGCGTGGCCGGGGCCGAGGTCGGCCCGGTCTCGGCCGAAGACGGCGATCCACTGGGCCCGCGCATCGGCCAGGTCGGCGGCGACCAGATGGGCGGTGTTGGCGGTGTGGCCGCGGGTCATCCCGACGTAGGCCGATGCGGCGCCGGTGTGTTCACCGATCACCACGTGCGCGGTCGGAACGGTGTCGCCCTGCACCCCGTGCGCGGTGGTGGCGTAGGCCAGCTCCACGTGCGAGGTGACGTAATCGCGGGGCAGCTGCCGCCGCTGGCCTGCGCCTGGGGTGACGCCGCCGGACGCGTCGGAGGTCGGGGTGACAACGAGGTCGCCGGTAGGGGCAACGACGAGGTCGCCATCTGGGCCGACCGCGGTGACGGTCCACGTGTCGCGGTTGGCGACGCCCAGCCGGCGGTCATTGCGGCGGGTAGCGATCCGGTCCCCAGAGCCGACGCGCTGCCCCGCCCGGGTACCCGTGGTCCGGATGTCATCGACCAGGCCGTCGGCGACGAGCCGGTCCCGAATGGCGGCATTGACCGCGGTGGCCTGCTCGCGGGTGTCGACCACCACGACCACCGGCGTCCCTGCGGCCCCGGCCGCGGCGGCGGCCTCCGCCAGCGCCTCCTCCCGCGCTGCGGCGTCGACGTGCAGACGGATGTGGCCGCGGGCGGCCAGGACGTCGAACACCCCTCCTGGATCCTCCCCGGTGCGCATGGCCAGGGTCAGCCCGGCGTAGCCGGTGTCGGGCACCGTGCCGCCGGTGTCGTCGGCGCGGGTGAACCGGTGTACCGCGTTCAAGGTCCGCAGTGTGGTGGGGTCGGTGTGGGCGGCGGCTAGGTCGAGCACGCCGCCGCGGCCGACGGCGGGCAGCTGGTGCCGGTCACCGAGCAGCGCCACCCGCACCCCGGACTCGTCAGCGACGGCGAGCAGGGCCCGGGCGGTGTCCTGGTCGAGCATCCCGGCCTCGTCGACCACCAGCAGGTCTCCGGCGCGCAGCCGCGCCCCCCCTTCAGGCTCGGTGTGCACTCGGCCGGTGACCGGATCGACCTCGCCAGTCGTCAGCCGGGTCCAGGTTCGCTGGTCGTCCCATCGCCAGCCGTGCTGGTACACCAACCACGCCGCCGACCCCGCCGGAGCGCCGAGCTCGCCGGCGGCGACCTGCGCGGCCTTCAGCGTCGGCGTGACCACCGTCAGCCGCCGCCCCTGCTTCTCGAGCAGGCTGCGGGTGGCGGCGAGGGTGGTGGTCTTGCCCGCGCCAGCCGCGCCCTCCACCACTACCAGCGGCCGGTCACCGGCCGGAGCGGTGACCGCCACCGCCTGCCCGACGTCCAAGCCACGCACCGCCTCGACTCGTCCGGCGGGCAGCGGCCGCAGCGGGCGCGGGGTGGCGTGTGGGTCGCGGTTGCGGGCGGCCAGCCGGGCGGCGAGGTCGGCCTCCACGTCGAGCACCGGCTGCGAGGTCCACGCGCGGATGTGCTCGGGCACGCCGTCGCGGTCAACCAGTGGAACGCAGCGGGACAGGGCGCGGGCGGTGAGGTCCTCGGCCAGCTCACCGCGGACGGCGGCATCCACCACGATCCCCGCGGCGGCGATCAGCTGCTCCACCTCGCCGCGGACGTCGGCGGCATTCCACGCCGAACGGCGGGCTGCCAGCCGGGCCAGGACGCGATCGACCGCACCGTCGCGGTCCAGCTCATCCACCGGGGTCGGGGCCAGGTCGACGGGCCGGCCGGCGTCGCGGTAGCCGAGGGCGACCAGCTCGGCCACCCATCGGGCGGTGAGGTCCTCGCCGGGTTGCGGGACGACCTTGTCCGGGCGGCGCTCGGCCCACGCCCGCGCATCCCAGGCTCGCCGCAGCGCCGGCCCGGGCGTCTGACCGGGGTGTGCGGTCGTCCACTCCCGTTCGTAGCGGTCCCGGTGGTGTCCGATCTGCGCCGCCCGGGCGCTGAAGGGACCGATGTAGCCAGCGAGCTCCAGTACTTCTTCAGTCGTGCTCAGGGTGTAGCCGTGGGCCGCGAGGGCGGCCCGAAAGTGTGGGTCGGTGGCGACCGCGGCGTGTCCGATCCCGTTGATTGCCGCGAGGAAGTCCCGCACGCCGACGGTGTGCAATCCCCGCCATCTTTCGGCGGCGAACACGCGGGCGTTGATCTGCAGGTGCAGATGCCGGTGGGGATCGCTGGCGCGGGAGGTGTGGTGGCGCACGGTCACCGCCTCCAGCACCTCGACCGGCACCTGTACCTGCCCACCGCGCGGCCCCACCCGGGTGGTGGCGTGCTCGC
>JASLAP010000649.1 GCA_030147065.1 Pseudonocardia sp. | reverse complement strand
CCCGACATCACCGTCGGCATGCGCACCGGCGACACCCCGGCCGACGAGCGCCGCAAGTTCGCCCGCACCCCGCCCGACGTGCTGGTCACCACCCCGGAGTCGCTGTTCCTGCTGCTCACCTCGGCCGCCCGGGAGTCGCTGCGCGGGGTGCAGACGGTGATCCTCGACGAGGTGCACGCCGTGGTGGACAGCAAGCGCGGCGCGCACCTCGCGCTGTCGCTGGAGCGGCTCGACGAGCTGCTCACCCGGGCCCCCGACGCGGACGGTCCCGCCGTGGGCGGGCCGGAGCTCGTCCCGCCCACGGCGGCGGGCGCCGACCCCACCCGCCCGCGCCGGCCCGCCCAGCGGATCGGGCTGTCCGCCACGGTGCGACCGCTGGACGAGGTGGCCACGTTCCTGGCCGGCACCCGCCCGCTGGAGGTCGTGCAGCCACCGATCCCGAAGACCATCGAGGTCACCGTCGAGGTCCCGGTGCCCGACCTGGCCGCGCTGGACGAGCGGCCGGCCCCGGGCAGCTCCGACGAGGAGGTCGTCGGCTCGGCGGCGGGCACCGCGCAGCGGCCGTCGATCTGGCCCGCGGTGGAACGGCGGCTGCTCGGCCTGGTCCGCGAGCACCGGTCGACGATCGTGTTCGCCAACTCGCGGCGGCTGGCCGAACGGCTCACCGCCCGGCTCAACGAGCTGGCCGCCGAGGAGGCCGAACAGGCTGCGGAGATCGACGGGGCCCAGGACCTCGACGCCGCGACCGCGGACGGCACGTCCTTCCCCGCCGAGGCGATCGGGCAGTCCGGGATCGGCGGCGGGGCGCCGCCCACCGTGGCCAAGGCCCACCACGGGTCGATGTCGCGCGAGCAGCGCACCCTGGTCGAGGAGGAGCTCAAGAGCGGCCTGCTGCCCTGCGTGGTGGCCACCTCCAGCCTGGAGCTGGGCATCGACATGGGCGCGGTCGACCTGGTGGTCCAGGTCGAGGCACCGCCGAGCGTGGCCTCCGGGCTGCAGCGGATCGGCCGCGCCGGCCACCAGGTGGGCGCGATCTCCCGGGGGGTCGTCTTCCCGAAGTACCGCGGCGACCTGGTGTCGTGCGCCGTGGTGGCCGAGCGGATGGCCAGCGGGGCGATCGAGTCGCGCCGCTACCCGCGCAACCCGCTCGACGTGCTCGCCCAGCAGATCGTGGCGATGGTCGCGCTCGAACCGTGGACGGTGTCCGAGCTGGCCACCGTGGTCCGCCGGGCCGCGCCGTTCGCCGCGCTTCCCGACTCGGCGCTGCACTCGGTGCTGGACATGCTCGCCGGGCGCTACCCGTCCGAGGAGTTCGGCGAGTTGCGCGCCCGGATCACCTGGGACCGGGTGACCGACCAGTTGCAGGGCCGTCCCGGGGCGCAGCGGCTCGCGGTCACCTCCGGCGGCACGATCCCCGACCGGGGGCTGTTCGCGGTGATGACCCCGGGCGGCGCGGACGGCGCGGGCTCGCGGGTCGGCGAGCTGGACGAGGAGATGGTCTACGAGTCGCGGGTCGGCGACACGTTCCTGCTGGGCACGTCGAGCTGGCGGGTCGAGGACATCACCCACGACCGGGTGATCGTCACCCCGGCGCCGGGGGTGCCGGCGCGGATGCCGTTCTGGAAGGGCGAGTCGATCGGCCGGCCGCTGGAGCTGGGCCGCGCCGTGGGCGCGTTCGTCCGCGAGATGTCCGCGCTGGACGACGAGGCGGCCCGCGGGCGGGCCACCGCCGCCGGGCTGGACGCGTGGGCCACCGACAACCTGCTGGCCTACCTGCACGAGCAGCGCGAGGCCACCCGGCACGTGCCCAGCGACCGGACGGTCCTGGTCGAGCGGTTCCGCGACGAGCTGGGCGACTGGCGGCTGGTCGTGCACTCGCCGTTCGGGTCGCAGGTCAACGGCCCGTGGGGGCTGGCGATCGCGGCCCGGATGCGGGAGCGGCGCGGGGTGGAGGTGCACGCCGCGGCCGCCGACGACGGCATCGTGCTGCGGCTGCCCGACGCGGTCGACGACACCGGCGCCGAGGTGGTGCCCACCGCCGAGGACGTCCTGCTCGACCCGGCCGAGGTCGAGCAGATCGTGGTGGCCGAGCTGGGCGGCTCGTCGCTGTACGCGTCCCGGTTCCGGGAGTGCGCGGCGCGCTCGCTGCTGCTGCCCCGCCGCGACCCCCGGCGCCGCAGCCCGCTGTGGCAGCAGCGGCAGAAGTCGGCCCAGCTGCTCGCGGTTGCGGGCCGCTACGAGCAGTTCCCGGTCACGCTCGAGGCGATGCGCGAGTGCGTGCAGGACGTCTACGACCTGCCCGGGCTGCGCGAGCTGATGTCCGACGTGCGTTCGCGGCGGGTGCAGGTGGTCGAGCTGGCGACGCCGGCACCGTCGCCGTTCGCCCGCAGCCTGCTGTTCGGCTACGTCGGGATGTTCCTCTACGAGTCCGACGCCCCGCTGGCCGAGCGCCGGGCCGCGGCGCTGTCGCTGGACTCGACGCTGCTGGCCGAACTGCTCGGCTCGGAGGCGATCCGCGAGCTGCTCGACCCCGAGGTCGTCGCCGAGGTCGAGGCCTCGCTGCAGCGGCTGGCCGAGGACCGGCGGGCGCGCGACGCCGAGGGCGCCGCCGACCTGCTGCGCTTCCTGGGCGACCTGAGCACCGCCGAGGCCGCGGCCCGGGGGATCCGCGAGGAGTGGCTGGCCGGGCTGGAGGCCACCCGGCGGGCGATCCGGGTGCGCATCGCCGGCCAGGAGCGCTGGCTGCCGATCGAGGACGCCGGTCGGGTCCGCGACGCGCTGGGCGCGGCGCTGCCGGTCGGGGTGCCCGAGACGTTCACCGAACCGGTGCCCGACCCGCTGGGCGACCTGGTGCTGCGCTACGCCCGCACGCACGGCCCGTTCCCCGCGACCGAGTGCGCGGAGCGCTTCGGGCTGGGGGTGGCGGTGGTGACCGGCGTGCTGAACCGGCTGGTCGGCTCGGGCCGGCTGGTCCGCGGCGAGCTGCGGCCGGTCGGGATGCACGACGGTGCTCATGACGGTGCTCATGACGGTGCTCATGACGGTGCTCATGACAGAGCCCACCCGGGGGCGAGCGGCGTCGAGTACTGCGACGCCGAGGTGCTGCGCCGGCTGCGGCGGGCCTCGCTGGCCCGGCTGCGGGCCGAGGTCGAGCCGGTCGAGCAGCGGGCGCTGGGCCGGTTCCTGCCGGCCTGGCAGGGCGTGCGCACCGGCGACGGCGGGCGGCGCGGGCGGATGCGGCGGGCGCCGGGCGCGGAGGACGTGCTCGGCGTCGTCGAGCAGCTGGCCGGCGCGCCGCTGCCGGCCAGCGCGCTGGAGTCGCTGGTGCTCCCGGCGCGCCTGCCCGGCTACACCCCGGCACTGCTCGACGAGCTCACCGCGGCCGGCGAGGTCACCTGGGTCGGCTGCGGGGCCCTGGCCGGCGCGGACGGCTGGCTCGCCGTCGCCCCGGCCGACGTCGCCGACCTGCTGCTGCCCGATCCGGAGCCGGACCTGGCGGCCACTCCGCTGCACCGCGCCCTGCTCGCCACCCTCGGCCTGCCCGATCCAGCCGGTCCGCCGACCGGCGGTGGCGCGCTCTTCTTCCGGGATTTGGCCGACCGCGCCGCCCGGACCCTGGTGGACGCCGGCGAGCCGGCCGCCACCGACGACGCCGTGGTCACCGCGCTGTGGGACCTGGTCTGGGCCGGCCTGCTCAGCAACGACACCCTCGGCCCGCTGCGCGCCCGCCTCGGCGGCGGCACCGGCACCCGCAGCGCGGGTGCCCACCGCACCCGGCGGACGGCGCCGCGCGGGCGCTACGCGCAGCTGCGGGCCGGACGGCCGGCGATGCCCAGCCGCACCGGTCCGA
>JASLAP010000646.1 GCA_030147065.1 Pseudonocardia sp. | reverse complement strand
CACCCTGCCGTCGATCGTCACCCGTTGCCGCACCGGTTCCGGGAACTCGTCCATCGAGACGCCGCGCGCGGCGTCTCGATGGACGAGTTCCCGGAACCGGTGCGGCAACGGGTGACGATCGACGGCAGGGTGATGGCGCTGCCGCTCGACACCCACCCCCTGGTGCTCTACTACAACACCGACATCTGCGAGCGGGCCGGGCTGCTCGCCCCGGACGGCAGCCTGGCGCCGATCCGCAGCGCCGAGCAGATGCTCGACGCCGGTCGCCGCGCGGCCGAGGTCACCGGGGCCACCGGCATCGCCTTCGGCGCGGCCGACAACTTCGCCAGCTGGATGGTGTTCTGGTCGACCTTCCGCCAGCTGGGCGGGGAGATGGGGCTGCCGGACGGCGGCCCGGCCGAGGTGGACCGGGACGCCATGGTCCAGGCGATGACCTTCATGCACGACATGTGCGACGGCACCATCGCCTCGGGCACCCTCGACGGCCCGGCCGCGCCGGCGGCGTTCGCCAGCCAGCAGGCCGGGTTCCTGCTCATCGGCCCGTGGGAGGTGACCACGGCGCGGACCGCGGAGATCCCGTTCTCGATGACGCAGTTCCCGCTGCTCTACGGCGACACCCCGTACGTCAGGGCGGACAGCCACAGCTTCGTCCTGCCGACGCAGGCCCAGCTCGACCCGGCCGCGCGCAGCGCCGCCTACGACATGGCCGTCTCGATGCTGCGCAACAGCCTCGGCTGGGCCACCGGCGGTGGCCACATCCCGGCGCTGTCGGCGGTGGCCGAGAGCCCCGAGTACCTGGCCGAGGAGCCGATATCCAACTACCGGGAGGCGGCGCAGGTGGCGGAGTTCGATCCCGAGGGCTACTTCTCCGGGTCCGGGTCGACGCTGATGTCGCGGGCCGGGCAGACCCTGCAGGGGGTCAACTCCCGGGCGCTGACCCCCGAGCAGGGCGCCGACGACCTGATCGGCTGGCTCGACCAGCAGCTCAGCCTGGGATCCCCGCTGTGAGCGCCGCGGTGGACGGCCGGCCCACGAGCCCAGCAGGGGAGGTCCGATGAGCACGTCGAGCACTGTCCGGGACACCGGGGCCACCGCCCCGCAGCGCACCCCGGCCCGGGTCCCCGAGGGCCGCAGCCTCGTCGGCGGGCGCGGCGGGATCTGGTTCGTGCTGCCCTTCCTGGTGGTCTACGCGGCGTTCGTGCTGTGGCCGCTGCTCTACGGGCTGGGCCTGAGCTTCTTCGACACCAGCCTGGTGAGCGCCGAGTCGCAGTTCGTCGGGTTCGACAACTACGCCCGGCTGTTCGCCGACTCCGAGGTCTGGCGGACGCTGTGGATCACGGTGCTGTTCACCGTGCTCAGCACCATCCCGCTGGTGGCGATCGCGCTGGTGATGGCGCTGCTGGCGCAGACCGGGGTGCGCGGGCAGTGGTTCTGGCGCTTCGTGTACTTCGCGCCGTTCCTGCTGCCGGTGGCCACCGTCGTGCTGATCTGGCAGTGGTTGTTCTCCGGCGACTTCGGGTTGTTCAACGGCGTGCTGACCGGGTTGGGTCTGCCCGAGGTCGGCTGGCTCACCGAGCCGGACGTCGGGCTCTGGTCGGTGATCATCCTGACCGTCTGGTGGACCGTCGGGTTCAACTTCCTGCTCTACCTCGCCGCCCTGCAGGCCATCCCCGAGCAGCTCTACGAGGCGGCCGCGATCGACGGGGCCGGCGGGTGGCGCCGGCTGTTCTCGATCACGCTGCCGCTGCTCACCCGCACCACCGGGCTGGTGATGGTGCTGCAGGTGCTGGCCTCGCTGAAGCTGTTCGACCAGGCCTACATCCTGTACCGGGGCAGCGGCGGGCCGGGTGGGTCGGCGACGCCGATCCTGCACTACGTCTACGACACCGGCTTCGTCGACTACCGGCTGGGCTACGCCTCGGCCATCTCCTACATGTTCTTCATGCTGATCATCGTGATCGCCCTCGTCCAGGCCCGGCTCAGCCGCAGGAGCGAAGCATGACCACCGCAGCCACCCCCGCGAACCCGGCCACGGTCACCGCCCTGCCCAGGGCCCGCGGCCGCGGCGCCGCCCCGCCGACGACCGTGCAGCGCTACACGCCGCTGGCCCGCGCCGGGCTGGTCACCGCGCTGGCCGTGCTGGCCGTGCTGTGGCTGGCGCCGCTGGTGTGGGCGGTGCTCACCTCGCTCAAGTACGAGGCCGACACCACCACGGTGCCGCTGGAGGTCGTGCCCGAGCGCGGCTTCACCCTCGAGGCCTACACAACGGTGCTCACCAACGGCAACCTGGTCACGTGGTTCTTCAACAGCACGGTGGTCACGCTGGTCGTCACGGTGCTGACCGTGGCTCTGTGCGCGGCGGCGGCCTACGGCTTCTCCCGCATGCGGTTCCGCGGCCGGCGGGTGCTGTTCGCGCTGACCGTCGCCGGGATCATGGTGCCACCGCAGATCCTCATCGTGCCGCTGTACCGGCAGATGGTGGCCTGGGGGCTGGCCGACACCTACCTCGGGATCATCCTGCCGCAGCTGGTGGTCCCGGCGATGGTGTTCATCCTCAAGAAGTTCTTCGACGGCATCCCGCACGAGCTCGAGGAGGCCGCCCGGATGGACGGCGCCGGCTCGCTGCGGATCTTCCTGCAGATCGTGCTGCCGCTGTCGCGCTCGATCCTCGCCGCCGTGTCGATCTTCGTGTTCATCCACGCCTGGAACAACTTCCTGTGGCCGTTCATCATCACCTCCGACCCCGGCCTGATGACGCTCCCGGTGGGGCTGGTGCAGGTGCAGAGCAGCTTCGGGGTGCGCTACGCCCAGGTGATGGCCTCGGCGATCCTCGCCGGGCTGCCGCTGGTCGTGGCGTTCATGCTGTTCCAGCGCCAGATCGTCCGCGGGGTCGCCACCACCGGCCTCGGCGGCACCTGACGCCACCGACCCCTCGACCGCCAGCACCAGGGAAGGACCCGGCTTGCCCCGCGCCCGCCTGACCATCGATCCCGACTTCACCATCGCCCCGGTGCCGCGCCGGCTGTTCGGCTCGTTCGTCGAGCACATGGGCCGCTGCGTCTACACCGGCATCTACGAGCCCGGCCACCCGAAGGCCGACGCCGACGGCCTGCGCACCGACGTGCTCGACCTGGTGCGCGAGCTCGGCCCGACCGTCGTGCGCTACCCGGGCGGCAACTTCGTCTCCGGCTACGAATGGGAGGACGGCGTCGGCCCGCGCGAGCAGCGACCGCGGCGCCTCGACCGGGCGTGGCGCTCGATCGAGACCAACGAGTTCGGGCTCGGCGAGTTCGCCCGGTGGGCCCGCGCGGCCGGCACCGAGCCGATGATGGCGCTCAACCTCGGCACGCGCGGCATCCAGGAGGCCTGCGACCTGCTGGAGTACGCCAACCACCCGCGCGGCACCAAGTTCTCCGACCTGCGCCGCAGCCACGGCAGCGCCGACCCGTTCGACATCCGGCTGTGGTGCCTGGGCAACGAGATGGACGGGCCCTGGCAGGTCGGGCACAAGACCGCCGCCGAGTACGGGCGGCTGGCCGCGGAGACCGCGCGGGCCATGCGGCTGGTCGACCCGCGGATCGAGCTGGTCGCCTGCGGCAGCTCGCACTCGGGCATGCCGACCTTCGGCGAGTGGGAGCGGGTGGTGCTGGAGGAGACCTACGACCAGGTCGACCACATCTCCGCGCACGCCTACTACCAGGAGCACGACGACCCGCGCGACTTCCTGGCCTGCGCCCGCGACATGGACGCCTTCATCGAGTCGGTGGTGGCCACCGCGGACGCCGTGCGGGCCCGCGGCAAGCACGACAAGCGGATCAACGTGTCGTTCGACGAGTGGAACGTCTGGTACCAGTCGCGCTACCGGGACTCGGCGATCGCCAAGGGCGAGAGCGGGTGGGAGGTCGCGCCGCGGGTGATCGAGGACGAGTACTCGCTCACCGACGCCGTCGTCGTCGGCACCCTGCTGAACTCGCTGCTGCGCCACGGCGACCGGGTCACCATCGCCTGCCAGGCGCAGCTGGTGAACGTGATCGGGCTGCTGCGCAGCGAGCCCGGCGGGCCGGCCTGGAAGCAGCCCATCGCGCACCCGTTCGAGCAGGTCCGGCGCCGGGCGGCCGGGGAGATCCTGGACGTGCGGGTGCGCAGCGACCGGCACGAGACGCCCCGCTTCGGCGACGTCGACCTGGTCGACGCGGCCGGCACCTGGGACGCCGAGCAGGGCGTGGTGTCTCTGTTCCTGGCCAACCGCGACCTGGCCGAGGCGGCCACCGTGGAGGTCGGCGTGCGCGCGTTCGGCGACGTCCGCGTGCAGCACGCCGCGGTGCTCGCCGCGGCCGACGGCCAGGACCGGCACACCACCAACGACGAGCAGCACCCGGACCGGGTGGGCCTGCGCCCGCTCGACGGCGTGCAGGTAGCCGACGGGACCGCGCAGCTCACGCTGCCACCGCTGTCCTGGGCGGTGGTGCAGCTGGCCGCGCTGCCCGGCTGATCCGGCGAGGGGCCGCCCGTCGGAGCACACGTCCGCGGGCGGTCACCCGGCGGGCCCGACCCACGCCACGGTGGGAGGCCGCCGGGACGCCGTGAGGCCGGACCTCCCGGCCACCTCACGCCGGACGGGTGAGACCACGCACCCGTCCGAGGAGATCCGCCGTGCCCACCGCCGACCAGCGCCCGATCGGCACCACCGCCGCCACTTCGCTGGGCCTGGACCTGGCGGGCCGGCGGGCGGGGGCGGGGGCGTGATCCGCGGGCCGGGGGTGCTGGTCGCCGCGGCCGCGGCCGCGGGCGCGGTGGCCGTCAGCGCGCCGAGGCAGACCGTCGCGCCGACGGCCACCGCGCCCGCGGCCGCGGCCGCGGTGACCAGCACCCCCGGCCCGCGGATCACGCCCCCGCCCCCGCCCGCCGGCCCGCCAGGTCCAGGCCCAGCGAAGTGGCGGCGGTGGTGC
>JASLAP010000544.1 GCA_030147065.1 Pseudonocardia sp. | reverse complement strand
GCGCGAGCTCTCCAGGAACACCACGGCCTGGTCGACGATCCTCGACCAGCACCTCCCGTCCGCCGACGGCCGCTACTGCACGCACCGGCAGTGCCGGCTGGGCGGCTACGGATCCCTGGTGATCCCGCACCGTGCGCCACGCGGACGCTCGCCCTGATCGCCCGGGCCTGCCACGAGGCCGACCCCGGGAGGGCGCGCGCATGACCGGCCCGCACCGGCGGGTCGGCGCCGGTCACGCCGTCGCGGTCCTGCTGGTCGTGCTGGTCGCCGTGCTCGTGCTGGCCGTCGTGACCGCGTGCGGTGGCCCGGCAGAGGCGTTCCGGTCGGCTGGATATCCTCCGGCCGACGTCCGATCACGCTCCCCGCTCGGCCGCATCGGACACCCACCGCCGTCCCGCTGAGGAGCCCCGATGCCCGTCGCCCGTTCCGTCGTCACCGGTGTCCGGTCACTGGCCAGGAACAACGTCGTGCGCGGGCTCGCCGCGACGGCCGTCCCGGTCGTCATCGGGGCGGCCAGGGAGCGGCTGCCCGAGGCCTACCGGGCCCGCAACCCGATCGTCGCGGTCACCGGGCTGGGTGGCAGCGGCAAGACCGTGCTGGTGCACCAGGCGTGCTCGCGCAAGGCGGACTACGCGCCGCTGGACTTCGAGTCCCCGACGGTGGAGAAGCAGTCCTGGCGGTCCGGGCTGTCGGGGATGCGGTTCCGGATCGTGCCCGGCGGGGACGTGGCCGCCCGCCGCGCCGGGTTCGAGCAGCTGTTCCACAGCGACCCCGTGGACGGGGTGGTCCACGTCGTCGCCGACGGGCTGGCCACCGCCCGCCCGGGCGCCCCGGAGACCCGCGACCCCGGGCTCACCCTGGACGCGCACCGGGCCCGCCAGCGCGAGCGCGAGGTCGAGGACTTCCGGGAGACCGCCACCCACATCGCCTCGCTGGTCGGCACGTCGCGCAGGCCGGTCTGGCTGCTGATCGCGGTCACCAAGACCGACCTGCTGCACCCGCAGGTCGCCGCGGACGTGGTGGAGAACTACTACTCGCTGCACGGCCACTCGCCGTTCGCCGAGGTCCTGCGCGACCTGCGCCGCCGGGTCGGCGACGCCGGCCTGACCACCGCGGTGATGCCGGTCTACGCGCTGGCCGAGGACTTCGAGTTCGGCGGCGAGCGCATCGCCACCCGCGGCACCCCGCAGGACCGCGACGCGAAGCTGGCCGCCTTCCGCAACCGTTTGCGCCACCTCACCGGCCAGATCAGCTGAGCGCCACCCCCGAGTGGCAGGAAAGCCACTTTCAGGACCGAATCCGTCCTGAAAGTGGCTTTCCTGCCACGGGGAGGGGGCGGGGGGTCAGACGCCGGACTCGGTCAGCGCGCCGTAGACGAACTGCTTGGCCGCGGGCACCTCGCCCTCGGTGACGTGCTCGATGATCACCGGCATGTTCGGGTGCTGCTCGGCCAGCAGCTTGAGGTAGAGCGGGTAGTTCAGCGCGCCCTGGCCCGGGCCGTGCAGCTCCATCGCGCCGACGCCGCGGAAGGACAGGTACTCCGCGGCGCCGGTGTCGGCGTGCTTCTCCGCGGAGTCGGTCGCCCGGGCGACGTCCTTGGCGTGCGCGATCTTGATGAACGGACCCAGCTCGGCGAACATCCGGCGCAGCACGCCGTCCATGTCGTCGATGTTGTGGTCCTCGTAGTAGTTGGTCGGGTCCATGACCAGGCCCAGGTGCGGGCTGTCGATGTCGCGGAACAGCCGCAGGGTGGCGTCGATGGTGCCGATCACGTTGTTCACGTAGGTCTCCACGCAGAACACCGCGTCGTGCTTGGCGGCCTCCTCGACCAGGTCGCCGATCACGTCCAGGCACTCGGCGTAGCCGGCCTCGGTGAGGTTGCGCGGGTCGGGCGCCCAGTCGCTCTCGACGTTGTAGGTGCCGGTCTCGCTGATCACGTACGGGGTGCCCAGGTTGCGGCCGTTGCGGATCAGCGCGCGCAGCCGGTTGAGCCGCAGCTGCCGCTCGGCCGGGTCCGGGTGGATGATGTTGGTGTAGCCCGACACCGAGACGATCGGCAGGTCGTGGCGCCGGTAGGTGTCGCGGATGGTGCGGCACTCGTCCTCGGTCAGGCCCTGCTCGGTGAACCTCGGGTCGGTGAAGTCCAGGTCGTACTGGACGCAGCCGAAGCCGTCCGCGCGGGCGCGGCGGGCGGCCTCGTCGAGGTCGTGCTGGTAGATGCCGGAGAAGATGCCGACGGGCAGCATGGTCACACTC
The DNA here is from genome assembly GCA_030147065.1 of Pseudonocardia sp. GTDB lineage: Bacteria > Actinomycetota > Actinomycetes > Mycobacteriales > Pseudonocardiaceae > Pseudonocardia. Next base: position 1,278 of record JASLAP010000544.1, on the reverse strand, counting down.
CCTTGTGGATGGGCTGGGTCATTTCCGGAACTCGGACGGGGCGACGGCGCGGCGCTCGTCGATCGAGCGGTAGGCGGCCTCGACCAGGGCCATCGTGCGGAGGTTGTCGCGGGCGGGCAGGGCCGGTGTCCCGCCGGTCGCCAGGGCGTGCTGCAGCTGTTCCATGACGCCGGCGAAGGCGTCCGGGAACCAGCGGGTCTCCCAGGTGGGCTCGACCCAGCCGCCGGTGTCCGTGGTGGAGTACCGCAGCGTCGACGGGCTGCCGTCCGGGAAGTCCGGCCAGCCGAGCGTCCCGGTCGCCAGCCCGCGGGTGCCCTCGACCCGCCAGCGGATGGCCACGTCGCCCTCGACGCCCTCCTGCACCGGACCGCCCCACACGTCCTCGAACGACAGCGCGAGCACGCCGTTCGGGAATCGCAGGGTGCTGGCCACGATGCCGTCGGTGTGCGCGAACTCCGTCCGCGGGTCGGCGCGCACGGCGGTGTAGATGTCGTCGGGCTCGCCGAACAGGAACCGCAGCGCGTCGAGGTGGTGCACGCTCATGTTGGCGATGGTGAGCCGGTCGTAGTCGCGCAGGAACGGCTGCCAGTGCGGCACCGCGCGCATGTCGACCGTCGCGGTGACGACCTCGCCCAGCTCCCCGGCGTCGATCAGCTGCTTGAGCGCCCTGATCGACTGGTCGTAGCGCATGTTCTGGTTGACCGACATGACCTTGCCGGCCGCCTCGACCTCGTCGACCAGGGCGGTCGCGGCGGCCAGGTCCAGCGCCAGCGGCTTCTGGGCCAGGATCCCCCGGATGTGCGGCCGGCTCAGCGCGGCCCGGATGACGTCGGGCTGCAGGTGCGGCGGGTAGGCCACGTCGAGCACCTGCACGGCCGGGTCGTCGAGCAGTTCCTCGACGGTGTCGTGCACCGCCGGGATCGACCACCGCTTGGCGACGGTCTCGGCGGTGGCCCGGGTGCGCGAGGTGATCGCCCGGACGTCGAACCCGGCGCGGGAGTACGCGTCGAGCTGCACGTCGGCCACGATGAACCCGGCGCCCACCACGCCGATGCCGAACTCGCGGGTCCGGATCGGCGGGTCGGGCTCGAACGGGAAGTCGGTCCCCCTGGTCCTCACAGCTCCCCCACCCGGAAGGTCGTCGTGTAGCGGCGCTCCTCGCCGGGGTCGAGGAACGTCATCGATCCGTCGTCGCGGGCGGCCTGCGCGCCGCCGACGTGGTGCGTGGACGGCTCGAAGCCGACCGCGTAGGCGCCCTCGCGCAGGTGCAGCCACTGG
>JASLAP010000506.1 GCA_030147065.1 Pseudonocardia sp. | reverse complement strand
CCGATGGGTGAGGTGCGGCAGCTCTCGGAGCGGGTCGCCGCCCGGCTCCGCGAGGCGATCATGGTCGGCGACCTGCGGGCGCCGGCGTACGTGCGCACCGAGCACGTGGCGGCCGAGCTGGGGGTCAGCGCCACCCCGGTGCGCGAGGCGCTGATGCTCCTGCACAGCGAGGGCACGGTGCGCTGGGAACCCCGCCGCGGTTTCCGGGTCCAGCCGGTCACCCGCGACGACGTGGTCGACCTCTTCGCGGTGCAGGCGCACCTGGCCGGCGAGCTGGCCGCCCGGGCCGCCGGCGTGCTGGAGCCGGCGGAGGTGGCCCGGCTGCGGGCGATCCAGAGCGAGCTGGAGGCGGCCGCCGCGGTCGACGACGCGGCCGCCGTGGACACCCTCAACCACGAGATCCACCGCACGATCAACCGCGCGCCCGGGGCCCGGCGGCTCGCCGCGCTGCTGAACACGACCGTGGGCTACGTGCCGCGGCACTACTTCGGCCGGGTGCAGGGCTGGGCGCACGCCTCCGCCCACGACCACGAGCCGATCCTCACCGCCCTGCAGCGCGCCGACGCCGAGGGCGCGCGGGCGGCGATGGCCGCGCACGTCCTGCACATCGGTGACCTGCTCGTCGAGCACCTGGCCGGGCGCGGCGCGTTCGCCGGGCCGCCACCCTGACCGGACCTACGGCTCCCGCGGCCGGAAGGGCAGGTGCTGGTCCTCGCCGTCCTGCACGACGACGGCGCTCCCGGCGGGCACCTCGTGCCACAGCCCGGGCAGGTCGACCAGCGGCTCGGAGACGACCACCCGCGCCTCGTCGGAGAAGTGCGCGAAGCGCTCGTCCTCGGGGTAGAGCAGCCGGACGTCGCGCACCGACGAGCTGACGAACAGCGTGTTCGCCTCCGCGCCGCTCGCGTACCGGGCGGCGTAGAGGCGCTCGCCGTCGGAGACCCCGACGGTCATCTGCAGCGGGTGCGCCACCCCGATCCGCCGGCCGGCGGCCTCGACGAACCCGGCCATCCGCTCCAGCCCGCCGAGCGGGTCCTCGGCCAGCCCGAAGGTCAGCGCCAGGTGGAACATCAGCTCGGAGTCGGTCGAGCCCTCGATCCCGGCGAACAGGTCCGGGTCGACGGCGAACAGCAGGTCGCGACGCAGCCGCTCGAACGCCTCGATGAAGCCGTTGTGCACGAACAACCACCGGCCGTACCGGAAGGGGTGGCAGTTGGTCTGCTGCACGGCGGTGCCGGTGGCGGCCCGGACGTGGGCCAGGAACAGGGGGGAGGTGACCTGCGCGCTGATCTCGCGCAGGTTGCGGTCTCCCCAGGCCGGGGAGTCGCTGCGGAACAGCCCGGGCTTGTCGCCGGTGCCGTACCAGCCCAGGCCGTAGCCGTCGCCGTTGGCGATCGCCACGTCGGGCGCGTGGCTCTTGCTCTGCTCGATCAGCGAGCGGGCGGGCTGGTAGAGCAGCTCCTCCACCCGGATCGGATCACCGAAGTAGCCCAGCCAGCGGCACATGGGCCGACCCTCCCAGCTCGCGCAACGACCCGCCAGGACGCGCCGCGCCTCAGCCGGGCCCGGGCGCGTCCAGCACGGTGGCCCGGTCCTCGACCGGGCGGGGCCGGGGCCCCGACGACCACGCCGCGCGCTCGGCCCGCTGCTTGATCCCGAGCAGCATCCGGCGGGTCATGACCGTCGTGACCGGCGCCATGACCACGTTCGCCACCCGCAACCCCCTCGACGACGGCCGCTGCCCCCGCGAGCGCGACAGCAGCCGGCTGCTCGCCCCGTCCAGCGGCTCGACCACGAACGTCCACACGGCGTTCCACGGGTGCTCCGGCGGCTGCTGGCGCAGCACGAGCACCCGCCCGGGCTCGAGCCGGGCCACGGTCATCGCGTACCCGTCCGGCAGCGGGCCCCAGCCCTGCGGCACCACCACGACGCGGTCGCCGACGGCCAGCCGCTGCCACTCGGCGCGGATCCGGTCGGCGCTGTGGATGCCCAGGCCGAGCAGGTTCTCCAGCCGGTCGTAGCTGTACATCCCGCCGCGGTCCTGTCCGATCTGGACCAGCCAGCGCCAGACCTCGCCCGCCGGCGCTCCGATGTCGACGGCCAGGGTGGTCGACTCGGCGGGCTCGGGCACCAGCTCGTCGCCGGGCAGCACCAGGCCCAGCTCGCCCGGATCGGCGCCCCAGTTGCGGGCCCGGTGCAGGGCCCCGGCGCGTGCCGCCGCCGCGGCGCCGGCCGCCAGCAGCACCGTCCCGATCGCCGCGCCCGTGGTCCCCGAGCCGCTGGTGGCTGCTCCCCTGCGGGTGGCCATCACCCGTCCCTCCGTCGACGTGCCCGGTCGAACCGGCCCGGCCCAGCATCACCGGAGCCCGCCGGACGCGACCACGGCCGGAAGTCCCCGCCGCTACCGCCGGTGGGCCCCGGCGAGCGGCACGGTCCACTCCACGACGGTGAGGTCCGGATCGAGGTCGACCACCCGGCAGGTGCCGTCGAACCGGGAGGCCCGGTCCCGCACCGTGCTCGTCCACTCGCCGGGGACCACGCCGTTCGCGGTCATGCACAGCGCCGCGCCCCGCTCGGTCACCGCCAGCTCGACCTCCATCACCTCGAGCCGGGCCCGGGTCTCCACCAGGGCGACCAGCGCCTGGTCCAGGGCGTCGACCAGGGCGTCGACGCCGGACCCGGGGACCTCCAGCCCGGGGGCCTGGTCGATCCGCAGGTCGGGGTGCACGCCCAGCTGCTCGGGCGCCCGGGCCAGCACCGCCGCGACCCGCAGCGCGAGCGGGCCGGCCCCGTCCCCCGCCGGGTCGCCGCCCGCCGCGGCCGCCCGCACCTCGGCGACGGCCTGGTCGAGGTCCCCGATCGGCCGGGCCAGCCCGCCCGCCAGCTCCGGGTGCCGCCCGGCCAGCGCGGTCAGCTCGGTGCTGATCCGAAGCAACCGCCGCACCGCCCCGTCGCGGAGCTCGGCGGCCATCCGGTCGGACTCGCGCAGCTCGGCGTCCAGCTCGGCCACGCGCACGGCCGAGCGGCGCTGGCCGTTGAGCATGACCCGCAGCCGGTCGACCGCGCCGCCCAGCACGGCCAACTCGGGCGGGCCGCCGGTGGGGACCGGCCGGTCCAGGTCGCCGTCGGCGACCCGCTCCACCGCGTCCACCAGCGCGCCGAGCGGGCGCGACACCGACCGGCGGATGCCCAGCACGGCGAGGACGGCGCCGAGGACGCCCAGCAGGGCCATGCCGATCAGCACCGCGGTGAGGGCGGTGCGCACCAGGGCGAGGTGCGCGACCTCGGCCGCGGTCCGCCGCTCGATGACCGCCCGCATCTCGTCGACGTCGGCGCGCAGCACCGCGAACAGGCTCGCCCCGCGACCGCGGCTGATCAGCTCGTCGAGCTCGGCCTGCCGGCCCTGCGCGCGCAGGTCGATCGCGGGCTCGGCGACGTCGAGCCAGGCCCGGTGGCGTCGCAGGACGGTGTCGAGCTGCCCGACCGCGGCCGGCTCGTCGGCCAGCACGGCACGCAGGACGGCCTCCTGCCCGGCGACCAGCCCTGCGGCGGCCCGGTAGGGTTCGAGCAGGGCGTCCTGCCCGGTCAGCAGGAACCCGCGGATCCCGGTCTGCTCGTCGAGGAACGCCCGCTGCATCCGCTCCACGGCCACCAGCGCCGGCAGGGCCCGCTCGGTGACCCGGGCGGTCGCCTCGTCGGAGCGGTTCTGGCCGATCAGCGCGGCGACGCCGGTGGCGCTCAGCAGACCGGCCAGTGCGACGACCACGAGCGCGACGCGGCGGCGCAGCGACAGCGACGCGGCTGTCGTGGGGGCCATCCGAGGACGGTCCCAGCGCCGGGCCGCCACGACAACGCCCGTTCGGGTCTCCGATCGTCCCCGGGCGGGTACGGCCGCGCTGCGGCAGCCGGTGGCGCCGGGGTGGACATCGCCGGCCGGCCGCACGATCCCGGCCGGAGCCGAAGCCGGGACCGGCGCCCCACGGCGCCGGCCCCGGCGGGCGCCACCTGCCGGCTCCCCAACCACAGGTGGAAGTCGTCGGACCAGGATGCGGGCGACCCCCGCGATGACATACGGCCGAACGGCCCGGTCCGGTCGGGACCGAGGGCCCTGCCGCCGAGCTGCGGTGGGGGGGGTTCCCGGGGGGGCCCGCAACCCCCCCGCACCGCAGCTCGGCGGCAGGGCCCTCGGTCCCGCCCGGACCGGGCCGTTCGGCCGTATGTCATCGCGGGGGTCGCCCGCATCCTGGTCCGACGACTTCCACCTGTGGTTGGGGAGCCGGCAGGTGGCGCCCGCCGGGGCCGGCGC
>JASLAP010000492.1 GCA_030147065.1 Pseudonocardia sp. | reverse complement strand
TGGTCGGGCGCTGCATCCTGGTCGGGCACTGCCTGGTCGGGCGCTGCCTGGTCGGGCGCTGCCTGGTCGGGTCCGGGGGCGCCGGTCGGCGGCGCGCCGTCGGCCAGCGTCTCGGTCATGCCACGGGAGGGTAGGCGAGCCCACCGACACCACCCGGGCGCCCCGCGCCCCCACCGAACGGGACGTCGGGGTCTTTCGATCATGACGCCGGAACCCTGACGTCCCGCTCGGTGCGGGACCCGGCCGGGCGCCCGGGTGGGCGGCCCGTAAATTGTCCGGCGATGAGGACGATCCGGATCGCGCTGGCCGCCGCGGTGCTCGCCGTGGGCGTGACCGGGTGCGGCGGTGACCCCGAGGCCGAGGTCCGGCAGGTGGTCGAGGGCTACCACACCGCCGCGCTGGCCCGGGACTTCCCGGCCGCGTGCGCCTACAACTCCCCGCAGGCCACCGAGCAGCTGCTGGCCAGCGTGGCGACCCAGGGGATCCGGGCGGACACCTGCGAGCAGGCGCTCGAGGCCATCTACGCCCAGTCCGGTGCCGCGGACACCGCCGACGCCATCTCCCGCAGCGCCCGGATCGACGGCGTCGAGGTCGACGGCGACGAGGCCACCGTGTCCTGGACCGCGACCCTGGACGGCCAGTCCGCCCCCACGACCTCCGCGCTGCGGCGCATCGACGGTGAGTGGAAGCTCGCCGTGGTCTCCTAGGCGGCGAGCAGTCCCGTGACCGAGCAGCACTCCCCGGCGTCCGACGTGGCCGACCCCGACGTGCCCGACCCCGACGTGCCCGACCCCGACGTGCCCGACCCGGGCGTGCCGGACCCCGAGGTGTCCGACTCGGCCGTGCCCGCCACCGAGATGCCCGATCCCGAGGTGCCCGAGCCCGACATGACCGAACTCGACACGACCGGACTCGACGCGGGCGAGCTCGACGCGACCCCGCCGCCCCCGGCCGACCGGTCGGCGACCGGGTACCTGCGCAGCCGCGGCGGCCCGTTCCGCGACGGCGACCGGGTCCAGCTCACCGACCCCAAGGGCCGGCACTACACGATCACCCTGCAGACCGGCGGGCAGTACCACACCCACCGCGGCGGCCTGGCCCACGACGACCTGATCGGGCAGCCGGAGGGCAGCCTGGTCATCTCCGCGGTCGGCACCCCCTACCTGGCGCTGCGGCCCCGGCTGGCCGACTTCGTGCTGTCCATGCCGCGCGGCGCCCAGGTGATCTACCCCAAGGACGCCGCGCAGATCCTGATGTGGGGCGACGTGTTCCCCGGCGCCAGGGTGCTGGAGGCCGGCGCCGGTTCCGGGGCGCTGACCTGCTCGCTGCTGCAGGCCGTCGGGCCCACCGGCAGCGTGCTGTCCTACGAGATCCGCCCGGACCACGCCGAGCACGCCGAGCGCAACGTCACGGCGTTCCACGGCGTGAACCCACCCAACTGGACCTTGCGCGTCGCCGATCTCGCGACTCACGACGCCGCGGCCGAACCGGTCGACCGGATCGTGCTGGACATGCTCGCTCCGTGGGAACACCTGGACACAGTGGCCGCCACCCTGGTACCGGGCGGGGTCCTGGTGGGCTACGTGGCCACCACCACCCAGCTCTCCCGGCTGGTCGAGGACCTGCGCGAGCAGCGCTGCTGGACCGAGCCGCAGTCGTGGGAATGCCTGGTCAGACCGTGGCACGTGGTCGGGCTGGCGGTCCGGCCCGACCACCGGATGCAGGGCCACACCGCGTTCCTGGTGACCGCCCGGCGGCTGGCCGACGGGGTCCTCACGCCCCGTCCGCAGCGCCGCCCCACCAGTCGCTGAGCCGGCCCCCGCGGGGCGGCAACGGGCTCGCGCCGCCGTCACGGGACCGGTTGAATCTGCACCGTCAAGGTGCCGACCGGCTGAGTGATGGATCACCGGTTCGCCGCAGGGCCGCAGGTCCGGTGGACAGGTACCGTATGGAAACGGAACACGGAGGGAGATGCCCGTGAACCCCTACGACGGTCCCGGTAGGCGCGACCACGGCGATCACGGGGAGCTCAGCCCCGCCGAGGCCGCCGCGCAGATCCGCTTCCTCGAGGAGGAAGTCGCACTGCTGCGCCGCAAGCTCACCGAATCGCCACGCCACGCCCGTGTTCTCGAGCAGCGCCTCGCCGAGTCGGCCAGCCGGCTCGCCCAGCTGTCGGCGCGCAACGAGAAGCTCACCGAGACCCTCAAGGAGGCCCGCGGTCAGCTGATCGCGCTCCGCGAGGAGGTCGACCGGCTGGCCCAGCCGCCCAGCGGGTACGGGGTGTTCCTGGCCCGGTTCCCCGACGAGACGGTCGACGTGTTCACCTCCGGCCGCCGCATGCGCGTCGCGGTGTCCCCGGCGGTCGACACCGCCGACCTGAACAGCGGGCAGACCGTGCGCCTCAACGAGGCCCTCACCGTCGTCGAGGCCGGCGAGTACGAGCGCATCGGCGAGGTCTGCGGGCTGCGCGAGGTGCTCTCCGAGCCCACCGCCGACGGCCTGGCCGGCCGTGCCCTGGTGGTCGGGCACGCCGACGAGGAGCGGGTGGTCTGGCTGGCCGCCCCGCTGATCGCCGGCCCGGACAACCCGGACGCGGTCCCGCTCAAGCCCGGCGACTCGCTGCTGGTCGACACGAAGGCCGGCTACGCCTACGAGCGGGTGCCCAAGGCCGAGGTCGAGGACCTGGTGCTGGAGGAGGTGCCCGACGTCGACTACTCCGACATCGGTGGCCTGTTCCGCCAGATCGAGCAGATCCGCGACGCGGTCGAGCTGCCCTTCCTGCACGCCGAGCTGTTCCGCGAGTACGAGCTGCGCCCGCCCAAGGGCGTGCTGCTCTACGGCCCGCCCGGCTGCGGCAAGACGCTGATCGCCAAGGCCGTGGCCAACTCGCTGGCCAAGAAGGTGGCCGCGGTCCGCGGCGACGACCCGAACGAGGGCCGGGCGTTCTTCCTCAACATCAAGGGCCCCGAACTGCTCAACAAGTTCGTCGGCGAGACCGAGCGGCACATCCGGCTGGTCTTCCAGCGGGCGCGGGAGAAGGCCTCCGACGGCATGCCCGTCATCGTCTTCTTCGACGAGATGGACTCGCTGTTCCGCACCCGCGGCACCGGGGTCTCCTCCGACGTGGAGAACACGATCGTGCCGCAGCTGCTGAGCGAGATCGACGGCGTCGAGGGCCTGGACAACGTCATCATCATCGGCGCCTCCAACCGTGAGGACATGATCGACCCCGCGATCCTGCGACCGGGCCGGCTGGACGTCAAGATCAAGATCGAGCGGCCCGACGCCGAGGCGGCCCGGGAGATCTTCAGCAAGTACCTGACCCCCACCCTGCCCCTGCACCACGAGGACCTGGCCGAGTTCGACCAGGACCGCGAGGCGTGCATCCAGGGCATGATCGACCGCACCGTGTCGCGGATGTACGACGAGTCGGAGGAGAACCAGTTCCTCGAGGTCACCTACGCCGGCGGCGACAAGGAGGTCCTGTACTTCAAGGACTTCAACTCCGGCGCGATGATCCAGAACATCGTCGACCGGGCCAAGAAGATGGCGATCAAGGACCTGCTGGACACCGGCGTGCGAGGCTTGAGGATCGGCCACCTGCTGCAGGCCTGCTTGGACGAGTTCGCCGAGAACGAAGATCTGCCGAACACCACCAACCCCGACGACTGGGCCAAGATCTCGGGCAAGAAGGGGGAGCGGATCGTCTTCATCCGCACCCTCATCTCCTCCAACAAGGGGACGACGCCGGGCCGCTCGATCGACACGGTCAGCAACACCGGCCAGTACCTGTAGCCGCGACCACCGACCGGCCTGCTGGCGCGGGCCGTTCGGCGGTCACGGTTGAACCTTCCTGCTAGGTTCGGCCGATGCCCTCCGACCCTCCAGCGCCCGTCGCGGGCCGGTCGGCGGGCTCACCGGCACTGGAGGCGACGGGTCGGGTGCACCTGCTCACCCTGCTGGTCCCGCTGGCCGGCTACCTCGTGCTCCTCAAGGTCCTGCGGATCCGCTCCCAGCTCCAGGTCCCCTCGCTGGCGGAGGGGGCC
>JASLAP010000463.1 GCA_030147065.1 Pseudonocardia sp. | reverse complement strand
CGGACGGCCGGTTCCCGCCCGCCGGCCCACCCCAGCAGCGCGACCACCGCGCAGACCAGGGCGATCGCGGCCGCGTGCACCAGCACCCACGTCCACGGCGCCGCCGCGGCGGCCGGACCGGGCGGCAGCGCGACCCCGGGCGCGAGGGCCCCGACCACGTCCAGGGCCACGGTCACCGACCCGGCCGCCAGCAGCGCCGGCCACCAGCGGTACAGCGCGACCAGCGCGAGGACCACGACCAGGTGCGCCTGCGCCTCGCCCAGCCCGGTCAGCCCGACCAGCGCGGCCGAGGACCAGGCGAGCCCGGCGGCGACGGCGACCGCGCCCGCCGCGCGCCGGTTCGCGACGGCGTCGCGCCCCAGCCCGAGGGCGCCGGCCACGAGGGCGACGACCGGCACCGCCAGCGCGGCGACGAGGGTGCCCGCCGGCCGGCCGAGCGCGAGGCCCAGCGCGGCCAGCCCGAGCACGTGCACCGCCAGCACGCCGAGCAGCAGGCGGTGGCGGGTGCGCCACTGCGCCGGTTCGGGGGCACGGCCGCGTCGCCGTGGGTCGAGCAGGGCCTGCCACATGGGATGCGCACCGTCTCTCCCCGGTGATCACGACGGCGTCAGCCGTTCGAGGGAGTACCTCGAGCCCTGATCACACGGAGTCACACTTGGCCAGCGGGGAGTGAGAGACTACTTGCGCCGGTGTGTGAGCGTGTACGCACCCTCGGCGATGACGGCTCGTCAGCGCCCCGCTGATCGACGGGTCCGGGCCGTCAGCTCCAGATCGTGACGTGCACCGGCGGCCGGAAGGTGGCCGCCGGCACCCCCGAGGCGGGCGAGCGCAGCAGCAGCATCGCCTCCGGCGTCCCGAGGAACCGCTGCAGCGTGGTCGCCGCCGGGTGCCGCCGGTCCGCCGGCAGCGTGCTGGCGTGCCAGTACAGCTCCACCGGGGTCGGGGCAACGTCGAGCAGCTGCAGTTCGCGGCGCCGCAGCCGGTGCGCGGCCAGGTGGCGGACCCCGGGCGCCACGCCGCCGCCGCGGGCGGCGGCGTCCCAGGCCGCGGTCTGGTTCGGGAACACCGTCAGCCGCGAGTCCGGCACGCCGAGCGCCCGCAGCAGCCGGCCGACCTCTCCCTCCGGGTCGGTCCCGGACGGTCCCACCAGCCACTGCCACTGGGCCGGCCCGCCGCGCGGCGGGGCGCCGGCCGCGGCCAGCACCACCAGGTGGCACCGGAAGATCCGCTCGCTCACCAGGCCGGCCGTCGTCCCCAGGTGCGGGCCGAGGGCCACGTCGACCAGGCGCTGGGCGACCAGCACCCCCATCTCGGCGGTCCCGGCCACCCCGGTGGTCAGCTCCACCGCGCCGGCCATCCGCGCGCCGAACCCGGTGACCAGCGGGCCGGCCACGAACTCGGCGATGTCGTGCGAGGTGACCAGGCGCAGCCGGTCCGGTGCGCCGCTGGCCGAGCGGACCGCCGACTCCGCCTCCACGCCCAGCCCGACGATCTGCGCGGCGATCGTGACCAGCCGCTGGCCGCCCTCGGTCAGCTCCATGCCGCGCTCGCCGCGGACGATCAGCTGGTCGTCGAAGTGCCGGCGCAGCGCGGCCAGGGCCTGCGACACGGCGGGCTCGCTGACGTCCAGCGTGGTCGCCGCGGCCTTGACCGAGCCCAGCCTGGCGACGAGGACGAACGCCGTCAGTTGGGTCAAGGTCATCACCCGATTGTGGTCGGCCGATCGCCCTAAGGGAACGGTTAACCGGCGATTGCGTGCGCGCTCGGTCGGCAGCACGCTGCGGTGCGTACCGGGCACGGGGGCCCGGTGCGGACGAAGGGGAGTCGCCCATGCAGGTGCCCGCCCAGTTCGACTACGAGAAGGCCACCAGCGTCCAGCACGCCATCGCGTTGCTCGCCCGCCACGGCCCGGAGTCCCGCCTGGTCGCCGGCGGGCACAGCCTCATCCCGATGATGAAGCTGCGGATCGCCAACCCGGAGACGCTGGTCGACATCAACGACCTCGACGAGCTCACCGGCATCCGGATCGACGGCGAGCACCTGCGGATCGGGGCCATGGTCCGGCACGCCGAGCTGCTGGACTCGGCGCTGGCCGCCGAGCACCTGCCGATCCTGACCGACGCCGAACGGGTCATCGCCGACCCGGTGGTGCGCAACCGCGGCACCGTCGGCGGCTCGCTCTGCCAGGCCGACCCGTCCGAGGACCTGTCCGCCGCGTTCAGCGCGTTGTACGCGACCGCGGTGATCGAGGGCGAGGGCGGGCGGCGCGAGGTGCCGGTCCGCGACTTCCACACCGGGCCCTACCAGACCGTGGTCGGCGACGCGGAGATCGTCGTGGAGATCCGGGTGCCGATCCGGCCCGGCGGCGGCAGTGCCTACACCAAGGTCGAGCGCCGGGTCGGCGACTGGGCCGTGGCCGCGGCCGGCGCCGCCGTCTGGCTGGACGGCGACACCGTCGCCGACGTGGGCATCGGGCTGACCGCGGTGGGCGCGGCGCACTTCTGCGCCCCGCAGGCCGAGGAGTTCCTGCGCGGCGCCCCGGCGACCGCGGAGTCGTTCGCCGCGGCCGGCCGGATCGCCGCCGAGCACGTCGCACCGGTGGCCGACCAGCGCGGCCCGGAGGACTACAAGCGCCACCTGGCCGGCGAGCTGACCACCAGGGCACTGCGCCGGGCCGCCGCGCGCGCCCGCGGACAGGAGGCCTGACCATGCAGATCACCGTCACCGTGAACGGCGTCGCGCACACCCGCGAGGTGGAGCCGCGGCTGCTGCTCGTGCACTTCCTGCGCGACGAGCTGCGGCTCACCGGCACCCACTGGGGCTGCGACACCTCCAACTGCGGGGTGTGCGTGGTCCGGCTGGACGGGATGCCGGTCAAGTCCTGCACCGTGCTGGCCGTGATGGCCGACGGGCAC
>JASLAP010000448.1 GCA_030147065.1 Pseudonocardia sp. | reverse complement strand
GCGGGGCCCTGCACACCGGCGACGTCGGCTACATGGACGCCGAGGGCTGGTTCTACATCGTCGACCGCAAGAAGGACCAGATCAACGCGGGCGGCTACAAGGTGTGGCCGCGCGAGGTCGAGGACGTCCTCTACGAGCACGGCGCGGTGCGGGAGGCGGCCGTGGTCGGGGTGCCCGACGAGTACCGCGGGGAGACGGTGAAGGCGTTCGTCAGCCTGCGGCCCGGGCGCACGGCCGACGAGGCCGAGCTCATCGCGTTCTGCAAGGCGCGGATGGCGGCCTACAAGTACCCGCGCCAGGTCGAGTTCCTCGACGAGATCCCGAAGACGGTGACCGGGAAGCTGCTGCGCCGGGAGCTGCGCGGGCGCTGACCGGGCGGACGCGGAACGGGGCCCGTCGCCAGTGGCGACGGGCCCCGTTGCGTGGAGCGGTGCGTCAGGTCAGGACAGCGAGACCTTGGCGCCGGCGTCCTCGAGCTTGGCCTTGGCGGCGTCGGCCGCGTCCTTGGCCACGCCCTCCAGGATCGCCTTGGGGGCGGACTCGACGAGGTCCTTGGCCTCCTTGAGGCCCAGCCCGGAGACCAGCTCGCGGACGACCTTGATGACCTGGATCTTCTTGTCACCGGCGGCGTCGAGGACGACGTTGAACTCGTCCTTCTCCTCGGGGGCCTCGGCGGCCGGGCCGGCCGGGCCGGCGGCGGCCACGGCGACCGGGGCGGCCGCGGTGACGTCGAAGGTCTCCTCGAACTTCTTCACGAACTCGGAGAGCTCGATCAGGGTGAGGTCCTTGAAGGCGTCGAGCAGCTCATCGGTGGACAGCTTCGCCATGGTGGCGGGTTCCTCTCTGGGTAAGGGGGGTCAGCTCTCGGCGTCGGCCGGAGCATCGGTGGTGTCGGCGGCGGAGTCCGCCGTGGCGTCCGGGGCGTCCGAGGCGGCGGGGGCTCCGCCCTCCTCGGCCCGCTTGTCGGCCAGCGCCTGGGCCAGCCGGGCGACCTGCGAGGCGGGCGCCGCGAACAGCGCGGCCGCCTTGGACAGGTTGGCCTTCATCGCGCCGGCCAGCTTGGCCAGCAGGACCTCGCGGGACTCCAGGTCGGCCAGCTGGTTGACGTCCGCGACGGTCAGGGCGCGACCGTCCATGTAGCCGCCCTTGATCACCAGGCCCTGGTTGGTCTTGGCGAAGTCGCGCAGCGCCTTGGCCGCGTCCACCGGCTCGCCGGTGATGAACGCGATCGCGGTCGGGCCGACCAGCATCTGCTCGAGGCCCTGCATGCCCGCGTCGTCCGCGGCCCGCTTGACCAGCGTGTTCTTGGCGACACGGTAGGTGGCGCCGTCGCCGAGCGAGCGGCGCAGCGTCGTCAGCTGCGCCATCGAGAGACCCCGGTACTCGGTGACCACCGCGGCGGTCGCGTCCTGGAACCGGTCGGCGATGTCCTGCACCGCCTCGACCTTGTCGGGTCTGACCATCCTTTGCCTCCTCTCCGTACGTCGTCTGTTGATCGGTCTGCAGACCCACCGCGACGACCCCGGAGACGACGGACGCCCCGGCGCAGGAGCGCACGGGGCGTGGGCACGGGCGGATGAGCGCGCGTGCGGGACCTCGTCCTCCTGCGCGGGTCGCCCGCCGTGGGCGGGACCTTCGTGCCGTGCCGGACGTATCCGGGGCGTGGCAGACCTGCGGTCTTCGGTGGAACTGGCTCCCAGGGTACGCCACCGGCCACCGGCGCTCCCCGGGGGCCGCGACCGCGCCGGGCGCGGCGGGCGCCCGCCGGCCCGGGCACTGCGTAGAACCCCCGAGCCCACCCCGCCCAGCCGCCTCCGACCGACGGCGCAACTTCGCCCCGACGGCGCAACACCGGCCCCCCACCACCCGATCGGAGGACGTGGAACGATTTGGCGAGGCGGTCCGGCGGCGCCGGCTGCGGGCCGGCCTGACCCAGGAGGAGCTGGCCCACCGCACCGGGCTCAGCGTCCGCGGGCTGCGCAAGCTGGAGGCCGGCGACGTCGGGGATCCCCGCCCGCACACCGTGCGGGTGGTCGCCGCAGCCCTGGGCGTCGACCACGCCGAGTGGCCCCCGCCCCGGGCGGCCGAGCCGTCGCCGGCTCCCGACCGGGAGGGCTTCAGCCGGCCGCGACCCCGCCAGCTGCCGGCGGAGAACCCGCGGGCGACGTGCGCCGAACGGGATCTGCGGGCGATCGACCAGGCCGTCGACCCGGGGCCACCGGTCGGGGTGCCGACCGTGCTGGTGTGCGGCCCACCGGAGGACGCCACCGCGCTGATGCTGCGCTGGGCGCACCGGGCGGTGCCGCGGTATCCCGACGGCCAGCTGTTCGGGCGGCTGCGCGGACCGGGGGGCGGGCGCCGGTCGCCGGGGCCGGTGCTGCGCGGCTTCCTGCAGGCGCTCGGGGTGCCGACCGGCGAGATCCCCGGCCCGCCGGCGAGATCCCCGGCCCGGTCGAGCACGCGGCGGCGCTCTACCGGTCCCTGCTCTACGACCGGCGGACGCTGGTGGCGCTCTCCGACGTCGTCGACGCCGAGCAGGTCGGGCCGCTGCTGCCCGGCGGACCGGGACCGGCGGTCCTGCTGACCTGCCGGGAGGATCCGGACCGGGTGGCGGCGGCGCTGGGTGCGGTCACGGTGGCCGCGTCGGCGCGGGCGATCGGTGATCGCGTGACGCGCGGTCAGCGCTGACCGTATGGTGACCGGATCGCACAACGGAGGTGTCGGGTGGGGCGCAGCGGGCCACTGGCCGGGTTGAAGGTCGTCGAGCTGGCCGGCATCGGGCCCGGCCCGCACGCCGCGATGATCCTCGGCGACCTCGGCGCGGACGTGGTGCGCATCGACCGGCCGTCCGGCGGGTTGCGGCTCGACGCCGGATCGGTGCCCGACCCGACGCTGCGCGGGCGGCGCCGGATGGCCGCCGACCTCAAGGACCCGGCCGGCCGGGAGGCCGTGCTGGCCCTGGTCGAGCACGCCGACGTGCTGCTGGAGGGCTACCGGCCGGGGGTCACCGAGCGGCTCGGCGTCGGCCCGCAGGACTGCCACGCCCGCAACCCGCGCCTGGTCTACGCCCGGATGACCGGCTGGGGCCAGGACGGGCCGATGGCCCAGCAGGCCGGGCACGACATCAACTACATCTCGCTGACCGGGCTGCTGCACGCGATCGGGCGGCCCGGTGAGCGCCCGGTGCCGCCGCTGAACCTGGTCGGCGACTTCGGCGGCGGGTCGATGCTGCTGCTGGTCGGGGTGCTGTCCGCGCTGTGGGAGGCGCAGCGGTCCGGGCGCGGCCAGGTCGTCGACGCGGCGATGGTCGACGGGGCCTCGCTGCTGGGCCAGATGTTCTGGTCGATGCTGGCCCAGCAGACCTGGGCGGACCGGCCGGGGGTCAACCTGCTCGACGGCGGCGCCCCGTTCTACGACACCTACGCCTGCGCCGACGGGCGCCACGTCGCCGTCGGGGCGCTGGAGCCGCAGTTCTACGCGGCGCTGCTGGCGGGCCTCGGGCTCACCGACGCCGGGCTGCCGGCCCAGTACGACCGGGACTCCTGGCCGGTGCTGCGGGAGCGGTTCACCGAGGTGTTCGCCGCCCGTCCGCGCGACGAGTGGGCCGCGGTGTTCGCCGGCACCGACGCCTGCGTGACCCCGGTGCTGGCGTTCGGCGAGGTGTCCGCCCACCCGCACCTGGCCGCCCGGGGCACCATCGCCGAGTCCGACGGGGTCGCGCAGGCCGCCCCGGCGCCGCGCTTCTCGCGCACCACGACCGCCGTCCCGCCGCGCGCGACCGACCCCGAACCGCTGGAGGCGATCCTCGCCGACTGGTCCTGAGACTCCCGCAGGTTCAGGAAGGCCACCTTCCTGCCCTGTGGGTTCCAGAAGGTGGCTTTCCTGAACCGGGGAGGCCGCAGCCGGGAACGACAGCGCCCCGCCACCCGGGGAAGGTGGCGGGGCGCTGTCGTGCGTCGCGGGGTAGTCAGACCGTGGGCTCGTCCACCAGCAGGTTGCGGGTGCGGTTCGGGTCGACCGGGATGCCC
The DNA here is from genome assembly GCA_030147065.1 of Pseudonocardia sp. GTDB lineage: Bacteria > Actinomycetota > Actinomycetes > Mycobacteriales > Pseudonocardiaceae > Pseudonocardia. The sequence continues at coordinate 11,399 of JASLAP010000448.1, read as the reverse complement.
GGGCCGGTGGTGGTGGAGACGGTGACCTTCTTGATGTACCGGCCCTTGGCCGCCGACGGCTTGGCCCGCAGGACCTCGTCCAGCGCGGCGCCGTAGTTCTCCACCAGCTTCTCGGTGTCGAACGAGGCCTTGCCGATGACCAGGTGCAGGTTGGCCTGCTTGTCCACCCGGAAGTTGATCTTGCCGCCCTTGATGTCCTGGACGGCCTTGGCGACGTTCGGGGTGACGGTGCCGGTCTTCGGGTTCGGCATCAGGCCGCGCGGGCCCAGGATGCGGGCGATCCGGCCGACCTTGGCCATCTGGTCCGGGGTGGCGATGGCGGCGTCGAAGTCCAGCCAGCCGCCCTGGATCCGCTCGATGAGGTCCTCGGCGCCGACCACGTCGGCGCCGGCGGCCTCGGCCTCGGCGGCCTTGTCACCGGTGGCGAACACGATCACCCGGGCGGTCTTGCCGGTGCCGTGCGGCAGGTTGACCGTGCCGCGGACCATCTGGTCGGCCTTGCGGGGGTCGACGCCCAGCCGCATCGCCACCTCGACGGTGGCGTCCATCTTCGCGCTGGAGGTCTGCTTGGCCAGGGTGGCCGCCTCCAGCGGGCTGTACAGCCGGCTCGCGTCGATCTTCTCGGCGGCCTGGCGGTAGATCTTGCTGCGCTGTGCCATGGTGCTGTCCTCTGCGGGTCAGTTCGTGGTGCGAGCCGCGCCCGGCTCTCCCACGCGTTCGGATGTGCTCGTGCGGATCTGACGTGGGGAGGAACGCCTCAGCCGGAGACGGTGATTCCCATGGACCGCGCGGTACCGGCGATGATCTTCGTGGCCTGGTCCAGGTCGGTCGCGTTCAGGTCGGACAGCTTGGTCTGCGCGATCTGGCGGACCTGCTCCATGGTGACCGAGGCGACCTTCTTCACGTGCGGCTCCCCGGAGCCCTTCTCCACGCCCGCGGCCTTGAGCAGCAACCGCGCGGCCGGCGGGGTCTTGAGCGCGAAGGTGAACGAGCGGTCCTCGAACACCGAGATCTCGACCGGCACGATGTCGCCGCGCTGGGACTCGGTCGCGGCGTTGTAGGCCTTGCAGAACTCCATGATGTTCACGCCGTGCTGGCCCAGCGCCGGGCCGACCGGCGGCGCCGGGGTCGCCAGCCCGGCCTTGATCTGCAGCTTGATGATCGCGGAGAGCTTCCGCTTCTTGGGGGGCATCGCTTTTCCCTAGTCAGTCCGTGGTTGTGCGCCGCGGCCATGGCGACCGCGGGGGGATCAGATCTTCGAGACCTGGCTGAAGGCCAACTCGACGGGCGTCTCGCGGCCGAAGATGGACACCAGGACCTTGAGCTTCTGGGCGTCCACGTTGACCTCGTTGATGGTGGCCGGCAGCGTGGCGAACGGCCCGTCCATCACCGTCACCGACTCGCCCACCTCGAAGTCGACCTCGACGGTCGGCCGGCCGGACGCGCTGGAGGTGTCGGCCTTGCCGCCGGCCGCGGTGGCCTGCTTCGGCTCGACCCGCGGCAGCAGGAACTTGATGACCTCGTCGTGGGTCAGCGGCGAGGGCTTGGAGGTGGCGCCGACGAAACCGGTCACCCCGGGGGTGTTGCGGACCGCGCCCCAGGACTGGTCGTTGAGATCCATCCGGACCAGGATGTAGCCGGGCAGCACCTTGCGCTGCACCTGCTTGCGCTGGCCGTTCTTGATCTCGGTGACCTCCTCGGTGGGCACCTCGACCTGGAAGATGTAGTCCTCCACGTCCAGGGTCTGCACCCGGGTCTCCAGGTTGGTCTTCACCTTGTTCTCGTAGCCGGCGTAGGAGTGCACGACGTACCAGTCGCCGGGGGCCCGGCGCAGCGCCTGGCGCATCTCCTCGACCGGGTCGACCTCGACCTCGGGCTCGTCGGCGGCCTCGGCGGCCTCGGCGTCGACGGTGCCGCCGGCTGCGTCGTCCTCGATGTCGTCCTCGGTGTCGTCCGCGGGCGCGTCCTCGACGTCGGCGTCCGCGTCGGCGACGACGTCGTCGGTCTCACCGGCGGACGTGGACTCCTCGACGGCGTCCTCGTCCTGCGTGGTGGTATCGACCTGGTCGACGTCGGTCGGCCCTTGGCCGCCGTCCTGGGAGCTCACGGTGTCTCGCTTCCTTCAACTCGGTGTGATGGCCGGTCAGGTGCCGAACAGGAACAGCACACCCTGGGCGAACACGAGGTCCAGCAGCCACACCAGCGCGACCATGAACGACACGAAGACCAGCACGACGATCGTGTAGGTGACGAGGTTGCGCCGCGACGGCCAGATGACCTTGCGGAGCTCGGCGACGACCTCGCGCAGGAACCGCACCAGCCGGTTGGGCAGCGAGACCTTCGCCTGCCGCCCGTCGCGGACCGCGGTGGTCCTGCTCTTGGACCCCTCGGGCACCGGAGCGGAGCGGCGACCCCGACGGTCGGCGGCCGTGGACGGGCGTTCCCGCCTGTCCCCGTCCTCCTCGCGTTCCTCAGCCACGCATCCTCCAGCTCGCTACCCGACAGATCGGCACGGACATGCCACCAGTGGCAGGGGTGACAGGACTTGAACCTGCAACCTGCGGTTTTGGAGACCGCTGCTCTGCCAGTTGAGCTACACCCCTAGACCAGCCCCGGCGCGGACCGGCGATCCGCGGACGGGCGGGCGCATCGCGGCGCGACGCACCCAGCGGATCGAGTGTACGTCACCGCCCGCAGCGGCCCACACCCGCACACCCCGCGGTCGTCGCCGCGGGTCGGCGGCGGGTCAGGTGGGCAGGACGACCTCGGCGGTGGCCCGGCCGAGCACGGTGCGGCCGCCGAACTTCGCGGTGATCGCGACGGTGGCGGTGCGGCCGCCGTCGGCCGCCTCGGCGACCGCGGAGACGGTGCCGGTGAGCTCGATGGTGGCGCCCCGCTCGTCGTCGGGCACCACGACCGGGCGGGTGAACCGCACGCCCAGCCCGCGCACCGCGGCCGGTCCGCCGGCCCAGGCGCTGACGTAGCGGCCGGCCAGCGCCATGGTGAGCATCCCGTGCGCGATGACGCCGGGCAGCCCGACCTCGCCGGCGACCCGGTCGCTCCAGTGGATCGGGTTGAGGTCGCCGGAGGCGCCGGCGTAGCGGACCAGGTCGGCCCGGGTGACCCGGACCTCGGTGCCCGGCAGCGCGTCGCCCTTCGCCGTGCCCGGCCCCGCCGGCCCGCTCGCGGGTCGGTCGGTGAGCTCGCTCACGCGTCACCCGCCTGGGTGACCAGGACCGCCTTGCAAGTGGCCACGGCGCCACCGGTGGCGTCGGCGACCTCGCAGCGCAGGGTCAGCAGGTGGCTGCCGGCCCGGGTGCGCAGATCCTCGACGTGGATGGTGGTGGCCAGCTCGTCACCGGCGCAGACCGGGCGGTGCAGGCTGATCGACTGCTCGGCGTGCACCATCCGGGCGTAGTCCCAGCCGACCTCGGGGTCGCGCAGGAACGACTCGATCGCCGGCAGCACGAACGCGATGGTGAACGTGGGTGGAGCGACGACGTCCGGGTGCCCGGCCGCCCGCGCCGCACCCGGGTCCGAACACACCGAATCGCCCTCGCCGATGGCGAGGGCGAATTCGCGGATCTTCTCCCGGCCGACCAGGTACGGAGCGGTCGGCGGCAGCGTGCGGCCGACCAGTGACTGGTCGACCACCCTCAGCGGGTCTCGCGGTGCTCGCGGTGGACGCCGCAGTTCGGGCAGAACTTCTTGATCCCGAGCCGGTCGGGGTCGTTGCGCCGGTTCTTCTTGGTGATGTAGTTGCGGTGCTTGCACTGTTCGCACGCCAGCGTGATCTTCGGCCGGACGTCCGTGGCCTTACCCATCGCGGGTGCCTCCTGTAGCGACTTTCGAGTGGAGCGGGTCGGACTGGTAGCGGTGGCCGGACTTGAACCGGCGACACAGCGATTATGAGCCGCTTGCTCTACCAGCTGAGCTACACCGCTGCGCGAGGCGGGCCCTGCCGCCTCGCTGGAGCCCCTTTACGGAATCGAACCGTAGACCTTCTCCTTACCATGGAGACGCTCTGCCGACTGAGCTAAAGGGGCGGCCGGCCGCACGGTCGGTCACTCCCGAGCGGCGTGGACGATGCTACACAACCGTCAGCCGCGGCCTGCACGCGGGTAGGGCAGCAGCGCCATCTCCCGGGCGTTGCGGATCGCCACGGCGACCTGACGCTGCTGCTGCGGGGTCAGCCCGGTGACCCGACGGGCCCGGATCTTGCCCCGGTCGGAGATGAACTGGCGCAGCAGCGTGACGTCCTTCCAGTCCACCTCGGTGATCCGCTTCGCGTGCAGCGGGTTGATCTTCTTGCGGGGCGCCCGCACGGGCTTGCCGGCCGCGGCCATGGCTGGTTCCTCTCGGTGAATGTGCACGATCGTCGACCCGGGAACGCACGCACGGGGGCGCGCCGGACGTCGCCGGGTAGGACACCACCGTAACGCCGTGGCGCGACGGGCGAGCAGGCGGCGCCCGCAGACCCCTTACGGGGGGCGGTGCGGCGGCCCGTCCGCCTTACCCGCCCGCCCTCCCCGGCCCGGTCCCCGACGTGATCGCCCGATGCCGGACGGGCGGCCTCAGCACCACTGTGGTCGGCATGTACCTCGACATCGCACTCGCATCCGTGGAGTCCGAGCACCACCGCCAGGCCCTGCTGGCCGACGCCGAGCGGTACCGCCTGGCCGCGATCGCCCGACGGGCCCGCCGGGCGGCCGACCGGGTGGCGCCCCGGCTCGTCGGCACCGTTCCGGCACGCGGTCGCGCACCGGCGCCCGCCACGTCACCCACCGCGCCGCCGGGACCCGCACGGGCCCCGGTCGTGGCCGGGGCGGGCAAAGTGGACGCGAACTGTCGGTAACGCGTGCCACGATGGCTGACGTGGGGCGGTTGGGGGTCGGGATCGAGCTGGTCGGACGGCACACCGAGGTGAAGGGGCTGACCGCGGCGCTGGACCGGGCCGCGGCCGGACGCCCGACCGGGGTGCTGCTGTCCGGCGAGGCCGGCGTGGGCAAGTCCCGGCTGGTCGCCGAGGCCGCCGAGCGGGCCACCGCGGCCGGGTTCACCGTGCTGGTCGGGCGCTGCCTGGACACCGGCGACTCGGCGCTGCCCTACCTGCCGTTCACCGAGATCGTCGGCACCCTCGCGGTCACCCGCCCCGAGCTGGTCGCCGAGCACGTCGCGCTGCGCCACCTGCTGCCCGGCTACCGGCGCGAGGCCGCCGGCGACCCGGCGGCCGCGCCGCGCGAGGACCGCGCCCTGGGCCAGCTCCAGGTGTTCGACGCGGTGCTCTCCGCGCTGGCGGACCTGACCGGGACCGCCCCGGCCCTGGTCGTGGTCGAGGACCTGCACTGGGCCGACCGGTCCAGCCGTGACCTGCTGGTGTTCCTGCTCTCCCGGCTCACCGGGCAGAGGCTGGTCGTGCTGGCCACCTACCGCGCCGACGACGTGCACCGCCGCCACCCGCTGCGCCCGGTGCTGTCCGAGCTGGTCCGGCTGCCGGTCGTGGAGCGCATCGAGGTGGCGCCGCTCGGCCCGGCCGAGGCCATCGAGCTGGTCCGGCTGCTGGCCGCGGGCACGCTGTCCGAACCGACGATCCGCAGCGCGGCCCGGCGCAGCGAGGGCAACGCGTTCTTCGCCGAGGAACTGGTCTCGGCCTCCTCCGACGGCATGCCGCACGGCCTGGCCGAGGTGCTGGTGGCCCGGGTGGAGGCGCTGCCGCCGACCACCCAGCGGGTGCTGCGGATCGCCGCGGTGGCCGGGCGCCGGGTGCGCCACGACCAGCTGGCCGCGGTGGCCGGGCTGGACGTCGACGAGCTGGAGCAGTCGCTGCGCGACGCGGCCACCCACCACGTCCTGGTCGCCGAGGAGAGCTCCCCCGCCGGCGACGACACCTACGTCTTCCGGCACGAGCTGCTGCGCGAGGCGATCTACCACGAGTTGCTGCCCGGCGAGCGCAGCCGGCTGCACGCCGCCTACGCCGCCCTGCTGGCCGACGCGCCGGCCGCCGGCGGGCGGGCCGCCGAGCTCGCCCACCACGCCATGGCCGGCCACGACCTGCCGCTGGCGCTGGCCGCGTCGGTGCAGGCGGCCCGCGAGGCCAACGAGCGCGAGGCGCCCGCGGAGATGCTGCAGCACGCCGAGCGGGCCATCGAGCTGTGGACCGCGGTGCCCGACGCCGAGCGGGTCGCCGGGGTCGACGAGGGCACGCTGACCCGGTGGGCGGCCTGGGGGGCCAGCGCCACCGGCGACCCCGACCGCGGCATCGCGCTGGGCCGCCGGGCCCTGGAGCTGGCCGAGGAGCGCGGCGACCCGTACCTGACCTCCTCCATCGCCCGCCGCTACGCGCTGCGCCTGCTGGAGCTGCCCGGCCGGGAGCGGGAGGCGATGGCCGCCGCGCAGCGGGCGCTGGAGCTGGTCGCCGACGAGCCGGCCGGCGAGCACGCCGCCTGGGCGCACGCCGCGCTGGCCAGGGCGCTGCTGCGGCTCGACCGGCTGACCGATGCCGCCCGGGAGGCCCGGGCCGCGCTGGAGGCCACCGGGGTCTCGCCCGACCCGGCGTCGGCGATGGCCTCGGCGAAGGCGTACGCGCTCACCGTGATGGCCGCCTGCGACGAGTACAACGGCGACGCCGCGGCGGCCCGGGAGCGGCTGCGCCGGGCCAAGCCGCTGGCCCGCAGCTCGGGCAACCTGGCGGTCGAGCTGCGGGTGTACGCCGTCGGCGGGATGTCGCTGCTGGACGCCGGCCGGCTGGCCGAGGCCGCGGCCGAGTTCGCCGAGGGCGAGGCCCGGGCCGCCGCCACCGGCCTCACCTGGGGCGCCGACGGGCTCGACCTGCGGGTCGCGCACGTGATCGCCCGGTTCCTGCGCGGCGACTGGGACGCCGCCGAGGCCGCCGCGGAGATCGCCGGCGAGTCCGTGTCGGCGGTGGTGGCCACCCGGCTCACCGTGGCCGGCCTGCTGCCCGCGGTCGCCCGCGGCCGGTTCGAGGCGGCCGAGCGGCGGCTGGTCGAGCTGCGCGAGTTCGACCCGGTGGACGAGCAGGTGATCCTGTTCTCCGGCCAGGCGGGCGGCGAGGCGGCGCTGTGGCAGGGCCGGCCCGCGCAGGCGGCCCGGCTGCTCGCGGCGGCCCTCGACGGACTGTCCGGCGGACCGTCCGACGAGGCGGTCCCGCACCTGGGCCGGATCACGCTGGACGCGCTGGCGATCGCGGCGCAGGCCGACCTGGTCGCGACCGGTGCCCGACCGGTCGAGGAGGCCGCCGCGGCGGCCCGCGCGCTGCTCGACGACGCCGAGCGCACCGCGCGCGACGGCATGCCGCGGGCCGGCACGCTGGGACCGGAGGGCCGGGCCTGGTTGTGCCGGGCCCGGGCCGAGCTCACCCGGGTGGCCGGCCCGCCCGACCCGGCGGCGTGGACGGCGGTGGTCGACGCGTTCGCCTTCGAGGTCGGCGACCCGCCCGGTCCGCCGGGCGGCGACCCGGAGTCGGTCCCGGCGGGCTACCGGCAGGCCCACGCCCGGCTGCGCCGGGCCGAGGCGCTGCTGGCCGGGGGCGCGCCGCACGGCCAGGTGGAGACCGACCTGCGGGTCGCCCTGGCCACCGCCGAGCGGCTCGGTGCCCGCCCGCTGGCCCGGGCGGTGCTGGCGATGGCCGAGCGCGCCGGGCTGCGGCTGCGCGCGAGCAGCGCGCCGCGCCCCACCGGCCCCGACCCGCTGACCCCGCGGGAGCGCTCGGTGCTGGCCCTGGTGGCCGAGGGCCGGACCAACCGGCAGGTCGGCCAGGCGCTGTTCATCAGCGAGAAGACGGTGAGCGTGCACCTGTCGCGGGTGATGGCCAAGCTCGGGGCGAGCAGCCGCACCGAGGCGGTGAGCGTCGCGCACGGCCGCGGGCTGCTGACCGTGGTCCCCGGTCCGGAGTTGGCGCGTTCAGACCCTTGAGCGGTACCGGTTGGTAACTAGAGTGGTCTGAACTGTCGCATACCGAAAGGTCAGTGATGACCACACCGACCACCGCGGACCCCACCGCATGGCCCGGCCGTCCCCAGCTCTCGGACCTGCAGGGGTTCTGGACCCGGCCGATCGCCGAGCGGGCCGCCGGGTTCGCCGCGCTGCGCGAGCGGGAGCCGGTGGCGTTCTTCGAGGAACCCCAATTCAGTATCCTGCCCAGGGGCAAGGGGTACTGGGCGCTGAGCCGGCTCGACGACCTGCTGGAGGCCAGCCGCACCCCGTCGGTGTTCACCTCCGGCAAGGGCTCGACGTCGATCACCGACATGCCCCCGGAGTTCCTCGAGTTCTTCGGCTCCATGATCGGCATGGACGACCCCCGGCACGCCCGGCTGCGCCGCATCGTCTCCCGCGGGTTCACCCCCCGCCGGCTGGCCCTGCTCACCGAGGACGTGCACCGGGTGGCCCGGGAGATCGTCGACGACGTGATCGAGCAGGGCGAGTGCGACGCCGTGCCGGCGATCTCGGCGCGGCTGCCGCTGGCCATCGTCTGCGACATGATGGGCGTGCCGGCCAGCCAGTACGAGTACGTCTTCGACCGGTCCAACATCATCCTCGGGGCCGGCGACCCGGAGTACGTGCCGGACGCCGAGAACATCGTCATGGCGCTGCTGCAGGCCGGCAACGAGCTGGCCGAGCTGATGAAGGACCTCGGCCGCCACCGCGTGCAGAACCCCACCGACGACGTCACCTCCGCGCTGGTCAACGCCGAGATCGACGGCGAGCGGCTGACCCCCGACGAGCTGGCCTCGTTCTTCATCCTGCTGGTGGTGGCCGGCAACGAGACCACCCGCAACGCGATCAGCTGGGGGCTGCAGCTGCTCAGCGAGAACCCCGACCAGCGCCGGATCTGGCTGGACGACCTGGACGGGGTCACCCCGACCGCGGTCGAGGAGATCGTCCGCTGGGCCTCCCCGGTGATCTTCATGCGGCGCACCCTGGCCACCGACGCGGTGCTCGGCGGGCAGCCGATGTCCGAGGGCGACAAGGTGCTGCTGTTCTACTGGGCGGCCAACCGGGACCCGAAGCACTTCGCCGACCCGGACCGGTTTGACGTCCGGCGCTCCCCCAACCCGCACGTCGGGTTCGGCGGCCCCGGCCCGCACTTCTGCCTGGGCGCGCACCTGGCCCGCCGGGAGATGTCGGTGATGTTCCGCGAGCTGCTGACCCGGATCCCGGACATCCACGCCACCGCCGAGCCGCAGCGGCTGCAGTCGATGTTCATCAACGGCATCAAGCACCTGCCGGTGACCTTCACCCCGGGCCGGCGCAGCTCCTGACGCCCGGCCGGGCGCGAGCCCGGCGGCCCACCCACTCCCCCGCAGTACCCGCGCGCCATTGACCACCAACGGAGGCGATCGATGACCGGAACCGTGCAGCAGCCCGAGCGGACCTCACTGGACTACCCCGAGGTACCGGTCGGGGCGATCCTGACCGGGGCCGCCGGGCGCTACGGCGACCGGGTGGCACTGCACTACCGGGGCCGCGAGCTGACCTTCGCGCAGATCCACGAGCGGGCCTGCGCGTTCGCCCACGCCCTCGGCGCCGCCGGGATCGGCCGCGGCGACGTGGTGGCCGTGCACATGCCCAACTGCCCGCAGTACCCGGTCGCGTACTACGGGATCCTGCTGGCCGGAGCCACCTTCTCGCCCACCAACCCGCTGCTGCCGCCGGTCGACCTGGCCGCCCAGCTCGCCGACTGCGGGGCGGTGGCCGCGATCACCTGGGGGCCGGCGGCGCCCGTGCTGGCCGCGGTGCTGAACCAGACCGCGGTGCGCACGGTCGTGCTGACCGACCGCGAGCAGGGCCTCGACCCGCAGCACCGGGTCGCGCTGGACGCCGTGCCGGACGCGGTGGACTTCGAGGAGTTCCACGCCGGCTCCCCGACCACCGACCCGGGCGTCGAGATCGACGTGCACCACGACCTGGCCCACCTCGCCTACACCGGCGGCACGACCGGGCGCAGCAAGGGCGTGCAGCTCCCGCACCGCAACGTGGTGGTCAACTCGCTGCAGTACGCCTGCTGGGGCACCGGCTCCGTACCCCGGGTCGACGAGCGGGGCGGGCTGTACATCGAGCAGGTCGGCGACCCGGAGGAGTTCCCGACCCCGCTGGGCACCGGGGTGGTGATCAACCTGACCCCGTGGTTCCACGCCATGGGCACCATCGGCGGGCTGAACGTCCAGGCGCTGACCGGCTCGACCAACGTGCTGCACGAGCGCTTCGACCCGGGCGAGTACCTGGCCGACGCCGAGCGGTTCAAGGTCACCGGGATGGGCGGGGCCCCGCCGCTGTACGCCGCGCTGGTGCGCCACCCGGACTTCGCCACCCGCGACCTGTCCTCGGTGCGCGGGATCTCCTCGGGCGCCGCACCGCTCCCGGTGGAGATCATCCGGGCGCTGCAGGAGCGGCTCGGCGACGACGTGGCGATCGCCGAGGGCTACGGGCTGACCGAGGTGACCATGGGCGCCACCTCGGCGCCGCCCGGGAAGTCGGCGGTGCGAAAGGTCGGCAGCGTCGGGGTGCCGGTGTTCGACACCGAGATCCGGATCGTCGACCCGGCCGGTGACGACCTCACGCCGCTGCCGGCCGGCGAGTCCGGCGAGGTGCTCATCCGCGGGCCACAGGTGATGACCGGCTACCGCAACCGGCCGGAGGAGAACGACGCGACACTGGTCGAGGGCTGGTTGCGGACCGGCGACGTCGGCGTGCTCGACGAGGACGGCTACCTGTCCATCGTCGACCGCAAGAAGGACATGCTGCTCTACAAGGGGTACAACGTGTACCCGCGCAAGCTGGAGGAGCTGCTGCACGCCCAGCCCGGGGTGGCCGGCGCGGCCGTGGTGGGCCGCCCGGACCCGGAGGCGGGCGAGCTGCCGGTGGCGTTCGTGGTGGCCCCCGGGATGAGCGAGGCCGACGGGGCCACGCTCGTGGAGGCGGTGAACGCCCAGGTGCTGCCCTACAGCCGGATCCGGGAACTGCACCTGGTCGACGAGATCCCGGTGTCGGCCGCGGGCAAGGTCCTCAAGCGGGAGCTGCGCGAGCGGCTCGCCACGATCCCGCCCCGATGAGGTCCTGACCGGCCGCGCCGCCGGCCGCCCCGCGGGGCGGCCGGCGGCGCGCTCAGGCCGCTGCTTCGCCGGCCGCGAGCGGTGTCTTCAGCACGTGGTCGACCAGGCGCATCACGAGCTGGCCGCCGCCGAGCCGGTACCCGAACTCCTCCCAGGTGAGCAGCTCCCGGGAGAGCACCTCACCGACCGGGCCGGGGTACAGACGCGTCACGCGGAAGGCGGCTGCGCGCAGCCGCATCTTCTCGTGATGGTCCATGGGAACTGGGCTCATCAGACTCACCTCCGCAGGTCCATGCGGTCCGGCGCGCTCTCAGCGCTGAGTCGCCACCC
>JASLAP010000389.1 GCA_030147065.1 Pseudonocardia sp. | reverse complement strand
GGTTGACGGAGCAAGCACCCTTGCGGGTGACGACGAGGTGCTGCGGGCCCTGCTCGGGCGCCGCGAGCGCGGGGACCGCGCCGACGGCCACCGGATCGCGCTGGTGATCGGGGGCGGGGGCATGCGCGGCGCCTACTCCGGCGGCATGGCGCACGCGCTGGACGACGCCGGGCTGGGCGGCTGGTTCGACGTCGTCTACGGCAGCTCGGCCGGCGCCTACCTCGGGGCCGGGCTGGTGCTGGGCGACGGGCGCGGCTCGGCGCACATCTTCTTCGAGGACATGGCGAGCCGGGCGTTCGTCGACCCCCGCCGGCTGGCGGGCCGCCGCCCGGTGGTCTCGCTGGACCACCTGCTCGACGAGGTCCTGGTGTCGGCCAAGCCGCTGCACTGGGACCGGCTGCGCGACTCGCCGGTGCCGCTGCGCGTCGTCGCGACCGCGCTCGACGACCTCACCCCGCACGTCCTGGAACCGCGGACCGGCGCGGAGTGGAAGCTCGCCCTGCGGGCCACCGCGGCGATCCCGGTGCTGGCCGGCCCGGCCGTGGAGCTGGCCGGGCGGCGCTGGATCGACGGCTCGGTGTCCGACCCGCTGCCGGTGCTGCGGGCGCTGCGGGACGGGGCCACGCACGTGCTCGCCCTGGTCAACCGGACGGCGCCGGAGCTGCGCCGGGACGGCGGCGCCGATGGCCCGGCGAGCTGGGCGCGGCTGCTGGACCGGCTCAGCCCCGGGCTGGGCGCGATGGCCCAGCAGCGCCACCGGCACGGTCCGGCGCTGGCCCTGCTCGACGACGCCGCGCACCCGTCCCGGGCGGGCGTCCACCTGCTGGCGGTGGTGCCCGCCGCGGACGCCGGGGTGCGCGGGCTGACCACCGACCGGGCCCGCGTCCGGCTGGCCGCCGACCTCGGCCACCGGGCGCTGACGGCCGCCGTCCGCCGCGCGGCCGAGGGGTGATCGCGCGCCTTGACCCGGCCCGGGCGGCACAGCAGGGTGACGCCATGGACGCCGATGCGGTCGTGGTGGGGGCCGGGCTGGCCGGGTTGGTCGCGACCGCCGAGCTGGCCGACGCCGGCAAGCGGGTGCTGCTGCTCGACCAGGAGCCGGAGTCGAGCCTGGGCGGGCAGGCCTGGTGGTCGTTCGGCGGACTGTTCCTGGTCGACTCGCCCGAGCAGCGCCGGATGGGCGTGCGCGACTCGCACGACCTGGCCATGCAGGACTGGCTGGGCAGCGCCGGGTTCGACCGCGGCGTGGACGACCCGGCCGGCCAGGACTACTGGGCACGCCAGTGGGCCACCGCCTACCTCGACTTCGCCAACCAGGAGAAGCGGGCCTGGCTGCACGCGCTGGGCGTGCGCTGGTTCCCGGTGGTCGGCTGGGCCGAGCGCGGTGGCTACCTGGCCGACGGGCACGGCAACTCGGTGCCCCGCTTCCACGTCACCTGGGGCACCGGGCCGGGCGTGGTCGCGCCGTTCGCGAAGCGGGTCCGCGAGGCCGCGGCCCGCGGGCTGGTCGAGTTCCGGTTCCGGCACCGGGTGGACGGGCTGTCGGTCACCGACGGCGTCGTCGACGGCGTGCACGGCGCGGTGCTCGAACCGTCCGACGCGGCCCGCGGGGTGGCCAGCTCGCGCACCGAGGTCGGCGACTTCACGCTGCGCGCCCCGGCGGTGATCGTCACCTCCGGCGGGATCGGCGGCGACCACGACCTGGTCCGGGCGGCCTGGCCGGAGCGCCTGGGCACGCCGCCCGAGCACCTGATCTCCGGGGTCCCGGCGCACGTCGACGGGCGGATGCTGGGCATCACCGAGCGGGCCGGCGGCCGGGTGGTCAACCGCGACCGGATGTGGCACTACACCGAGGGCATCGCCAACTGGGACCCGATCTGGGCCCGGCACGGCATCCGGATCCTGCCCGGCCCGTCGTCGCTGTGGTTCGACGCCACCGGGCGGCGGCTGCCGTCGCCGAACTTCCCCGGCTTCGACACCCTCGGCACCCTGGGCGCGATCACCGCCACCGGCTACGACTACTCCTGGTTCGTGCTGACCCGCTCGATCGTGGAGAAGGAGTTCGCGCTGTCGGGCTCGGAGCAGAACCCCGACCTGACCGGCAAGAGCGTGCGCGACACGCTGGGCCGGGTGCGGCCCGGGGCGCCGGGGCCGGTGCAGGCGTTCCTGGACCGCGGCGAGGACTTCGTGGTCGCCGACACCGTGGCCGAGCTGGTGGCCGGGATGAACAAGCTGGCCCGGGCCGGCCGCGGGGGCGCCGAACCGGTGATCGACGCCGTCGAGCTGGAGCGCCAGATCGTCGCCCGCGACCGACAGCTGGAGAACCCGTTCGCCAAGGACCTGCAGGTGCTGGCGCTGCGCGGGGCCCGGCGCTACCGCGGCGACCGGTTGATCCGCACCGCCACCCCGCACCGGATCCTGGACCCGAAGCACCGGCCGCTGATCGCTGTGCGGCTCAACATCCTCACCCGCAAGAGCCTCGGCGGGCTGCAGACCGACCTGTCCGGCCGGGTGCTGGGGGCCGACGGCAGGCCGCTGCCCGGGCTGTACGCGGCCGGGGAGGTGGCCGGGTTCGGCGGCGGCGGCGTGCACGGCTACCGCGCGCTGGAGGGGACGTTCCTGGGCGGGTGCCTGTTCTCCGGGCGGCAGGCCGGGCGGGCGGCGTCGCTGCTCTGATCCGCCCCGGACCCGATCGACGACCGCGGGTGGCTACCCGCTCCCGGCCCGGTCGGGGTGGAAGGGGCGGTACCCGCGAGACGCGGACGGCACCTGCACCCGAGCCGGGTGCAGGTGCCGTCCGCGTGGTCGAGCGGTCGGGTCAGCGGCGGCGGCCGCCGGACTCCATGTAGCCCGGGCCGGGGGTGTCGAGCGTGTGCCGGCGGGTGCGGGAGTTCCACGACCAGCGGCCGACGGTGAGCCCCCAGGACGAGAAGCCGTTCTCGGTGAAGTTGAACCGGAACGGGCCGAACCGGCGGGACCTGCGGAACCGGAACCTCATGACGTCTCCTCCTCGACCGGGCGTTCGCCCGCTGACGATCTCTACCCGATCCGCCCGACTGCTACTCCCCGCAACGTCCGGTCAGCCCGCAGCCACTGATCGGGTGAGGTTGACCGGGTTGCCGTCCGGGTCGCGCACGTGCGCGACGCGCTGGCCCCAGGGCATGTCGTTGGGCGGTCCGAGCACCGTCCCGCCCAGTTCGGCGACCCGGTCGAGCAGGCCGTCGACGTCGGGGACGTCCACGCTGAGCAACATCCGCGGCGGGGCCTCCGGGTCGGCGGCTGCCTTCTCCGCGACGATGCCGAACTCGGCGTCGTCCACCCGCAGCCCGACGAAGAACGCCGGCCCCTCCTCGGGCACCCGGTTGGTGGGCTCGGCGCCGAGCAGACCGGCGTAGAAGGCCACCAGCCGTTCGACGTCGGCGGTCATGATGATCGGTTGGATCGTGATGGGCATGGGGTGGGGACCGACCGGGGCGGCCGATCTCATCGGTCCGGGAACTGTCGGTGGGCCGCCGTAGCGTCCGCGCCATGGAACCGACGCTGGCAGGACGGGTGGCACTGGTGGCGGGGGCCACCCGGGGCGCGGGGCGCGGCATCGCGGTGGCCCTGGGCGAGGCCGGCGCCACGGTCTACTGCACGGGGCGCAGCACCCGCGCGCAGCGGTCGGAGATGGACCGCCCGGAGACCATCGAGGAGACCGCCGAGCTGGTCGACGCGGCCGGCGGGCGGGGCATCCCGATCCGGGTCGACCACCTGGTGCCCGCCGAGGTGCAGGCGCTGGTCGAGCGGATCGAGCGCGAGCAGGGCGCCCTGCACGTGCTGGTCAACGACATCTTCGGGGCCACGGTGATGGAGTGGGACGCCTCGGTGTGGGAGTCCTCGCTCGACGTCGGGCTGCGGATGCTGCGGCTCTCGGTCGACACCCACGCGATCACCAGCCACTTCGCGGTCCCGCTGCTGATCCGCACGCCGGGCGGGCTGGTGGTCGAGGTCGGCGACGGCACCACCGAGTACAACGACACCCACTACCGGGTCTCGTTCTTCTACGACCTGGCCAAGGTCGCGGTGAACCGGATGGCGTTCGCGCTGGGCCACGAGCTGGCCCCGCACGAGGCCACCGCAGTCGCGCTCACCCCGGGCTGGCTGCGCTCCGAGGCGATGCTGGAGGCGTTCGGGGTCACCGAGCAGAACTGGCGCGACGCGATCGAGGGCCGGCCCGGCTTCGAGGTGTCGGAGACCCCGCGCTACGTCGGCCGGGCGGTCGCGGCGCTGGCCGCCGACCCGGACGTGGCCCGCTGGAACGGGAAGTCGCTGTCCAGCGGGCAACTGGCCCGGGTCTACGGCTTCACCGACGTCGACGGCAGCGCCCCGGACGTCTGGAGCTTCATCACCGAGGTGCGGGAAGGCGGTGCACCGGCCGACCCGCAGGACTACCGCTGAGCCGGATCGGCACGGCGCAGCAGCAGGAAGCTCTCCGCCTTGAACACCCGCTCGACGGCCCCCCACTGCCGGCGGGTGAAGTAGCGGCGAGCCGCCGCCCGGTCGAGCAGCGCCGGATCGGTGATCCGGACGTCCTCCCCCTTCCAGCGGACCACGCACCCGCCGGCGGCCAGCACGTTGCGGGCCCAGTTGGTGCCCGGCCCCCACGGCAGCACGACGACCAACCCGTCGTCGGACGGCGTCACGGCCACCGGGACCGACAACTCCCGCCCCGACTTGCGGCCGCGGTGGTGCACCACGGCCCAGAGCGGGAAGAACCGCCGCCCGGCGAACGCCCGGGCCATCGGGGCGGTGAGCCGGGCCATGCGCCAGGAGCCGCCGGCGGGCGGAACGGGTCGGGTCGTCGTCATGGGATGAGCGTCGTCCCGGGCGGGGTCGGCGCGCTTCCCCACGATCCGCCAGCCCGGCTGACGGATCTCCGTCACCCCGCCCCGGAGTCGATCGACCGCGGCTCGTCCGGCAACCACTCTCCCTCGCCGGATCCGGCTGCCCACCGGTTCGAACGCGACTCTCGCCCCACCGGGTGGGCGCGTGGCGCTCGCCCGGGCGAGCGAAAGTGACTCTCGCCCCGCAGAGCCGAGCGAGAGCGACTCTCGCCCAACGCCGCCGGGCGAGTGGGTGGGTTCAGGCCAGGCCGTGGCGGAGGGCGTAGGCGGCGGCGTCGGTCCGGCCGCGGGCGCCGATCTTGCGGTAGAGGTTCGCGGCGTGCCGTTCCACGGTGTGCACGGCGATGCCGAGCCGGTCGGCGATCTGGGCGTTGGTGTCGCCGGCCGCGAGCCACCGCAGCACGTCCAGCTCGCGGGCGGTGAGGCCGGCGGGGCGGGGGCCGGGTCGGGGGTCGGGTTCGGTGATCTGGCCGGTGTTCACGAACCGGGTCACCAGGTCGAGGTCGTCGCCGGCGTGCTCGTGGAACAGCGTGGGGGTCGAGCCGGGCAGCTCGACCAGCCGGCCGTGGGGCAGGGCGTCGGCCAACCGCCGGGACACCTCGACCGGGATCTGGCGCTCGCCCTGCCGGTGCAGCACCAGGGTGGGCGCGCCGACCCGGGGCAGCCGGTCGGTGACGTCGATGGCGGCGGCCGCGGTGAACCAGGCGCGGGCGAGGGCGGGCGTGACCGCCGTGCGGAAGGCGTCGGCCACCAAGCGGCCGGAGTCGCCGGCCGACCACCCCATCCAGGCGTGCGCCGCGGACTCGGCGAACAGGTCCCAGTCCTGGTCGACCAGCGACAGCAACGCCTGGGTCTGCACCGGGCCCGTGGCGTCGCGCATCCGGGCCGATCCGCCGAACAGCACCATGCGGCTGACCCGGGCGGGGTGCTCGGCGGCGAAGGCGATCGCGGTGGCGACCGAGTGGTAGTACCCGAGCAGCGCCACCCGCTCGAAACCGGTCGCCGCGACGACCGCGTCCAGGTCGCGCCGGTGGGCGTCGACGCCGAGGTCGTCCGCGTCGATGCGGCGGTCGGAGCTGCCCATCCCCCGGCTGTCGTAGAGGACCAGCGTGTGCGAGCGGGCCAGGTGCTCGTAGGTCGCGCGCAGCATCGGCACCCGCCACTGCGCCGTCAGGTTGCCCATCGACGGCAGCCAGACCAGCACCGGCCCGCTCCCCAGCACCTGGTAGGCGATGGTGACGCCGTCGTCGGTGCGCGCGTACCGCAAGCCGGGGCCGTCCACCCGTCCGATTCTGGTCGTCCCCCCGCCCGGGCGTCGCGGCACCACGTCGAGCCGCCCGGGTGCAGCGGCCGATGTAGACGTCATCGGAGTGTTCCCGGGGCAGTGCCGTCGGGGTTCCTGGGATCCGCACGTGCTCGTCGCCGGACGACGAACCTGGCGACGAGCAGTAGCGTCGCGGCCATGGGGGCGGTGGCGGTGCGGGTCTCGCGGCCGGCGGCGGTGCTGCTCGCGCCGGTGCTGAGCGGTCAGGGTCGGCGGGTGCGGCGGGAGACTCCGGTGCTGCCGGAGGCGGTCGGCGTCCGGCACGGTGTCGAGGCACCCGAGCGCCCGACCGAGGACACCCCGCTGCTGGTCGGCGTGCTCGGCGAGTCGACGGCCGCCGGGGTGGGCATCCAGCGGATCGAGGACGGGCTGGCCCGCCACCTGGCCCGGGAACTGGCCGCGCGGACCGGGCGGGAGGTCCGGTGGACGGTGTCCGCCCGCACCGGGGCCACCGCCGCGTACGCCCGCGAGGCCCTGCTGCTCCCGCTGCTGGACCGGCCGAACGACCTGGACGTGATCGTCCTCGGCGTCAACGACACCCTGCGCCTGGCCGGTCGACGGACCTGGCGGCGCCGGGTGGGCCGGCTGCTGGAGGCGCTGCAGCACCGGCAGCCGACCGGACGGGTGCTGCTGGCCGGTGTCCCCGACCTCGGCACCTTCCCCGCGCTCCCGCAGCCGTTGCGCACCGTGCTGGGCTGGCACGCCCGGGCCCTGGACCGGGAGCTGCGCACCCTCGCCGACGACACCCCGAATGTCCTGCACGCAGCCGTCCCCCCACTCGGCGGCGGCGGCCCGGAGCTGTTCGCCTCCGACGGCTTCCACCCCAGCGCCGCGGCCTACCGCGTATGGGCCGCCGAGCTGGCGCGGGTGGCGGCGCCGGGCTGAACGACGGCCGGCCACCGGTGCGGGTGGCGGTGGCAGCCGGACGGGCGCGGCTTTCGCCCGACCCCGTCGGGAGAGAGCGTCGTTCGCCCGATCGCACGCCCGAGCCTCGGCCGCGTCGACCTCGCCGATCACCGAGCCCGAGCGCCGCCCGCCAACCCCGGGCGACAGCGCCACTCACCCAACCCCACCGGGCGACAGTGCTGCTCGCCCAACCCCACCAGGCGACAGCGCCACTCGCCCAACGCCTCCGCGCGAAAGCGCCACTCGCTCAACCTCACCGGGCGAAGCGCCCCTCGGCCGATCGAGACCCCGGAGTGCCCCGCGGTCGAAGCCTCTGCGACGTCCCCGCTGCCGAGCGGTGGCACGGGGGTGATCGCCGGTTGCGGCGGTTCAGCCGCAGCAGAGCGGCTGTTCCGCCGCACCTGGTGATCACCAGGTGGGTGGGCGGGGGTCAGGGGCCGCCGCCGGAGGAGACGATCACCTGGCCGGTGACCCAGCCGGCGTCCGGCCCGGCCAACCAGGCGATCAGGCGGGCGGCGTCGGCGGGTTCGCCCCAGCGGCCCATCGGCTGGGCGGCCAGCACCGCGGCCCGCACCCCGTCGTCGGCCCAGCCGGTGTCGGTGGCGCCCGGGTCGACGGTGTTCACGGTGATGCCTCGGGGGGCGAGGTGGGCGGCGAGGCTGGTGGTGACCTGGTGCAGCGCGCCCTTGGACGCGATGTAGGGCAGCTCGCCGGGCATCGGCCCGCGGTGTTGGCCCGAGGTCATCAGCACCACCCGCCCCGGGTGCACGCCGATGTACCGGGCGGCGAACTCCTTGACCAGCAGCAGGGTCGCCCGGGTGTTGACGGCGTAGCTCAGGTCGATCTCGTCGGCGGTGAGCTGCTCCAGGGACTGGCCGCTGCTGCGGGCGTGGTTGGCGATCAGGACGTCCACGCCGCCGAAGCGGTCGATCGCGGCCTCGACCACCCGGCGCGGGGCGTCCGGGTCGGCGAAGTCGGCCGCCAGGTGCCCGACGGCGGCACCGGCGCGGGTGAGATCGTCGAGCACGGCCGCCGGCCCGTCCGGGTCGCCGCCCCAGGGCTGCTCGGCGTCGTGCGGGGACCACGAGTGCAGGAACAGGTCGACACCCGCGGCCGCGAGCCGGCGGGCCACCGCCGCCCCGATCCCGATCCGGCGGCTGACCCCGGTGACCAGGGCGACGGGTCGGCGGGCGGGGTGGTCCGGCATGCGCCCGAGCCTGCCGGGCCGGACGCGGACCGGCATCCGAGTTCCGCACCGGGGAGCCACTCGGGCCTGGCCGCGGAACCGGTTGGTCGGCCATGCTCCGCGTTCGCCGGGCGGGGAGCCGTCATCACCGACCCCACCGAGGGCGGTGACCGAGCTGGTCCGGCGGGTGCACGCGGCCGGCGCCCCGGACAACATCGCCTGCGCGGTGGCCGACGTGGTGGCGGCTGATCGTCAGGTGTTGGCGCCCCGGGCTGCGACGACCCACCGGTCGACCACCTCCGCACCGTCCAGGACGACCAGCTCGTCGGCCAGGTTCACCGCGGCGCAGACGTGGTTCGGGGCCACCCGCACCCGGTCGCCGAGTTGGAGCGGCAGGTCGCCGTCAGAATCGCCGTCGAAGCGGACGGTGGCGTGGTGCTCGGACAGCGCGACGACCCGGGCCGCGGGGTGGTCGGGCAGCCGGCCACCGCCGGTGACCCAGCCGGGCTGGTCGGCGCCGAGCACCTTGCTGCCGGCGTCCAGCACGACCTGCGGACCAAACCGGCTGACCACGGTGGCGACCGCGGTCAGCGCGACGTCGGCCCAGTCGCAGGTGCCCAGCTCGACCTGCTGGGCGTCGTGGAACACCGAGACGCCGGGCCGGACCTCGGTGAGCACGCCGGGGTCGGCCAGCGCGGCGGTCGGGGTGGATCCCCCGCTGCGCAGCGGGCAGGGCAGCCCGACCGTTCCCAGCGAGTCGACGGCCGCGGCGAGGGCCTGCGCCTCCTCCGCCGCGGCCGGGCGGGCGCGGCCGGGGCCGTAGCCGTGGCCGGGGAAGGTGAAGACCCCGGCCACCGGCAGCCCGGCCCGGGCGGCGGCGGCCGCGACCTCCCCGGCCTGCTCGGGCCGCACGCCGCTGCGGTGTTGCCCGCTGTCCACCTCGACGACGACCTCGGCGCCGGTCCCGCGCAACGCGGTGGCGAGCAGTTCGGCCCCTTCCGCGGAGTCGACGCCGACCCGCAAGGACACCCGGCCGGCCAGCTCGCGCAGCCGGGCGGCCCGGCCGCCGTCGACCCAGATCGGGTAGGCCAGGAACAGGTCGGTGATCCCGGCGTCGGCGAACACCTCGGCCTCGCCCACCGTGGCCACGCTGAGCCCGACCGCCCCGTGGTCGATCTGCCGGCGGGCGATCTCGACGCACTTGTGGGTCTTCGCGTGCGGGCGCAGCGCCAGCCCGCGTTCCCGGGCCGCGGTGGCCGTGCGGGCCAGGTTGCGGTCGAGCACGTCCAGCGCGACGGCGAGGTACGGGGTGTCCGGGGTATCGACGCTCACGCCCGCCATCGTCCGGGTCGTGCGCGGAAGTTCACGCCGGGGCGTGAACTTTCACGCACGAGTGGCCCGGATGATGGCGACCTGGCCGACGCGCAGGTGGTGGGTGACGGGCGGGTCGGGGTGGAGGCCGGCGGCGGCGATCCGGCCGGGGATGTCGGCGTTCTCGCGCAGCCGGGGGGAGTGCGCCATCCGGCGGCCGAACGGGCCGTGGCCGTGGCCCGCGTCGTTCCCGTCGACGTCGGCCAGCACCAGCACCCCGCCCGGGCGCAGCACCCGGCGGACCTCGGCCAGGAGCTCGTCCTTCGCCGACGGGTCGAGGTGGTGCAGCATCAGGCTGGACAGCACCTGGTCGACCGAGCCGTCCGGCTGCGGCAGCTCCTCGGCGAACCCGCGGTCCCAGCGCACCGTGACGCCGGCCCGCGCCGCCTTGCGCTGCGCCCTGGCGAGCGCGGAGAAGTCGGGGTCGATGCCGGCGAGGTCGACGCCGGGGCGGCTGCGGCCCAGCGCCAGCAGCAGGTTGCCGGTCCCGCAGCCGATGTCGAGCACCCGCTGGCCGGGCTGCGGGTCGGCCAGCCGGATCATCTCCGCGTGCAGCCCGCCCACCCGGGCCAGCCGGTGCACGACGTCGTAGAACGGGCTGAGGGCGAGCCGCCCCAGGCCCGGGAGGAAACTGCGCTCGGCGCCGGAATGAGAGGTTGTTGCGTCCATGTCCCCACCATGGACACGTCTTGAGCTGCGTGGGTGTCGGATCGTCGGGCAGAGTGGGACGATCCGACGGTGCGCACCGTCCGGGTCGAGCGCGACCGCGAGCTGCCTCCGCTGTACGCCCTGTCCCCGGCGCCGGGCGAGCCACCGGTCGCGTGTTGGGTCTTCGACGCGCTGACCGCGCACGAGTTGCGGATCGGCGAGCACGCCCACGACTTCCCGGTGCTGGTCTACTTCGAGCAGGCGCGGGGCACGCTGGCGGTGGGCGGGCGGAGCTGGCCGCTGGCGCCCGGCAACGTGTTCCTCGTGGCCCCCGGCGACGCGGTCGGACCGTTCGACGCCACCACGGTGGAAGCTGCCCGGGGGTGGGCCGCGTCGTTCACCGCCGACGCGCTCGGCCCCGACGTCCCCGGCTCCTACCTGGCCTGGCGCACCCACCCGATGCTGTTCCCGTTCGTGCGCGGCGGCGCGGCCGGCGCGTTGCAGCTGACCGTGCCGCCCGCCGACCGTCCGGAGTGGAGCGCCCGGCTGCGGTCCCTGCACGAGGAGCTGACCGGTCGACCGGACGGCTACCGCGAGGCGGTGCTCGCCCACCTGGTGCTGCTGCTGGTCGGGGTCTCCCGGCTGGCCGCGGACGTCGTCGACGACCTGCGGGTCAACCGGGAACCGCTGCTGGCCGAGGTGTTCGCGGTGATCGAGGAGGGCTACCCGGAGCGGCTGTCGCTGCGCGACGTGGCCCGCGCGGTGAGCGTCTCCCCCGGCCACCTGACCTCGACGGTGCGCCGCCGCACCGGCCGGACCGTCCAGGAGTGGATCACCGAGCGGCGGATGGTGCAGGCCCGGCGACTGCTCGCCGGCACCGACCTGCCGGTCAACGAGATCGGCCGCCGGGTCGGCTACCCCGACCCCGGCTACTTCGCCCGGGTGTTCGGCCGCGAGCACGGGGTCGGGCCGACGCGGTGGCGGGGGGCGGCGACGACCTGACCGTCCACCTCGCAGACTCCGTGTACGCCTCGCAGGGTCCGCAGCCCATGCGAGGCGTACACGGACCATGCGAGGTCGACGAGCACCCGAGCCGTCCAGCGACGTCGCCGTGGCGGCACGTCCGCACCCGAGCGGACCCGGCCCGCCGACGCCGGCCGGGCCCGGTCGTCCAGGATCGCAGTGGACCGATCGACGGGGAGGCGCGATGTCCGGGACCGAGGGGACCTTCCGGTGGAAGGGCCAGGACGTGCACTGGTCCCGGCGGGGGTCGGGGCCGCCGGTGGTGCTCTGCCACGGCACGCCCTGGTCGTCGGCGCTCTGGGAGCCGATCGCCGACGCGCTGGCCGGCTCGTTCACCGTGCACCTGTGGGACATGCTCGGCTACGGCCGCTCGACCATGGCCGAGGGCCAGGACGTCTCGCTGGCCGCCCAGGGCCAGTTGTTCACCGAGCTGCTGCACCACTGGCAGCTGCCGCGGCCTCCGCACGTGGTCGCGCACGACTTCGGCGGGGCGGTGGCGCTGCGGGCGCACCTGCTGCACGGGGCGGAGTTCCGGTCGCTGGCGCTGGTGGACGTGGTCGCGCTGGCGCCGTGGGGTTCGGAGTTCTTCCGGCTGGCCGGCGGGCACGCCGACGTGTTCGGCCGGCTGCCGGCGCCGTTGCACGAGGCCCTGGTCCGCGCCTACGTCGCCGGTGCCGCCCACCGGCCGCTGACCGCGGCGGCGCACGACATGCTCGTCCGGCCGTGGCTGGGCGGGGCCGGGCAGCCGGCGTTCTACCGGCAGATCGCCCAGGCCGACCAGCGCTACACCGACGACGTCGAGCCGCTCTACCCGCGGCTGGACCTGCCGGTCCTGGTGGTGTGGGGCACCGAGGACAGCTGGATCCCGGTCGATCGCGCCCACCAGCTCGCCGCCGTCATCCCCCGCGCCGAGCTGCGGCTGATCCCGGACGCCGGGCACCTGGTCCAGCTGGACGCGCCCGAGGCGCTGACCGCGACGCTGCTGCGGTGGCTGCTGACCGGATGATCGCGACGAGGGACACCTGGACGTTCTGGCGAGAACGCTGAGGTGTCCCTCGCGGCGATCGCCAGCTGTCTCTCAGTCACGACACACCGTTTTTTCCGATACAGGCCGTCTCACTCAGGGCATAGACGAAGGAGACGTAGAGTGATGGGAGGCCTAGCAGGCTGCCACTGCTCGAACCGGAACTTGAGCGTTTCTGCAGCTAGAAGTGGCCATCTCCGAAAGCGGTCGGTTACTGCCCGTCAAATCGCGGTCTCGAACGAGTGGTGCAGTAGCCGTCGGGGTGGTGAAACGAAACGCGGTGTTGCACATTGATGGAGCAAGGTTCCTCGCTCCGCATCACGCAGAGTCGACAGCGAGCTCAGCGTCCTGAGTCGCCGGAACCCCCGCACCACCAACCCCCTCGGGAGCTCTGCCATGCGCAAGAACAAGATCCTCGTCACCGGCCTCGGCGTGGCACTGGCCTTCGGCCTGACCGCCGGAGCCGGCGTCGCCGGCGCAGCCACCCCCACCGCCGCCCCGACCGCCCCGACGTGTGCCGCGGCCAAGCAGGACGTCACCAACGCGCAGGCCCGCCTCGCCGAGGCCACCCCCACCCGCACCCGGACCGCCAACGAGGTGGCCGCGCAGAAGACCGCGCGCCAGAGCGCGATCAACGCCGGCAACGTGGCGCTGGTCGGTCAGATCAACGTCCAGCTCGGCTCCAGCACGGCGATGTTCAACACCATGGACAGCGCGGTCGCCAGCGCCCAGGCACGGCTGGTGCAGGCCAAGGCCGTCAAGATCGCCGCCTGCTGACCGGGCACACCTGCCCCACGCCCGAGGCGCCGGCGTCAGCGGCTGAGGAACGCCCGCACCCCGTCGACCCAGGCACTGCGCCGCTCGAAGTGCGCGGCGTGCCCGGCGTCGTCGAGCACCGCCAGCTCGCTGTGCGGCACCGCGGCGTGCAGCCGGTGCGCGGCCGCCACCGGCAACACCAGGTCCTGCGCGCCGTGCACGATCAAGGTCGGGCGGCCGCGGTCGCGCAGCACGGCCTCCGGGTCCGGGGGGAGCGACGGGCGCAGGGTGCCGGCCCGCCACCCGGGGTTCCAGGCGTCGGAGAACCGCACCCGGTCGAGCACCGCCCGCCAGGGGTCGAGCAGGTCGAGGTCCCACACGTGCAGCGGGGCGGCGGCCATCGCCACCGCCCGGCTCTGCTCGATCGTCGGGTCGGCGAGGATCGCCGCGACGGCCGCCTCGACCGCGGGGGCACGCCGCCGGTGCTCGGGGTGCACCGCGAGGTCGTCGACGTCCGGGTAGGCGGTGGTGGAGGCGAGGACCAGCCGGTCCACCAGGTGCGGATAGCGGTGCGCGAACAGCATGGCCAGCCGGCCGCCGTAGCCGGAGCCGAGGACGTCGACGCGGTCGGCGCGCAGCCGGGCGACCAGTGCGGCGGCGTCGTCGGCGCAGAAGTCGGCCTGGTAGGCCTCGATGTCCAGGTCGCGGCTGCTGCGGCCGCACCCGCGCAGGTCGACCAGCACGACGTAGCGCAGGTCGACCAGGTCGTCGAGGGCCGGCAGCAGGTAGGAGTGGTCCCAGCCGGGGCCGCCGTGCAGCACCAGCAGGACGCGCCCGGTCGGGTCGCCGTGGCTGCGCACGAACAGCGACACCCCGGCCAGATCGATGATCCGCAGCACGAGCACCCCGCAGGGTAACCGCGGGGCGGTCGGCACGGGAGGATCGCCGGGTGCGCGTGGTGACGTGGAACGTGTGCTCGACGCCGGGGAGTACGCCGCGCCGGGCGCTCCGGGGGCGACCTGGGACCCGGCCGACCCGTACGTCGCGACCGGGCCCGGGCGGTGCGGATCGACTACGTGTCGTCGGGGCGGGCCGCGCGGCGGGCCGGGGACCGACCGGTGGCCGGGGTGTGGGCGTTGGACCACTTCGCGGTGGTCGTCGACCTTGCGGACTGAAATGCGGTCGGCCGTCGCGGTCGGGACTGCCAGGATCGTCGGGTGCACGACGCCCGACGCGAACTGCTGCGCTGGCAGTTCGACCTGACCTGGTCGTTGCTGGAGTACCACCTGGACCGGCTGGAGCCGGCCGACCTGCTGTGGGAGCCGGCGGCGCTCACCTGGACCGTGCGCCCGGACGAGGCCGGTGCCTGGCGCCCGGACTGGGCCGACACCGAACCGGACCCCGTCCCGGTCCCGACCATCGGCTGGGTCACCTGGCACATCGGCTGGTGGTGGAGCACGGCGCTGGACCAGGTGAACGCGAAACCGCCCCGGGACCGGACGGAGGTCGTCTGGCCCGGGGACGGTGCCGGGGTGGTGCGGGGGTTGCGCGACCTGCGCGCGGAGTGGACCGCGGCGCTGGACCGGGCCGACCTCGACGCGGCGGCCGCGGAGCCCTGGCCGGACGTCGCCCACCTGGCGGGCTGGGTCAACGCGGAGCTGATGAAGAACGTCGCCGAGATCGGCCAGCTCCGGCTGTTGCGCGCCGCCGGTCGATAGCGGTCAGCGGCGGCGCAGCCGGGAGAGGAAGCCGGTGGCGCGCTGGCGGGTGCGCGGGTCGGAGGCCATGCGGCGGCCCTGGTCGCTGACGCGGCGACCCTGCGGACTGGAGAGGAAGCTGCGGATGCGGTTCATGATAGGCATGTCCACCGGTTACCCGCTCCTGCTCGCAACCACGCAAATCCCCCGGAACCCTGGTAGGACGGGGTCAGCGCACCTCGAAGATGCGGATCATGTTGCCCGCCGGGTCGCGGAAGGCGCAGTCGCGCACGCCCCACGGCTGGTCGGTCGGTTCCTGGACGACCTCGCCCCCGCCGTTCGCGGCGCCGGCCTGCAGCCGCTCGAAGGTGTCGTCGAGGGCCTTGGTGGCCAGGTTGATGCCGGCGTAGGTGCCCTTGGCCATCATCTCGGTGATGGTGCGGCGCTCGTCGTCGGTGATGCCGGGGTCGGCGGCCGGCGGGTGCAGCACGATCGAGGTGCCGGGCTGGTCGGGCGGGCCGACGGTGATCCAGTGCATCCCCCCGTACTCGACGTCGTTGCGCACCTCGAAGCCGAGGGTGTCGCGGTAGAAGGCGAGCGCGGCCTGCGGGTCGTCCTGCGGGAGGTATGCCTGGTAGATGCTGAGGTCCATGGCGGTCACGCTAGGGGCGCCGCGGCGGCCGGTGCTTCTCGATTCCTGACCGGTCTGGTCACCTGCTTCGCCACGCACGGCGACATCCCCATCGCCTCCCGCGTCGCCTCCCGCCGGTAGACGCTGGGCGGTACGCCGACCAGCTCGGTGAACCGGGTGCTGAAGGTGCCCAGCGACGAGCAGCCCACCGCGAAGCAGACCTCGGTGACGCTGAGGTCGCCCCGGCGCAGCAGCGCCATCGCGCGCTCGATGCGCCGCGTCATCAGGTAGCCGTAGGGCGACTCGCCGTAGGCCCGCCGGAACTCGCGGCTGAGGTGCCCGGCCGACATGTGCGCGCCGCGGGCCAGCGCCTCGACGTCCAGCGGCTGGGCGTACTCGCGGTCGATCCGGTCGCGGACGCGGCGCAGCCGGGCGAGGTCTTGCAGGCGGTGCGCCTCGTCGGCCCGGCTGGTCACGCGCGAGATCGTGCCACGTCGCCACGGGGCGGGTGAAGGGTCGGTGGAGGGTCTACGACGCCGGCCGCAGGGTGGACAGCACCTGCCGGATCTCGGACTCCGGCACCGCACCGGGGACCCCGACATCGGCCACGACGACGAGCACGACGGTGGGGCCGAGTTCGCCGGTGAACCCGGTGGCCGACGCCGCGAACACCGTGCCCGTGGTGATCCCGCAGGGCCCGGTCGGGGCGCCCAGGGCCGCGGTGACCTCGACGACGGTCGCCGGCCGGCCGGCGGCCGTCGTGATCGTCTCCGGCGGCCCGGTGGTCAGGGCGGGGCGGGCGTCGGCGTCGTCGCGGTAGGCCAGGTCCGCCCACTGCTCGGCCTGGAAGCGCGATGCCGCGGCCAGGTCCGTGCCCTCGTCGTGGCGCACGACCGCGAGGGCCAGGGCACCGTCGCCGCAGACGTCCTCGCCGGAGGTCGCGGCCCCGGTGGAGGCCACCCGGTTGCCGGCGTCGTCCTCGAAGCCGATGATCGTGCTCTCGGACTGCACGGTCCAGGTGGGCGGCACGTCGTAGGCCGCGGCGCGGTTGACCGAGCGCACCACGTTCCACCCCGGGACGACGGGGTCGATCACCACCGGGACGACGCCCGGCGCCGGGGTGGGCGCGGGCGTCGGCGGGGCCGACGTCGCGGGCGGCGGACCCGCCGGCTCGGCCGCGGACGGCGAGCCCTCGACCACGGTGGTGCACCCCGGCAGGAGCACCAGCAGCAGCACCAGCAGCAGCGCGCGGCGGGACCTCATGCCGTCACCCGCTCGAGCCGCACCACGTTCGAGGACGTGACGACCAGCCCGACCAGGCCGTCCGGGCTCACCGCGATCGCCTCCGGGTAGGAGCCGACGTTCAGCTCGGTGACGGCGTCGGTGCCCAGGTCGATGACCGACAGGCTGCCGCCGCCGGAGTTCGCGACGAGCGCCTGCCGGCCGTCCGGGGTGACCACCACGGTCTCCGGGTCCGCCCCGACCGCGACCCCGCCGGTCGCGGTCATCGTGGCCAGGTCGAGGAAGGCGACCGAGTCCGCACTGCGCGTGGTGACCAGCGCGCGCTCGCCGTCCGGGGTGACGGCGATGCCGGCGGGGCTGCCGCGCAGGGCGATCGTCGCGGTCACGGCGCCGGCGGCCGGGTCGACCACCTTCACCCCGCTCGCGCCGGCGGTCAGCACCCGGCCGTCGGCGGTGACGGCGATGCCCTCGACCGAGCCGCCCAGCGGGACGACGCCCAGCGACCGGCCGGCGGCCGGGTCCACCACCTCGACGCCCTCCCGCGTCCCGACGTAGACCCGGTCGCCACCGGGCGCGACGGCGACCGGCCCGGGCACCCCGGACAGCGGCACCGTGGCGGTGAGGCTCGGCCCGTCGGGGTCGACGACGGCCAGGCCGCCCGTCCCGTCGCCGCCCCCGCCGTCCGGGACCACCCAGGTGCCCACGTACAGCCGGCTCCCGTCCGGGGCCAGGGCCAGCCCGCGGACGGCGACGTCGGACAGCCCGACCACCCCGGCCGGGGTGTTGCCGTCCAGCTCGTAGGCCTCGACCTGGCGGTCCAGGCTCTCGCCCGGGCCGGTCAGGTAGAACCTCGATCCGGTCGGGTCGATCGCCACCCCGGTCGAGGCGTTGAGCGGGAGGTTCTCGACCACCCGGACCACCCGCGCCTGGTCCGGCTGCGCGGCGGCGGCAGTCGCCGAGGTCCCGGACGCAGTGGTGCCGGGCGCGGGGGGCGCGGTCCCGCGCTCCGCGGTGGCGACCAGCACCGCCGCGGTGGTCCCACCCACCAGCACCAGTGCCCCGACCGCCGCGGCCCACCGGCGACGCGCGTTCCGGACCGGGCCCGGCGGGGACCCGCCGGGCGGGGGCGGCGGCGGACCGTCGAAGTACCGCGGCGGGTGGATCTCGACCTGGGTGTGCCCCCGGTAGGGCGGCGGCGCCGGGCGGACGGGCCGCTCGACGGGGCCGGGCCGGGTCGGGGGCGCCGGCACCCGGATCGGCGCCGTCACCGCCGCCGCGGGTCCTTGGCCATGCTCTGCTCGACCACCGCGTCGAACGCCGTCGGCACCGACGACCGCCCGTGCGACGGGCGCGGTGGCGGGGTGTGCAGGTGGCTGTAGAGCGTCGCGGCGAGGGTGCCGCCCGGGAACGGCTTGCTCCCGGTCAGCGCCTCGAACAGGGTGCAGCCCAGGGAGTAGACGTCGGCGCGGTGGTCGGTCGGCAGCCCCTCGAACCGCTCCGGGGCCATGTAGTCGACCGAGCCCACGACGGCCCCGGTGCCGGTGATGCCGCCGGTGCCGTCCACGGCCCGGGCGATGCCGAAGTCCACCAGGTAGGCGAAGCCGGGCCCGTCGCCGTCGGTCGCCGACAGCAGGATGTTGGAGGGCTTCACGTCGCGGTGCACGAGACCCGCCGCGTGCGCCGAGTCCAGGGCGTTCGCGGTCTGGCCGATCACCTGCGCGGCGTCGGCGGGCGGCAGCGGGCCGCGCTCGAGCAGCCGGGTCGCCAGGTCGACGCCGTCGACGAGGCGCATGTCGAGGAAGAGCACCCCGTCGATCTCGCCGTAGTCGTGGATCGGGATCACGTGCGCCGAGCGCAGCCGGGCCGCCATCTCCGACTCGGCCCGGAATCGGGCCTGGTACTCCGGGTCGGCGGCCAGGTGCGGGGACAGCACCTTGAGCGCGACGACGCGCTTGCGCGCGGTGTCGAAGGCCCGGTAGACCTCGCCCATCCCACCGCGGCCGAGCAGGCCCTCCAGGCGGTAGGGACCGAAATCCTCGGCTGCCACGTCGCCTCCCCCTGCGCCGGTCCGGCACACTACTGGGGCCGCGGCGGAGGCCTGCGCGGCGTGTCCCGGCACCGCCCCGACCGTGTCCGTTCCGGTCAGCACCGCCCCGGGAGGACCCGCCGGCACGCCGACGTCCCGCCCGCTCCGGCGCTGGTGGACAGCAGCACGACAGGTCATACCGGGATCGAGCCCGGATCACCGGTGCCGGTTGGGGTGACGCCGCAGAAATCTTCGGGCTGCGGCGGGTGACCGTCCGGGAGAACGGCGCGGGATCGCTTGACGAAGCCGTCGTCCGCTGCACGCAAGAAAGACCGTCATTGCGCGGCGATATGTGGAGGAGTTATTCTGATGAGTGCGATCAGAAAACGAATGTGTACCCTCGCATCTCAATTCTAGCACGGACGGGGAAGGCGTCGACAGTCCCCCCTTCGAGCAGGAACTGGCGGCCGAGACCGCGCGGATCCGCCGGATGCACGCGCTGCTGGCGGCCGAGACCGAAGCCGCCACGGCGCAGGCCCGCGGCTCGCTGACCACGCGCGCCGGCGGCGAGCTCAGCGCCCGCTGGGAGCGCGACGTCTCGGTGCACCGCTGGTCGGAGCGGGTGGCCGCGCTGAGTGCCGCCCGCTCCGGGTTGTGCTTCGGCCGGCTCGACCACACCGACGAGCCGACCAGCTACATCGGCCGGATCGGGCTCACCGACCCCGCGGACGGGGAAAGCGCGCTCATCGACTGGCGGGCCCCGGCCGCGCGCCCGTTCTACTGCGCCACCCTGGCCACCCCGCTCGGGGTGACCCGGCGCCGCCATTTCGAGTTGGCCGGCCGGGCGCCCGACGAACGGGTCGTCGATTTCCACGACGACGTCCTGGACCGCACGGGGGCCACCGGGACCGACGCCGAATCGTCCTCCGATCCGGCGCTGCTGGCCGCGCTGCGGGCGCCGCGCGGGTCGACGATGCGCGACATCGTGACCACGATCCAG
The DNA here is from genome assembly GCA_030147065.1 of Pseudonocardia sp. Lineage (GTDB taxonomy): Bacteria > Actinomycetota > Actinomycetes > Mycobacteriales > Pseudonocardiaceae > Pseudonocardia. The sequence goes on along the minus strand of JASLAP010000389.1, from coordinate 178 downwards.
GCTGAGCAGGACGCGATCATCCGGCTGCCGCTGTCCGGCACCGCGGTCATCGAGGGCGGGCCGGGGACCGGGAAGACCGCGGTCGCGCTGCACCGGGTGGCCTACCTGCTCTACACCCACCGCGAGCGGCTGGCCCGCAGCGCCGTGCTGGTCGTCGGCCCGAGTGCGGGGTTCATCC
>JASLAP010000370.1 GCA_030147065.1 Pseudonocardia sp. | reverse complement strand
GCTGCCCCTGCAGAGCCACCCGCTCCAGGCGCTGGTGTCCGAGCTGCTCGAGCCGGTGCACCCGACCGTCGTCATGTCGAACCACGTCCACGTGTACGTGTCCCAGGCGCACAAGGGCGAGTTGGTGATGGGCGCGGGTGTCGACTCCTACAACGGCTACGGCCAGCGTGGCGCCTTCCACGTCATCGAACGCCAGATGGCCGCCGCGGTGGAGCTGTTCCCGGTGTTCGCCCGGGCGCACCTGCTGCGCAGCTGGGCCGGCGTCGTCGACGTCTGTCCCGACGCGTCGCCGATCGTCGGGCGGACGCCCTACGAGGGGCTGTACCTGAACTGCGGGTGGGGGACCGGGGGGTTCAAAGCCACCCCGGGCATCGGGGCCTGCCTGGCCTACACGATCGCCCACGACGAGCCGCACCCCGACGTCGCGCCGTTCGGCCTGGAGCGGTTCGTGACCGGCGCCCTCATCGACGAGCACGGCGCCGCCGGCGTCGCCCACTGACCCGTCGTGCCCGCTGACGACCATCCACCACCACGAGGGACACCGAGGAACCAACCGTGCAACTGATCGAGTGCCCGTGGTGCGGGCCGCGCGAGGAGGTCGAGTTCCACTACGGCGGCCAAGCGCACGTGTCCTACCCGGAGGACCCGGCCGCGCTGTCGGACGAGGAGTGGTCCCGGTACCTGTTCGTCCGGGACAACACCCGCGGTCCGTTCGCGGAGCGGTGGGTGCACGCCCTCGGCTGCCGCCGGTGGTTCAACGCGATCCGCGACACCGTCACGTACCGCTTCCACCGTGTCTACCGCCCCGACGAGCAGAAGCCGGCCATGCCATGAGCGAGATCGAGAAGGACCTGCCGGCCCCGGCCGCGTTCCGGTTGCCCACCGGCGGGCGGATCGACCGCGGCACCACCCACCGGTTCACCTTCGCCGGTCGGACGCTGACCGGCCACGCCGGCGACACGCTGGCCTCGGCGCTCCTCGCCCACGGTGTGCACCGGACGAGCACCAGCATCAAGCTGGGCCGGCCCCGCGGGATCGCGGCGGCCTGGGCGGAGGACCCGAACAGCCTGGTCCAGGTCGAGGAGCCGTTCCCCGAGCCGATGCTGCTGGCCACCACCATCGAGCTGACCGACGGGCTCGCGGCCCTGGGCATCCCCGGCCGGGGCCGGCTCGCCGACGTGGCGGACTCGGCCCGGTACGACAGCCGCCACGTCCACACGGACCTGCTCGTGGTCGGCGCGGGACCGACCGGCCTCACCGCCGCCCTGACGGCGGCGCGAGCCGGGGCGCGCGTCGTGGTCGTCGACGAGCAGTCCGAAGCGGGCGGCTCGCTCCTCGGCACGGACGACCGCATCGACGGCGCCCCCGCGCTGGACTGGGTCTCCCGGGCCACCGCTGAACTGGGGGGCTACCCCGACGTGCTGCACCTGCAGCGCACCACGGCGTTCGGGCACTTCGACGACGGCTTCGTCCTCGCGCTGGAGCGACGCACCGACCACCTCGGCGCCGCCGCGCCGCGCCAGCTGTCGCGGCAGCGGGTCTGGCGCGTCCGGGCTCGGCACGTGCTCGTCGCGGCAGGCGCCCACGAGCGCCCGATCGTGTTCGCGGACAACGACCGTCCGGGCATCATGCTCGCCGGCGGCGCCCGCACCTTCCTGCACCGCTACGGCGTGCTGGCCGGCCGTGCGGCCGTCGTGTTCACCACCGACGACAGGGCCTACGCCGCGGCGGTCGACCTCGCCGACGCGGGCGTCGCGGTGCGCGCCGTCGTCGACGCGCGGCCGGAGCCACCCGCGCAGTGGCGCGCTGCCTGCGCGGACCGCGGCATCCCGGTCCGCGCCGGCAGTGTCGTGACCGGCACCGACGGCGTCGAGCGGGTGAACGCCGCCCTGGTGGCGCCGCTGCGCAACGGCGTGCCCGGCGGACCCGAGCGCATCGACTGCGACGTGCTGCTCGTCAGCGGTGGCTGGAGCCCCGCGGTGCACCTGTTCAGCCAGGCAGGCGGCAGGCTCCGCTACGACGCCGCGCTCGGCGCCTTCGTCCCGGGCGAGGTGCTGGCCCGCACGACCGTCGCCGGGGCTGCGAGCGGGGTGTTCGACCTCGCAGGCTGCCTCGACGAGGGCCGGCGGACGGCCGCGGCGGCGCTGGACGCCCTCGGCCTCGCGGTCCACGACGGGGACGACCCGGTGACCGCCGAGGACGGGCCCCCACGCACCCCCGGCCTGGTCATGTGGCGGGTGCCGGACGCCGCCGGCGACAGTCCCGACAGCGACACCCCCGGACGTGACACCCGCAGCAGGCAGTTCGTCGACCTGCAGCGCGACGCGACGGTCGCCGACATCGCCCGCGCGGTCGGCGCGGGCATGCGCACGGTCGAGCACATCAAGCGCTACACGACGATCGGGACCGCGCACGACCAGGGCAAGACCTCCGGTGTGATCGCCTCCGGCATCACCGCGGAGCTCCTGGGCCGGCCGATCGAGGAGCTGGGCACCACCACCTTCCGGCCGCCCTACACCCCCGTTGCGTTCGTGGCGCTCGCCGGACGCAACCGCGGGTCGCTGTTCGACCCCGAGCGCAGCACCGCTGTCCACGCCTGGCACGTGGCGCGGGGGGCGGTCTGGGAGGACGTCGGGCAGTGGAAGCGCCCGCGGTACTACCCGCTGCCGGGTGAGGACATGGAGACCGCGGTCCTGCGGGAGTGCGCGGCGGTCCGCGGTGGCGTCGGCATCCTCGACGGCTCGACCCTCGGCAAGATCGACGTGCAGGGCCCCGACGCCGCGGCGTTCCTGGACCTGCTCTACACGAACATGATGAGCAGCCTCAAGGTCGGCTCCGTCCGCTACGGCGTGATGTGCAGGACCGACGGCATGGTCCTCGACGACGGGACCGTGCTGCGGCTCGACCGGGACCGGTTCCTCGTCTACACCACCACCGGTGGCGCGGCCGGGGTCCTCGAGTGGATGGAGGACTGGCTGCAGACCGAGTGGCCGCACCTGCGGGTGCACGTCACCTCGGTGACCGAGCAGTGGGCGACCTTCCCGGTGGTCGGCCCGCGCTCCCGGGACGTGGTGGCCGCGGTGACCGGTCTGGACACCTCCAAGGCGGCGTTCCCGTTCATGACCTGGCAGGACACCCGGATCGGCGACGCGCGGGTGCGGGTGGCCCGGGTCAGCTTCTCCGGCGAGCTCGCCTTCGAGGTCAACGTCGACGCCTGGCACGCCCTCGCCCTCTGGGAACGGCTGGTCGCCGCGGGGGAGCCCCACGGCATCACCCCCTACGGCACCGAGACGATGCACGTGCTGCGCGCCGAGAAGGCCTACCCGATCATCGGCCAGGACACCGACGGCACCGTCACCCCGCAGGACCTGGGGCTGGCCTGGGCGGTGTCGAAGAAGAAGCCGGACTTCCTCGGCAAGCGGTCGTTCGCGCGGGCCGACAACAACCGGCCCGACCGCAAGCACCTGGTCGGCCTGCTGCCGGTCGATCCCACCGTCGTGCTGCCGGAGGGCTCGCAGATCGTCGAGAGCTCGCCCGTCCCCGAGCCGCCGGTGCCGATGCTCGGGCACGTCACCTCCAGCTACCGCAGCGCCGAGCTGGACCGGAGCTTCGCGCTGGCCCTGGTGAAGGCCGGCCGCGACCGCATCGGCCAGACGGTGCACGTGCCGGTCGCGGGGGAGCTCGTCCCCGTGCAGATCACCGAGCCCGTTCTCGTCGACCCCGGAGGAGCCCGTCGTGACGGCTGAACCGCTGGCGCGGACCGCGCCCCTCGCGGCGTGGGGGGACGCCCTCGCCGCCCTGCCCGACGGGGTGCAGATCACCCCGCGACCGTTCGTCGCCATGGCCGACCTCCGGGTCGATCCGGCGGGACCCGGCGCCGGCGCCGTCGCCGCGCACCTCGGCGTCGCCCTGCCCACCCGGCCGTCGACCTACGCGGAGGGCGAGACCATCACCGCCGTCTGGCTCGGTCCGGACGAGTGGCTGATCACCAGCCCGTTCCGGACGCCGGAGGAGTTGGAGACCGGCTTGCGCGAGGTGGTCGGGGACGGCGGCAGCGTCGTCGACGTCTCCGCGCAGCGCACGACCCTCCGGCTGCGCGGCGAGCACGTCCGCGACCTGCTCGCCGGGGGGTGCTCGATCGACCTGCACCCCGCGGTGTTCGGTCGCGGCGCCGCCGCGCAGACCCTGCTCGGCGTCGCCGGCGTGCTGCTGATGGCTCTCGACGACACCGGCACCCACTACCAGATCGTGGTCCGCTCGTCGTTCGCCGGATACGTGACGAGCTGGCTGCTCGACGCCGCGACCGAGTACCGCACCGCGTCCTGATCCGACGCGACACCACCCGCCCGGCCCACCACCACCGCCCCACCACCGCAGAACGACCAGGAGCACGCATGCCCACCACACCCCGCGTCGTGATCATCGGCGCCGGCGTCGTCGGGACCAACCTCGCCGACGAGCTGACCGCGCGTGGCGTCGACCGGGTGACGGTCGTCGACCAGGGTCCGCTCCCGCTCACCGGCGGCTCCACCTCCCACGCACCCGGACTGGTGTTCCAGGTGAGCCCGTCGAAGACGATGACGCAGTTCGCGACCTACACCGTCGACAAGTTCTCCGGGCTCGACCTCGACGGCGCGTGGTGCTTCAAGGAGGTCGGGGGACTGGAGGTCGCCACGACCCCGGAGCGGCTGGCCGACCTGCACCGCCGGCACGGGTGGCTGACGTCGTGGGGCGTCGAGAGCCGGATCGTGGACCCCGACGAGTGCCGGCGCCTGCACGCCCTCCTGGACCGCGACCGCGTCGTCGGCGGCCTGCACACGCCGACCGACGGCCTGGCCAAGGCCGCGCGCGCGGTGGTCGCCCTCGCGCGGCGCGCCGAGGCGCGCGGGGCGCGCTTCCAGGGTTCGACCCGGGTGGTGGGCATCGAGCAGGCGGGCGGCCGGGTGACCGGCGTGCGCACGTCCGACGGGGTGATCCCGGCCGACATCGTCGTGTCGTGCGCCGGCTTCTGGGGCCCGGCGGTCGGCGCGATGGTCGGCATGGACGTGCCGCTGCTGCCGCTGGCGCACCAGTACGTCACGACGGGGCAGGTCGCCGACCTGGTCGGGCGCAACGACGAGGCGAGCGAGATCGGGCTGCCGATCCTGCGCCACCAGGACGCCGACCTGTACTTCCGCGAGCACGTGGACCGCATCGGGATCGGCAGCTACGCCCACCGGCCGATGCCCGTCAGGCTGGACGAGCTCGACGACGGCGGCGACGTCACCGCGTCCTCGATGCCGTCCATGCTGCCCTTCACCGAGGAGGACTTCGCCGGCCCCTGGGAACAGTGCCGCCAGCTGCTCCCGGCGCTGCACGGGACGAAGGTCGAGGAGGGCTTCAACGGCGTCTTCTCCTTCACCCCCGACGGCGGGCCGCTGATCGGGGAGTCCCCGGAGGTCGCCGGCTTCTGGATCGCCGAGGCCGTGTGGGTGACGCACTCGGCCGGCGTCGCCAAGGCCGTCGCGCAGCTCCTGGTGGAGGGCCGCAGCGAGTACGACCTGCACGGCTGCGACGTGCACCGCTTCGAGGAGTTCCAGCGCTCGACGGAGTACGTCGAGGAGACGTCGGCGCAGAACTTCGTGGAGATCTACGACGTGCTGCACCCGCTGCAGCCGAAGGAGTCGCCGCGGAACCTGCGGGTCAGCCCGTTCCACCGCCGCCAGGAGGAGCTCGGTGCGGTGTTCGGCGAGGGCGCCGGCTGGGAGCGCCCGCAGTGGTACGAGGCGAACGCCGCGCTGCTGGCCGACCTGCCCGTCGCGTGGACGCCTCCGGAGCGGGACGCCTGGTCCGCGCAGTTCCACTCACCGGTAGCGGCGGCGGAGGCGTGGCGCACCCGCGAGGCGGTCGCGCTGTACGACATGACCCCGCTCAAGCGCTTCGAGGTGACCGGTCCCGGCGCCCTCGCCCTGCTCGAGCGCCTGACCACCGGGAAGATGGACAAGAGCGTCGGCGCCGTCACCTACACCCTGGTGCTCGACGAGGCCGGCGGCATCCGCAGCGACTGGACGGTCGCCCGGCTGGGCCGCGACCGGTTCCAGGTCGGCGCGAACGGGCCGCTCGACCTCGACCACATCACCCGGCAGCTGCCGGGTGACGGCAGCGTGCAGGTCCGCGACATCACCGGCGGCACCTGCTGCATCGGGGTGTGGGGTCCGCTGGCCCGCGAACTCGTGCAACCCCTGAGCCACGAGGACTTCTCCCACGCCGGGCTGAAGTACTTCCGGGCGCAGCGGGCGCGCATCGGCGGTGTGCCGGTCGTGGCCATGCGGCTGTCCTACGTCGGCGAGCTCGGCTGGGAGATCTACACCAGCGCCGACCTCGGCCTGCGGCTGTGGGACGTGCTGTGGGCCGCGGGTCAGGACCTCGGCGTGATCGCGGCCGGACGGGCGGCGTTCAACAGCCTGCGCCTGGAGAAGGGCTACCGCGCCTGGGGCCACGACATGACGACCGAGCACAACCCGTACGAAGCCGGGCTCGGCTTCGCCGTCCGCCCGGACAAGGGCGACTTCGTCGGTCGCTCGGCGATCGCCGGTCTCGGCGCCGACACCGTCTCCCGCCGGCTCGCCTGCCTCACGGTCGACGACGGACGCAGCGTCGTCCTCGGGCACGAGCCGGTGTTCCTCGACGGCCGGCCCGCGGGGTACGTCACCAGCGCCGCCTTCGGTCACACCATCGGCCGGCCCATCGCCTACGCGTGGCTGCCGGCGAGTGCCGGGCCCGGCACCGGTGTGGAGATCGAGTACTTCGGGCGCCGCATCCCGGCCACCGTGGTGACCGAGCCGGTCGTCGACCCCGCCATGACCCGGATCCGTCGTTGACCATGCTGATCAGGATCCGACCCGCCGCCAGGAACACCGCCGCGTCGCCCGCGGCCGACCGGGAGGAGGCGGCCGTGCGCAACGAGACCGTCGACAGCTTCCTGCAGGCGCTCGCCGGCAGGGTCCCCGCACCGGGGGGTGGCGCCAGCGCCGCGCTGCACGCCGCCCAGGCGGCCGCGCTGGTGGCCATGGTCGCCCGCTACAGCAACGGCCCCCGCTACGCCGAGCACGCCGAGGAGATCCAGCGGGTGTGCGACACCGCCGACGAGCTGCGCGAGGAGGCGCTCACCCTCGTCGAGCGGGACGCCGCGGCGTTCACCGCCGTGACCGACGCCTACCGGCTGCCGAAGGGCTCGGCGGGCGAGGCCGCGCAGCGGTCGGCCGCGATCGCGGACGCCGTGCTCGGTGCGGCCCGCCCGCCCGCCGCCGTCGTCGCGGTCGCCGCGTCGGTCCTCGACCTCGCCGAGGTCCTGCTGCCCGTCGGCAACCGCAACGTGGTGAGCGACGTCGCCGCCGCAGCGGAGGCGGCGCGCGCGGCCGCGACGACCGCCCGGGTCAACATCGAGATCAACCTCGGCGGGATCACCGACGCGGACGCTCGCGAGGAGCTGGGCGACGCCGCCCGGGCGGTGGACGGTCTCGCGGAGCGCGCCGAGAAGCTGACCGCCGCGGTCCGGACGGAGCTGGCGCGATGACCAGCCACGGCCGACCCGCGGGAGGCGGCAGCCGGCGGCTGAGCGGGAAGGAGCTGGCCGCAGACGTCCGCGCGCGGGTCACCGACGCTGCCACCGCACTCGCCGCGACGGGGACCACGCCGCAGCTCGCCGTGGTCCTGGCGACCGCGGACGAGTCGGCGGCCTGGTACGTCCGATCCATCGCGAAGGCGGCCGCCGCCGTCGGGATCACGTGCGACGTCGTCGAGCTGGCGCCCGGGGCGACCGCCGACGCCATCCGTGACACGCTGCGCGGCCTCGCCGCCGACCCGGCGGTGCACGGGATCATCCTGCAGACACCCCTGCCGCCGGGGGTCGACGTCACCGAGGTGGCCACCGCGATCACGCCGGCCAAGGACGTCGACGGCGCGAACCCCGAGAGCCTCGGCCGGCTCGCCGCGGGCCTGCCGGCCTTCCCGCCCGCCACCGCGGCCGCCGTCCTGGCGCTCCTGGACCACCACGACGTCGCGCTGGCCGGCCGACACGCGGTCGTGCTGGGGCGTTCCACCGTCGTCGGGAAACCGGTCGCGCACCTGCTGCTCGACCGCGACGCGACCGTGACGGTGTGCCACTCGCGCACCCGCGACCTCGCCGAGCACGGCCGGCGCGCCGACGTGCTCGTCGCGGCCGTCGGACGCCCGGGCCTGGTCACCGGCGAGCTCGTCTCACCCGCAGCGGTGGTGATCGACGTGGGCACCACCCCCACCGAGGACGGCGGCCTCGCCGGCGACGTCGCCCCCGAGGTCGAGGGCCTCGTCGCCGGTGTGACCCCCGTGCCGGGCGGGGTCGGCCCGGTGACCACCGCGCTCCTGCTCGAGCACACGGTCCGCGCGGCAGAGGAGGCTTCGTCCTGATGACGACCCGCCACGTCTTCGACTTCGCCGAGGGTGACAAGGACCAGAAGGACCTGCTGGGGGGCAAGGGCGCCAACCTGGCGGAGATGGTGAAGCTCGGATTGCCGGTGCCGCCCGGGTTCACCATCAGCACCGAGGCGTGCCGCGCCTACCTGCATTCGGGCACCGTGCCGGACGCTCTCGAGGAGGAGATCGCCGAGCACCTGGCGACGCTGGAAGCGGCGCGCGGGAAGAAGCTCGGCGACCCGGACGACCCGCTGCTGGTGTCGGTGCGGTCGGGGGCGAAGTTCTCGATGCCGGGGATGATGGAGACCGTCCTGAACATCGGGCTCAACGACGCGAGCGTGCACGGGTTGGCGGCGCAGGCGCAGAATCCCCGGTTCGCGTGGGACTCCTACCGTCGGCTGATCCAGATGTTCGGCAAGACCGTGCTGCACATCGGGGGCGAGCGGTTCGAGCACGCCCTCGACGAGCTCAAGGGCCGCAGGGGTGTCACGGGGGACCTCGACCTGGACGCAGGTGACCTGCAGGAGCTCGTCGCGACGTTCAAGCAGATCGTGGCCGAGCACACCGGCAGCGACTTCCCGCAGGACCCGCGGGAACAGCTGGCGCAGGCGATCAACGCGGTGTTCTCGTCGTGGAACTCCGACCGGGCGGTCCTGTACCGGCGCCAGGAGCGGATCCCGAACGACCTGGGCACCGCGGTGAACGTGGTGGCGATGGTGTTCGGCAACACCGGCCCGGACTCCGGCACGGGGGTGTGCTTCACCCGTGACCCGGCCACCGGCGCGCCGGGGGTGTACGGGGACTACCTGCAGAACGCCCAGGGCGAGGACGTCGTCGCCGGCATCCGCAACACGGTGCCGCTGGCCGAGCTGGAGAACATCGACGAGCGCTCGTACGACGAGCTGATGCGGATCATGGCCCTGCTGGAGGGGCACTACCGCGACCTGTGCGACATCGAGTTCACCGTCGAGCGCGGCACGCTGTGGATGCTGCAGACCCGCGTCGGCAAGCGCACCGCCGCGGCGGCGTTCCGGATCGCCACCCAGCTGGTGGACGAGGGCCTGATCGACGTCGACGAGGCGCTGCGGCGGGTGTCGGGCGCGCAGCTGGTGCAGCTGATGTTCCCGCAGTTCGACACCGCGGGGGTGAAGGCGCAGCTGCTCGGCCGGGGGATGTCGGCCTCCCCGGGCGCGGCGGTGGGCAAGGCGGTGTTCGACTCCTACACCGCGGTGAAGTGGCAGCGGTCCGGGGAGGAGGTGATCCTCGTCCGCCGGGAGACCAACCCCGACGACCTGAACGGCATGATCGCCGCTCAGGGCATCCTGACCAGCCGGGGCGGCAAGACCAGCCACGCCGCGGTCGTCGCCCGCGGCATGGGGAAGACCTGCGTCTGCGGGGCGGAGGAGCTCGACGTCGACACCAAACGCCGACGCCTCACCGCCCCCGACGGCACGGTCGTCCACGAGGGCGACGTGATCTCCGTGGACGGGTCGTCGGGGCTGGTCTACCTCGGTGAGGTGCCGGTGGTGGCCTCGCCCGTCGTCGAGTACTTCGAGGGCGGCCTCGACCCCGCGTCCGAGCACACCGACGATCTGGTGCGGGCCGTGCACCGGATCATGGGGCGGGCCGACGAGGTGCGGCGGCTGCGGGTGCGGGCGAACGCCGACACCGTCGAGGACGCCGAGCGGGCGCGGCGGTTCGGCGGCGAGGGCATCGGGCTGTGCCGCACCGAGCACATGTTCCTCGGCGAGCGCCGCCAGCACGTGGAGCGGCTGATCCTGGCCGAGGACGACGCGCAACGCGCGCATGCGCTCGAAGCGCTGCTGCCGCTGCAGCGGTGGGACTTCCTGCAGATCCTCACCGCGATGGACGGGCTGCCGACGACGATCCGGCTGCTCGACCCGCCGCTGCACGAGTTCCTCCCGAACATCACCGAGCTCTCGGTGCGGGTCGCGCTCGCGGAGGCCCGCGGGGAGGCCAACGAGAACGACCTGCGGCTGATGCAGGCGGTGCACCGTCTGCACGAGCAGAACCCCATGCTGGGGCTGCGCGGGGTGCGGCTCGGGCTGGTGGTGCCGGGGCTGTTCGACCTGCAGGTCCGGGCGATCGCCGAGGCCACCGCCCAGCTGATCAAACTCGGGAAGGATCCCCGACCGGAGCTGATGATCCCGCTGGTCGGGTCGGTGCAGGAACTGGAGATCATCGAGACCGACGCCCGGCGGGTGCTGGCCGAGGTCGTACAGCAGACCGGGGTCCCGTTGAACCCGCCGCTGGGCACGATGATCGAGCTGCCGCGGGCGGCGATGACCGCCGGGCAGATCGCCGAGGCCGCGGAGTTCTTCTCCTTCGGCACCAACGACCTCACCCAGACCACGTGGGGGTTCTCCCGCGACGACGTCGAGGCCGCGTTCTTCTCCACCTACCTGGAGATGGGCATCTTCGGGGTGTCGCCGTTCGAGACCCTGGACGTCGAGGGCGTCGGCGAGCTGGTGCGGATCGGCACCGAGCGCGGCCGGGCCACCCGCCCGGACCTCAAGGTCGGGGTCTGCGGGGAGCACGGCGGCGACCCCGACTCCGTGCACTTCTTCCACCACGTCGGGCTCGACTACGTCTCCTGCTCGCCGTTCCGCATCCCCGTCGCCCGCCTCGAGGCCGGGCGCGTCGCGCTGGACCTGACGAACCCGGGTGGCCGGCGATGAGGACCACGACGGCTCGAGTTCCGGCCGCGGCGGCGCTCCGCTCCGGCAATCCCCTCGTCTGCGGGATACTCAACGTCACACCCGACTCCTTCTCCGACGGCGGCCGCTTCGACGCCCCCGATCTCGCGGTCGCGCACGGTCTGGACCTCGCGGACCAGGGCGCCGATCTGATCGACGTCGGAGGCGAGTCGACCCGGCCCGGCGCTCGGCCACCGACGGTGGACGAGGAGCTGGACCGGGTGGTCCCGGTGGTGCAGCGCTTGGCGGCCCGCACCGATGTCCCGCTGTCCGTCGACACGTCACGGCCCGAGGTGATGCGTGCGGCGGTGCGTGCCGGGGCAAGCATGATCAACGATGTCCGGGCGCTGCGCTCACCGGGTGCGCTCGCTGCCGCGGCCGACCTCGGGGTGCCGGTGTGCCTGATGCACATGCAGGGCGAACCGGACACGATGCAGCACCGCCCCCGCTACCGGGACGTCGTCCTCGAGGTCCGTTCGTTCCTCGGTGACCGGGTGCGCGCCGCGGTGCGCGCCGGGGTGGACCCCGACCTGGTGCTGGTGGACCCGGGATTCGGGTTCGGGAAGACCCTCGCGCACAACGTCACGCTGCTGGCCGAGCTCCGGCAGTTCACCACCCTCCAGGCGAGGATCATGGTCGGTCTCTCCCGCAAGGGCATGATCGGAGCCATCACGGGTCGGCCCGTCGGGCAACGACTCCCCGGCTCGCTCGCTGCGGCGATGGTCGCCGTCCAGCGCGGCGCGACCGTGCTCCGCGTGCACGACGCGGGCGCCACCCGTGACCTCCTCTCCGTGCTCGCAGCGATCCAGGTTCCGCGGGGGCAGGCATGACCATCAGCGCATTCGATCTCTACAAGGTCGGCATCGGGCCGTCGAGCTCGCACACCGTGGGACCGATGCGTGCCGCGAGCACGTTCGTCGCGCGGCTGGCTCTCGACGGGCTGCTCGCCCGCACCGCCCGCGTCCGGGCCGAGATGTTCGGCTCGCTCGGGGTGACCGGACACGGCCACGGAACCGTCAAGGCAGTGGTGCTCGGTCTCGAGGGCGAACGACCGGACCTCGTCGACCCGGGAACCGCCGAGCCACGCGTAGCCGCCGTCGCCGCCGAGGGGGTGCTGCGGCTCGGCGGTCGGCAACCCATCGCCTTCTCGATGGCCGACGATCTCGTGCTGCACCGCCGCAAACGGCTGCCGTTCCACACCAACGGCATGCGGTTCACCGCGAGAGACGCGGACGGACACGTGCTGATGAGCCGGGAGTACTACTCCGTCGGCGGCGGTTTCGTCCTCGATGAGGACGAGATCGGGCACTCGGGCACGACGGTGGACGACGGGGCGCGGCCGGTCCCCCACCCCTTCGGTTCGGGCGACGAACTGCTGCAGCGGAGCCGCGAGACGGGGTTGAGCATCAGCGAGTTGATGCTCGCGAACGAGATGAGCCGACGCACCGAGCAGGAAGTCCGCTCCGGGCTGCTGCACATCTGGTCGGTGATGCAGGAATGCGTCGACCGGGGCGTCCGCGGGACGGGAGTCCTGCCGGGCGGGCTCAACGTGCGGCGCCGGGCGGGCGCCCTGCGTCGGACCCTCGAGGCAACCGACGACAGCGAGGACCCGCTGCGGGCGATGGAACGCGTCACCCTGTACGCGCTGGCGGTCAACGAGGAGAACGCGGCGGGTGGGCGCGTGGTCACCGCCCCGACCAACGGCGCCGCCGGCATCGTTCCGGCGGTCCTGCACTACTACCGCGACTTCGTCGACTCCTACTCCGAGGACGGCGTCGTGCGGTTCCTGCTCGCCGCGGCGGCCGTCGGGATCCTGTTCAAGGAGAACGCGTCGATCTCCGGGGCCGAGGTGGGCTGCCAGGGCGAGATCGGTTCGGCGTGTTCGATGGCGGCGGCCGGGCTGGCGGAGGTCCTCGGCGGGACGCCGGACCAGGTCGAGAACGCGGCGGAGATCGGCATCGAGCACAACCTCGGACTGACCTGCGACCCCATCGGGGGGTTGGTGCAGATCCCCTGCATCGAGCGCAACGCCGTCGGGTCGATCAAGGCCATCACCGCCGCGCGGATGGCCGTGCGCGGGGACGGCGCGCAGTTCGTCTCCCTGGACAAGGCCATCAAGACCATGCGCGACACCGGGGCGGACATGAAGGACAAGTACAAGGAAACGGCGCGTGGCGGTCTCGCTGTCAACGTCATCGAATGCTGATCCATCCGAGTGCCGAGGAGACGGCGATGCCGCGAACCTTCATCCTGACCCTGAGCTGCGGGCAACGCCCGGGCATCGTCCACGCGGTCACCGCGTTCCTGTTCGCGCACGGCTGCGACATCGTGGAGCACCAGCAGTTCGACGATCCGATCCGCGGTGCGTTGTTCCTCCGAACCGAGGTCATCACGACCAGCGACATCGGTGCGGAGGAGCTGTCCGCGGCCTTCCGGCGGGAGGTGGCGGAGGACTTCGCGATGAGCTTCACGCTGTCGGACGACCGGCCGCAACGAGTGGTGGTGATGGTGTCCCGGATGGGGCACTGCCTGAACGACCTGATCTTCCGCTGGCGAGCGGGCAGCCTCAAGGCGGAACTCGTCGCTGTGGTGTCCAACCACGAGGATCTGCGACCGATGGCCGAGGCAGCCGACCTGCCGTTCTACCACGTGCCGGTCACCCCCGAGTCCAAGCCGCGCGCCGAGCAGCGGCTGCTCGACATCGTCGACGAGCACCGGGCCGACGTCGTGGCCCTCGCCCGCTACATGCAGGTGCTCTCCGACGGCCTGTGCCTCAAGCTGCTCGGGCGGGCCATCAACATCCACCACTCGTTCCTGCCGGGCTTCAAGGGGGCGAAGCCCTACCACCAGGCCTACGACCGAGGCGTGAAGCTCGTCGGAGCCACTGCGCACTACGTGACACCCGACCTGGACGAAGGGCCGATCATCGAGCAGGAGGTCATCCGGATCGACCACACCTACGACCCGCGCGCCCTGTCGACGGTCGGGCGCGACGCCGAGGCCCTCGCATTGTCCCGGGCCGTGCGCTGGCACTCCGAGCGGCGTGTCCTGCTCAACGAGCGCAGCACGGTGGTCTTCCGCTGACCGCGGTCCCGCCGCCCGGATCCCGGCCGTGACCGCCGCGCTCGAAATGGTCACCCTGGCCCCGCTCCTGGCCCTCGCCACGGTCTGACCGACCTCCGACGTCTTGTCGATCATGGGTTGTGAGACCAGGCCTTGGTAACGGTGCTGTGTCGGCCGGGCGCCGCACCCGTACTACGACGTTAGGTTCCCGTCACGGGCAGGGGTCGCACACGCCCGATGCGCAGCAGCGGCGGGAGAGGCAGTCAATGGCGGCTCAGCTGACCTTGCAGGACGTGAGTCTGCAGTTCGGCGGCATCAAGGTGCTGCAGGACGTGGGCTTCACGGTCGAGCCGGGGCAGATCTTCGGGCTCGTCGGGCCCAACGGTGCGGGCAAGACCTCGCTGTTCAACTGCATCAGCGGGCACTACACGCCGACCGCGGGGACCGTGCGGATCGACGACACCGAGGTGCAGGGCGCTCGCCCGGCGACGCTCGCCCGGCACGGCCTGGCCCGGACGTTCCAGCACCCCGCGCTCCAGCTGCGGGAGACGGTGCTCGAGAACGTGCTGCTCGGCGCGCACTCCCGACTCCCCGGCGGACCGCTGGAGTGGGCGCTGCGGCTGCCCCGCACACGGCGCGCGGAGAAGGAACTGCGTGCCGAGGCGCTCGACCTGCTGGAGCGCAACGGCCTCGGATGGGCCGCGCACCTGCCGGCCGACGAGCTCTCGCACGGCCTCCACAAGGGCGTCGAGCTCTGCCGCGCGCTGCTCATGAAGCCGACGCTGCTGCTCCTCGACGAGCCTGCCGCCGGCCTTCCGCACGCCGAGGTGGAGCACCTGATCGCGACCGTCCGGCGCCTGCGCGCGGATGACGACATCACGGTCGTCATCGTCGAGCACAACATGGGCCTCATCGCCTCCCTCACCGACCGCGTCGTCGTGCTCGACCACGGGGCCAAGCTCATGGAGGGCACGGCCGCCGAAGCGCAGTCCGACCCCCGTGTCATCGAGGCGTACATCGGAAAGGACGCCGCGGATGACGCTGCTTGAGCTCGAGGAC
>JASLAP010000346.1 GCA_030147065.1 Pseudonocardia sp. | reverse complement strand
TGGACACCCCGGTCAGCGAGACCGGGTTCGCCGCGCTCATGCGGTCCCCTCCCCCCACATGTCGATCATCTTCTTGAGCTGCTCGGCGTCCATGCCGAGCTTGCCGGCCTCCGCCATCAGCGGGGCCAGGAACTGCCGGGCGAACTCCTCGCGCCGACGCTCCAGCAGCTGTGCGCGGGCGCCTGCTGCGACGAACATGCCGATCCCCCGTCTCTTGTAGAGCACTCCGTCGGACACCAACTGGTTGATGCCCTTGGCCGCGGTGGCCGGGTTGATCCGGTGGAAGGCGGCCAGCTCGTTGGTCGACGGCGCCTGCGACTCCTCGGCCAGCGTCCCGTCGACGATGGCGCCCTCGATCTGCTCGGCGATCTGCAGGAAGAGCGGCCGGCCGTCGTCCCTCACCCCGACCCCCGGGCGGACCGGTCAGTCGGTTCATTACTCATGTAGGTAACCATGCAACCGGCGCACCTGTCCTGTCAAGCGCCGGGGACGGAAGACCGTCAGCTACGCAGGTCGACGCGCCAGCTGACGACGGCGGTCAGCACCGCGGCAGCCACCCCGAGCAGCGGGCTCACCAGCGGAGACGATCCGGCTGTGCTGAGCGCGTACACAGCGGTACCCACCGGGGGCAGCGCCGGTTGCACCGCGGTCACGACGACCACCGTGGCCGCCAGGCAGAACGACCAACCCACCGAGCGGACGACCGGGCGCGCGCAGAGCAAGCCGACCGCGGTACCGGCCGCGGCACAGGCGACGTGCCCGAGCACGCCGAGGACGAGCACGTCGGGGGGATGGTCGTAGCGGGTGAGCAGGACCGGCCACAGCACCGAGAGCCCGACCAGCACGGCGTCGCCGGCCAGGGCGACCAGCAGCGTCGCGGCCGCCATCGCGCCGCGGCCACCGGCCGCCACGACGGTCACCGTGCGCTGCACCGGGTCCTGGGCGTTCGCCACGACCAGCGCGAACCAGGCCGCGGCGGGGTAGACCGCCAGCGCGGACGCGGCCCACGGGGTCGGTGGCGGCCCGGGATCCCCGCCGAACAGCACGGCCAGCACGGCGGCGTGCACCAGCAGCGGCAGCAGGAACCGCTGCGACCCCAGCAGCAGCGCGCACAGGTAGCCGGCCGCGGCGAGGACGCGGGCCGGGCTGCGGGCGGGCATCACCGGGCCCGCCGGACGCCGACCACCGAGCAGCCGGTGGCCAGGGCCGCCGCCAGCAGGGCGTCCCCGCGCCCGGCGGGCAGGCAGACGCCGAGCAGGCCGTCCTCGGTCCAGGAGCGGGTGACCGGCGGCAGCGCGGCGAGGGTCCGGACCGGGTCGGCCGGACAGCTCAGCACGATCGTCGTCCAGCCGTCGGCGGGCGCGACCGCGCCCTCCGGGGCCGGGGCGGGGCGGGCGGCTGGCTCGGCGGTCAGGCGGCCGTCGACCAGGCGGAACATCCTCGCCGCGGGCAGCGCCGCGGCCCGGCCGGTGTGGTCGGCGACCAGCAACGCCCGCCCGCCCGCGCACCACGCCGCGAGCCGGCGCTCCAGCGCCGTCGCCGCCGCGTCGTCCAGCGCGGTCCACGGCTCGTCGAGCACGAGCAGCGCGCGGCTGTCGGCCCGGCCGCTGCCCAGCGCCTGGGCCAGCCCGACCTTCTGCAGGTTCCCCGACGACAACGCGGCCAGCGCCGCGATGCGGTCACCGGTGAAGCCCAGGTCGTCGAGCAGTTCGGTGGCCCCGGTCAGCCGGTCCGCCGCCGGCACGCCGTACAGGGCGGCGCGGTGGCGCAGGTAGGCGAGCACGGTCAGCCGGGGCGGCGGGGGCACGGCCTGCGGGAGGTAGCCGACCACCCGCGGCCGACCGGTCACCCGGCCCGCGCTCGCCGAACAGCAGCCGGCGACGATCCTGAGCAGGGTGGACTTGCCCGTGCCGTTGCCGCCCACCACCCCCACCGGACGTCCGGGCGGGATCTCCAGGTCGACGTCGGCGAGCACCTCGCCGCGACCGCGGTAGCGCTTGCCCACCCCCGTCAGCGCGACCACCCGCTGATGGTCCCGCAGGCGGGATCAGGGCCGGCTGCGGGCCAGCTCGGTGACCGGGCCCAGCAGCTCAGCCGGGCCGAACGGGGTGGCCACGAAGGCATCCGCCCCGGCCTGGAACGCGGCCACCCGGTCGATCCGGTCGCCCACGGCCACCGCCGCCACCCCCACCTCGCGCGCCCGCAGGGTGCGGACCAGGTCCAGGCCGTCCGCGCGCAGGTCGGCGACCAGCACGTCCGGCTGCACGGCGACCAGCACCGCGTAGGCCTGGTCGTTGTCGCGCACCGCGGTGACCTGCAGCCCGGCCGCCCGCAGCGCCGCGGCCATGACCCGCCGGGCGGCCCGGTCCTCGTCGACGAGCAGGACCCGGGCGGCCGGGGTGCGCCGGTGGGCCGGACGGTCGAGAGGCGCGGTGGCGACGGTCATGGCGGGCTCCCCCGGGTCGGTGATGACCTCCACGATGTCCGCGGATCCTGAGAGGAACCTGCGAGACCGCTGGTGAACCGGTGAGAGGGTGTGCAGATCCGGTGTGCGCCTCAGAGCTCGGCGCGGCGCTCCACCAGGGTCTGCGCCAGCTGCGACAGCTTGACGTTGAGCGCCTGGGACGCCTCGCGCAGCGTCCGGAACGCCTCGTCGGCGGAGATCCCGCGGCGCTCCATCAGGATCCCCTTGGCCTGCCCGATCACGTCCCGGCTGCTGATCGCCTGGCGCAGCTGGGCGAGCTCCAGCTCGGCGGCGGTGTGGGCGATGGTCGAGGACAGCGCGGTCGACGCGTGCGCGGCCAGCACCAGCGCGAGGTCGCGGTCGAGCTCGTCGAGCCCGCCGGCGGTCCGGGAGTAGATGTTCAGCGCCCCGTAGCGGGGCGAGGCGCCGGCCGGGAACAGCCCCACCCCGAGCACGCTGTGCACGCCGAGCCGGGCCGCCTCCGGACCGAACCGGGGGAACTCCACGCCGGCCCCCAGGTCGGGCGAGAACGTCAGGCCGACGCCCGGGATGCGGGTCGCGGCCACGCACGGGCCCTCGTCGAGCCGGTACTGGACCTCGTCGAGGCGGGCGGCCAGCGGGTCGGTGCCGACCGGGGTGTGGAACCCGTCGTCGGCCCGCAGGGTGACGCTGACCAGGTCCGCGCCCGGCACCACGCCGAGCGCCGTCTCGCACACCCGCACCAGCACGCCGCGCACGGTGTTCGCCCCGGCCAGCGTGGTCGCCAGCCGGAGGAACTCCTCGGCCAGCGGACCGACCGAGGCGGCCAGGTCGTCGACGCTGCCCGCCGGCGGGACCACGGCGAACCGCACCCGGTCCTCGTCCCACTCCTGCTCACTCGCCACGCACATGCCCGGTTCCACTCGTCCGACAGGCCGCGGGGAGCTTGACCCACGGCGGCCCCGGCGAGCAAGCCTCGCGCGTGCCGTCACAGCGCGGCGTCGGCGACGTTGGGCCGAACGGCTCAGCGTGGGAAGCGGTGCTCAGGCGGCCGCGGCCCGGGTGCGGAGCTTGCGCACGACCAGCACGATCAGCCCGATCACCAGCAGCCCGATCACCACGTAGCTGATCGGGCCGAGCCAGCCCTGCACCTGGTCCCAGTTCTCCCCGAGGATCCAGCCCAGGGCCACGAACAGCGCGTTCCACACCCCGCTGCCGATCGCGGTCAGCGTGCTGAACTTGACCAGCGGCATCTTCCAGATCCCGGCCGGGATGGACACCACGCTGCGCAGGAACGGCACGCACCGGGCCAGCAGCACGACCTTGTTGCCGTGCCGCTTGAACAGGTCCTCGCCGCGCTCCAGGTCCTTCTGGCTGGTGAGGACGAACCACCGGTGGCCGGCCAGCCGGTGCAACCGGTCGTAACCCAGCCAGGCACCGAGTCCGTAGAGGATCAGCGCGCCGACCAGCGACCCGAGCGTGGCGGCGATCCAGACGGCGACGACGTTGAGCGCGCCGGTGCGCGAGCGGAACCCGGCCAGCGGCAGGACGACCTCGGACGGGATGGGTGGGATGAGGTTCTCCAACAGGATCAGCAGCCCCACACCGAGCGAGCCCATCTGGTCCACGATCGAGAACACCCAGTTGCTCACCGGCCCAGAATGCCCGAATCCGCCGCGCTCGAACCTGGTCCGACGGGCCGCCGGTCGCGCTCGGTGACCGGCGAGGGTTGCCCGGTTCGGATCCGGGGCAGTATCTGCCCGTGCGCAGCATCGGTGTCGAAGAAGAGTTCCTGCTGGTCGATCCGCGGACCGGCCGGCCGGTCGCGGTCAGCGGCGCGGTGCTGTCCGGCACCCCCGGCCCCACCGAGGACGAGGACGGGGCCGGGCTGACCGGGGAGCTGCAGCGCGAACAACTGGAGACCGGGACCAGCCCGTGCGGCGACCTCGATGAGCTGGGCTCCGAGCTGCAGAAGGTCCGTGCGCAGGCGGGCGCAGCGGCGGCCGGGGTCGGGGCGGCACTGGCCGCGGTGGCCACCTCGCCGTTGCCGGTCGAGCCGACGCTGTCCCCGTCGCGCCGCTACGCCGAGATCGGCCGCCGGTTCGGCCTGACCGCCTACGAGCAGCTGACCTGCGGCTGCCACGTGCACGTGGACATCGACTCGGTGGCCGAGGGGGTGGCGGTGCTGGACCGGATCCGGCCCTGGCTGGCCCCGCTGCTGGCGATCAGCGCGAACTCGCCGTTCTGGCAGGGTGAGGACTCGGGCTACGCCAGCTTCCGCAGCCAGGTCTGGACCCGTTGGCCGACGGCGGGCTGCTACGAGCAGTTCGGCACCCCGCAGGGCTACCGCGACTTCGTCGACACGACGCTGGCCACCGACACGGTGATCGACGAAGGCATGCTCTACCTGGACGCCCGGTTGTCCGCGACGCACCCGACCATCGAGGTGCGGGTGTCCGACGTCTGCCGAGACCCGGACGACGCGGTGCTGCTCGCCGCGCTGATCCGCGGCCTGGTGGAGACGGCGGCGGCGCAGTGGGCCGCCGACGTGCAGCCCGACCCGGTGCGCACCGAGGTGCTGCGACTGGCTGCCTGGCGGGCCGGCCGGTCGGGCGTGTGCGACACCCTCCTGCACCCGCTGACCTGGCGCCCGGCCCCGGCGGACGAGGTGCTGTCGGCACTGGTGGACCACGTGCGCCCGGCCCTGGAGGAGACCGGCGACCTGGCCACGGTGCGCCAACTGCTGGACGCGGTGCTGGCTCGCGGCACCGGCGCGACCCGGCAGCGCGCGGTGCTCGCCCGCACCGGCGACCTGGGCGAGGTCATCCGCGACGCCACCACCTGACCGGGGTCGTGCGTGCATACCAGTGTCCGGACACTGGTATCCACGCACGACCGGAGTCAGCCGAGCAGCTCGGCCACGGCCTCGACGGCCTCCTGGCGGTCGGCGCCGTAGCGGAAGTGCCCGGTGCCGTTGGCCCCGCGCTGGCAGAAGTTGTCGTCGCGGTTGCAGAAGGAGACCGCGCGGTCGCTGAACTGGCCGAGCGCGCCGGTGGCGCGCGGGAAGATGCCGTTCACCCCGGCGCGGAAGCTGCCGGTCACGAACGGCTCGCGGCTGTTGAACGCCGGGTCGCCGAACACCGCCACGGCCCCGATCCGGTCCGCGGCCGGCACGGTGCCCGAGGCCAGGGTGTCGCCGATGACGTCGGCGCCCTGCGAGTAGCCGATGAGCACGAACTCGGTGTCCGGGCAAGCGGCGGAGGTCTGGGCGAGCCGGGCGCGCAGCGCGGTCACGCCCTGGCGCTTGCTGCTCTGGTAGGCGAACGAGGCCGGGTAGACCAGGTCGTGGGTCCGCACCGTCCGGGGGAGCTGGCGCTGCAGCGCCGAGGCCAGCGGGCCGGCGACGATGCCGCCGCCCTGCCGCTCGGTGGTGCCGCGCACGGCGATCGTCTCGACCTCCGCGCAACCGGTGGCCGGGGCGGCGGCCACGAGTTCGGGCACGGCGATCACGATCGGGGCACCGACGGGCTGCGCCGGCGCGGCGATCAGCGCGGGCGCGGCGACCACCGCGGCCCCGGCGCCGAGCGCGACCACCGCGCTGAGCAGTGCGGCCAGCCGGCGACGACGCGGAGAGGGGGAGCGCTTCATCGAGATGTCCTTCGGTCGAGCCGTCACCGCTGGTGGCGACGGGCCCTACCGAGATGGACGCACTACAACTGCAGCTTTCTCGGGCGCTGGCGCGAACGCGCCGACGCCATCACGACCGGGTAACGCCGGCGACCCGCGTTCCGATGCGAGCTGGAACGCGGGCCGTCGACGTGGTCCGATCGGGTCAGGCAGCTGCCGACCGGGCGGCCCTGTCCCGCATGCTCTGCGGCACCCGGAACCGGTCGCCGTGCTTCTCGGCCAGCTCGTCGGCGCGGGCCACGAAGCCGGCGACCCCGCCGGGGTAGCCCTCCACGTACTGCACGACGCCGCCGGTCCAGGCCGGGAAGCCGATGCCGAAGATCGAGCCGATGTTGGCGTCGGCCACCGCGGTCAGCACGCCCTCGTCGAAGCACTTGGCGGTCTCGATGGCCTCGATGAACAGCATCCGCTCGGACAACTCGTGCAGGTCCACGTCGTGGTCGGTGGCGCCGAGCTGCTCGCGCAGCCCCGGCCACAGGCGCACCCGCTTGCCCTCGGCGTACTCGTAGAACCCGGCGCCGCCGGACTTGCCGGTGCGCCCGGCGTCGACCAGCGCGTCGATGATCCGCTCGGACGGGTGCGGGTCCCAGGTGCCGCCGGCCGCCTCGACCGCGGCCCGGGTCTCCTTGCGGATCTTCTGCGGCAGGGTCAGGGTCAGCTCGTCCATCAGCTGCAGCACCGGGGCCGGGTAGCCGGCCTGGGCCGAGGCCTGCTCCACGGTCTGCGGGTCGATGCCCTCGGCGACCATGGCCACGCCCTCGTTGAGGAAGGTGCCGATCACCCGGCTGGTGAAGAAGCCGCGGCTGTCGTTGACCACGATCGGGGTCTTGCGCATCCCCAGCGTCACGTCGAACGCCTTGGCCAGGGTGGCGTCCGAGGTCCGCTCCCCGCGGATGATCTCCACCAGCGGCATCTTGTCCACCGGGGAGAAGAAGTGCAGCCCGATGAAGTCCGACGGGCGCTCCACCCCGGCGGCCAGCTCGGTGATCGGCAGCGTGGAGGTGTTCGAGCAGAGCAGCGCGTCGGGCTCGATCACCTTCATCGCCTCGGCGAAGACCTGGTGCTTGAGCTCGACGGACTCGAACACCGCCTCGATGACGATGTCGCAGCCGGCCAGGTCGCTGTAGTCGTCGGTCGGGGTGATCCGCTCCAGCAGCGCCGCACCCTTCTCCTGGGTGGTCTTCCCGCGCTTGACGCCCTTGGCGACCAGGGACTCGGAGTAGGCCTTGCCCTTCTCCGCGGCCTCCAGCGTGACGTCCTTGAGCACGACCTCCCAGCCCGACAGCGCGCAGGTGTAGGCGATGCCCGCGCCCATCATCCCGGCGCCGAGCACCGCGACCTTGCGCGGCTGCCACTTCTCGTGGCCGTCCGGGCGGGAGCCACCGCCGTTGATCGTCTGCAGGTCGTAGAAGAACGCCTTGGTCATGTTCTTCGAGACCTGGCCGGTGACCAGCTCGGTGAAGTAGCGGGCCTCGATCCGGAACGCGGTGTCGATGTCGACCTGCGCGCCCTCGACCGCCGCGGCCAGGATGTTGCGCGGGGCGGGCATCGGCGCGCCCTTGAGCTGCTTGCGCAGGTTGGCCGGGAACGCCGGCAGCATGGCGGCCAGCTTCGGGTTCGACGGGGCGCCGCCGGGCATCCGGTAACCGGCCTTGTCCCAGGGCTGCGCGGCGTCCGGGTTGGCCGCGATCCAGGCCTTCGCCTTGTCCAGCATCTCCTCCGGCGAGGAGGCCAGCTCGTCGACGATGCCGATCTCCACCGCGGCGGCCGGCTTGTGCCGCTGGCCCTGCGAGAGCACCTGCAGGAAGCCGTTCATGATCCCGAGCATCCGGGTGATCCGGACGACGCCGCCGCCGCCGGGCAGCAGGCCCAGGGTCACCTCGGGCAGCCCGTAGACCACGCCGGGGGCGTCCAGCCCGATCCGGTGGTGGCAGGCCAGGCCGATCTCCAGGCCACCGCCGAGCGCGGTGCCGTTCATCGCCGCGACCACCGGGCGGCCCAGCGTCTCCAGCCGGCGCAGCTGGTTCTTGATGGTCATGGACTGCTCCATGACGGTGCCGGCGTCGGCCGGGGTCGCCTTGCTCATCGAGTCCAGGTCACCACCGGCGAAGAAGGTCTTCTTCGCCGAGGTGATGACCACCCCGGTGATCGCGTCCTTGTCCGCGGCCAGCGCGTCGACGCACTCGCCCATCGCGGTCAGGTAGCGCTCGTTGAGGGTGTTGGCGCTGCGGCCCGGGTCGTCGAGGGTGACCACGACGATCCCGTCGGCACCCTTCTCCCAGCGGACGGCCTTCTGCTCGCTCACTTCTCCGGAGTCCCTTCGGGGTTTCAGACGCGCTCGACGACGGTGGCGATGCCCATGCCGCCGCCCACGCACAGCGTGGCCAGGCCGTAGCGCAGGTCGCGGCGCTCCAGCTCGTCGATCAGCGTGCCGAGGATCATGGCGCCGGTGGCACCGAGCGGGTGGCCCATGGCGATGGCCCCGCCGTTGACGTTGACCTTCTCGTGGTCCAGGTCGAGGTCGCGCATGAACCGCAGGGCGACCGCGGCGAACGCCTCGTTGATCTCGAACAGGTCGATGTCGTCGACCGTGAGCCCGGCTTTGGCCAGCGCCTTGCGGCTGGCCGGGGCGGGGCCGGTGAGCATGATCGTCGGGTCGGCGCCGGACAGCGCGGTGGACACGATCCGGGCCCGCGGGGTGATCCCGGCCGCCTGGCCGGCCGCCTCGGTGCCGATCAGGGTGAGCGCGGCGCCGTCGACGATGCCCGACGCGTTGCCGGCGTGGTGCACGTGGTCGATCCTCTCGACCCAGTGGTAGCGCTGCAGCGCCACGGCGTCGAAGCCGCCCTGGTCGCCGATCATCGCGAACGACGGCGGCAGCTTGCCCAGCGCCTCCAGCGTGGTGCCGGCCCGGACGTGCTCGTCGCGGTCGAGCACGGTGAGGCCGTTGCGGTCCTTGACCGGTACGACCGAGCGGGCGAAGTAGCCGTTGGCCCAGGCCTTGGCCGCGCGCGTCTGCGACTCCACCGCGAAGGTGTCGACCGCCTCCCGGGAGTAGCCCTCCAGGGTGGCGATCAGGTCGGCGCCGATGCCCTGGGGCACGAACCCGGTCTGGTAGCTGGTCTCCGGGTCCATCGCCCAGGCCCCGCCGTCGGAGCCCATCGGCACCCGCGACATCGCCTCGACGCCACCGGCCAGGACCATCTCCTCCATCCCGGAGCGGATCTTCTGGGCGGCGATGTTGACCGCCTCCAGCCCGGACGCGCAGAACCGGTTGAGCTGCACCCCGGCCACCGTGTACGGCAGGCCGGCGGCGATGGCGGCGGTCTTGGCGATGTCGCCGCCCTGGTCGCCGATCGGCGAGACCACGCCGAGCACGACGTCGTCGATGGCGGTCGGGTCCAGCTCCGGGAACCGCCGGCGGATCTCGTCGATCAGCCCGGTGACCAGGGCGACCGGCTTGACCTCGTGCAGCGACCCGGAGGCCTTGCCGCGGCCGCGCGGGGTGCGGATGGCGTCGTAGACGTATGCCTCGGGGATCCCACTCATGCACCTTTGTTACAGCAGCACTGTCACATAGGTCAAGGTTCTCGTACCCTGCACGGCATGGCCGCACCGACCGACCAGGCGCCCGCCACCGGAGAGGAGGACCTGCTCACCATCGACCAGTTGGCCGAGCGCACCGGCCTCACCGTGCGCACGATCCGCTTCTACGCCGGCCGCGGCCTGCTCCCCCCGCCCACGCTGCGCGGCCGCACCGGGCTCTACGGCCCCGACCACCAGGCCCGCCTGGACCTGGTCGCCGAGCTGTCCGCGCTCGGGTTCACGCTCGCGGCGATCGAGCAGCAGCTGCACAAGCTGCCGGCCAACGCCGGCGCCGAGGAGCTGGCCCTGCACCGCGCGCTGCTGCGGCCGTGGGTGCCCGAGCAGGTCGAGGAGCTGGACCGGGCCGAGCTGGACCGCCGGGCCGGGCGCGCGCTGTCCGACGCCGAGCTGTCGGCCCTGGAGGGCCTGCGGGTGATCGAGCGCGGCGACGACGGGCTGGTCCGGCTGCTCGGGCCGACCACCCTGCACGACGGCCTGGCCGTGCTCGACTCCGGACTGCCGCCCGAGGTGTGGGCCCGGGCGCACCGGATCGTCGCCCGGCACACCGCGGCGCTGGCCGAGGAGCTGATGGAGATGTTCCAGGAGGAAGTGCTGCAGCCCTACCGCGATCGCGGCCGCCCGGCCGCCGAGCGCGGGCGGCTCGCCGCGGCGCTCGGCCAGCTCAAGCCGATCACCGTCAGCGGCGTGGTGACCGCGTTCGGCCGGGCGGTCAACCGGACCATCCGCGAGCGGCTCGGCGACGGGTAGCGTCCGGCGGCGTGCAGGTCTACGAGTTCCCGCTGACCGTCCGCTACTTCGAGGTCGACGCCCAGAGCGTGGTCTTCAACGGCTGGTACCTGCACTACTTCGACGAGGCCATGGCGCACTTCCTGGCCGCCCGCGGGCTGCCGTACCCGGCCATGCTCGACGCCGGCTACGACGTCCAGCTGGTCCGCTCGGAGATCGACTGGAAGGCCGGGCTGCGCTGGCAGGACCGGGTCCGCGTGGCGGTGTCCACCGCCCGGCTCGGCCGCACCAGCTTCACCCTCGACTTCCAGGTCCGCCGCTACCCCGACGCCGGCCCGTACGAGGTCACCTGCTCCGGGCGCACGGTCTACGTGGTGGTCGCGGCCGACGGCTCCGGCAAGCGCGAGATCCCGGCCGTCATCGCCGACGCGCTGGGCGAGCCGGCGCCGCTGCAGCCGGTCTGACCACCGCGCGGCGCGGGGCCGCAGACTGGCCGTCATGACCACGGGCCAGGACATCGACGTCACCGCTCTCGCCGCCTGGATGGACGGGTGCGGCCTGCCCCCGGGCCCGATCGGGACGCCGACCGCGCTGCTCGGCGGCACCCAGAACGTCATGCTGCGCTTCGAGCGGGGCGGCGCGGAGTACGTGTTCCGGCGCGGCCCGTGGCACCTGCGCCCGGGCAGCAACGACGCCATCCGCCGGGAGATCCGCGCGCTGACCGCCCTGCGGGGCACCGACGTCCCGCACCCGCGGGTGATCGCCGCCTGCCCGGACGGCTCGGCACTGCCGGTGACCGGGGGCGAGCCTGCCGCGTTCTACCTGATGGAGCTCGTGGGCGGGTTCAACCCGATCGTCGGGCTGCCGGCCCTGCACGCCGGCGACCGCGCGGTGCGCCGGGAGATGGGCTTCGCCGCCGTCGACGCGGCCGCCGCGCTCGGCGCCGTCGACCACGTGCGGGTGGGCCTGGGCGACTTCGGCCGGCCCGAGGGCTACCTGGAGCGGCAGGTGCCGCGGTGGACCGCGCACCTGGAGTCCTACCGGTCCGAGGTGTACCCCGAGCCGGACGTGCCCGGGCTCGCCGAGGTCACCGCCTGGCTGACCGAGCACCGCCCGGCGAGCTTCGAGCCGGGCATCCTGCACGGCGACTTCCACCTGTCCAACCTGCTGTTCCGCCCGGACGGGCCGCAGGTCGCCGCGATCGTCGACTGGGAGATGGTGACGATCGGCGACCCGCTGCTGGACCTGGGCTGGCTGCTGGCCACCCTGCCCACCGACGAGCCCGGCATCTTCCGCGGCGCCGCGGTGGGCGACGGCCTGCCCGGGCGCGCCGAACTGGTCGAGCGCTACGCCCGCCGCTCGACCCGGGACCTCTCGCACGCCACCTGGTACGAGGTGCTGGCCGCGTTCCGGCTGGCGATCATCCTGGAGGGCACCTGGGTGCGGTCGCTGTCCGGGAAGGCCCCGGCCGAGGTCGGGCAGCGCCTGCACGAGGCCTGCCACGCCCTGTTCCAGCGCGCCCTGCTCCGCATCGCCGCCCCCTGACCGCTCCCCTGTGGAACCAGAGCTGCTCTCGTTCCACCAGATCGGACCGATACCGCTCTCGTCCGGCGCGCGGTCCCCGTCCGGCGCGGGCAACTTCAAACACTTGCATTATTTGGTGATGTACCCGCATGCTCGGACCACCGTGACGCGAGGAGGCGCCCGTGTGGGATTTCGAGACCGAGCCCGAGTACCAGGCCAAGCTGGACTGGGTCGAGGAGTTCATGCGCGAGCAGGTCGAGCCGCTCGACTTCCTCGACGCCAGCCCCTACGACAAGTCCGACGCCCGGATGATGGCGGTGCTGCGCCCGCTCCAGCAGCAGGTGCGCGAGCAGGGCCTGTGGGCCTGCCACCTGGGCCCGGAGCTGGGCGGGCAGGGCTACGGCCAGGTCAAGCTGGCGCTGCTGAACGAGATCCTGGGCCGGTCCCGGTTCGCCCCCAGCGTGTTCGGCTGCCAGGCGCCCGACTCGGGCAACGCCGAGATCCTGGCCCACTTCGGCACCCCGGAGCAGAAGGCGCGCTACCTGCGGCCGCTGCTGGACGGCGAGATCTCCTCGGCGTACTCGATGACCGAGCCGCACGCCGGGGCCGACCCGACCCTGTTCACCACCCGCGCCGAGCGCGACGGCGACTCCTGGGTGATCAACGGCGAGAAGTGGTTCACCAGCAACGCCAAGTACGCGTCGTTCTTCATCGTGATGGCGGTGACCAACCCCGAAGCCGGTCCCTACGAGCGGATGTCGCAGTTCATCGTGCCCCGGGCCACCCCGGGCATCGAGGTGGTCCGCAACATCGGGACCGGTGGCGAGTCCGCGGGCGACGGCGGGCACGGCTACATCCGCTACACCGACGTGCGGGTGCCGGCCGACCACGTGCTCGGCGGCGAGGGCAAGGCGTTCGCCATCGCCCAGACCCGCCTGGGCGGCGGCCGCATCCACCACGCCATGCGCACCATCGCCTCGGCCCGGCGGGCGTTCGACATGATGTGCGAGCGGGCGCTGTCCCGGCAGGTCCGCGGCTCGCGGAAGGACACCGGACTGACGCCGCTGGCGAACCTGCAGATGACCCAGGAGAAGATCGCCGACAGCTGGCTGCAGATCGAGCAGTTCCGGCTGCTGGTGCTGCGCACCGCCTGGTTGATCGACAAGCACGGGGACTACCTGAAGGTCCGCAAGGACATCGCCGCGGTCAAGGTGGCGATGCCGGCGGTCCTGCACGACGTGGCGCAGCGGGCGCTGCACCTGCACGGCGCGCTCGGCGTCTCCGACGAGATGCCGTTCGGCCGGATGCTGATCGCCGCCGAGGTGATGGGCATCGCCGACGGCCCCACCGAGGTCCACAAGATCACCCTGGCCAAGCAGGTGCTGCGGCAGTACGCCCCGCACGAGGGGCTGTTCCCGTCCGGGCACCTGCCGACCCGGCGCGCCGCGGCCCGGGCGAGGCTCGCCGCCCTGCTCGAGCACGAGGCCGCCCAGGTCTAATAGCCGCCATGGCCGCAGAGACCCGGGCGAAGCTGCTCAGCGCCGCCGAGCAGCTGTTCGCCGAGCGCGGGGTCGACGCGGTCAGCCTGCGCGAGATCAGCCGGGCGGCCGGGGCGCGCAACGTGATCGCCGTCCAGTACCACTTCGACGACCGGGCCGGGGTGCTGGCGGCGATCCTGGCCAAGCACCTGCCCGACGTCGACGCCCGCCGGCACGCCCTGCTCGACGAGATCGAGGCGGCCGGCGAGCCGGTGGCCCGGGCGGTGGCCGGCGCCCTGGTCCGCCCGCTGGCGGCCAAGCTCGCCGACCCCGACGGCGGGCCGCAGTTCCTGCAGGTCCACGCCGAGCTGCTCAACCGGCCGACCCCGGAGGTCCGTGCGGCCGACGGGCGGTTCCGCAGCCTGAAGCGGTGGCGCGAAGTCGCCGAACCGCTGCTCGACCACGACGCCCGTCGGCTGCACCGGCGGCTGACCGCGATCGTCTACACCGCCGTCGAGCTGGCCCGCCGCGCCCGCTCCGCCCCGCACACCGACGACCGGCTGTTCACCAGCTACCTGGTCGACGTGGTCGCGGCGATCCTGGCCGCCCCGGTCTCCGCCGAGACCGTCCGCCTCGCCGACGAGCGCGACGCCGCCCGCTCCGTCGAGAACGACGCCGCCGGATCGACACTGTGGGATCAACACCGCCCGAGTTGATCCCATAGCGTCGTTCTCGGCGGCTGGGCGGCCGCTCAGAGGGTGTAGTCGAAGGTGTAGGTGTGCTCGCCGTCGACGAGGGCGATGGTGAGGGTGCCGGTCAGGCCAGCCAGCTCGCCGGTGCCCGAGCCCGGGACGACGTCGACGCGCATGTCGCCCTGGCCGTCGGCGGTCTGCAGCGCGGAGTGCCGCAGCACGAAGGTGCCCTTGCGCCCGTCGACGGCCGCGGTGACCCGCTCCATCGCCACGTAGGCCCCGGTCTCCCCGGCGATGGCCTGCAGCAGTTCCGCGGCGCTGGTGCCGGTGATGCCGCCCTCGAAGGACTTGGTGTTGCGGGCGCGCACCAGCTTGGCGCCCTCGGTGTTGTCGTCGACGACCTCCTCGTCCCAGGAGGTGAGGTCGAAGCGTCCGGTCGTGGTCGTCATACGAGCCAGCCTCGATCTTCGGGGCGGCCGGGTATTGGACGAACCCGACACCGTCGGGTCACCCGACCGCGACCGGCGCGGCGGCCGCTCCGGACCGGCGGGCCAGCCGCCGCGCGGCCCGGGTGAGCATCGCCCGCACGATCATCGGGTGCACCGGGCGGACCAGCGCGAAGTAGCCGCGACCGCGCGCGTTGTGCAGCGTGACGACGGTGGTCAGCACCACCCGGTCCGGCTCGCGGCGCACGCTCGCCCGGAAGTCGAGGTGCCGCTCGTCGGTGCCGAGCAGGACCTCGTCGTCGACGCGGCGGAGGGTGGCGAACGACGAGTCGTCCCCCCGGGCGATCCCGACCAGCCCGACCAGGGCCTGCCGCAGCCCCATCAACCCGGCCACCCAGCCGGGCGGGTCGCGGAAGATCGCATCCGCCCAGACCTGCGGATCCGCCGGCATCCCCGGGCGGACCGGGACGGCGTGCGCGTCGGCGAAGTCGACCCGGGCCAACGCCCCCGCCAGCAGCCCGCCGGACGGGACGGCGGCCGGTCGGGCCCGCGCGCCCTCACCGGTGACGGCGCGGAGCAGCCGCACCCACGGCGACCAGCGGGACGGCCGGGCCGGGCCGGTGCCGACCGCCTGCTCGGCGCAGTCGAGCAGGTCCTCCAGCAGGGCGTCGTGCAGCCACCGCACGACGACCGGCCAGGCCAGCACCATCGGCCCGCCCAGCCGGGCCTCGATGACGTGGCGCAGGACGGCCGCGTCGTCGCCGTCGGGCTCGACGACGAACGCGTGCCCACCCCGGATTCCCAGGCCGGGGTGGAAGGCGAAGTCGATGCGCCGGCCGGGCTGCCACCCGGTGACCCGGTACCGGATCACCCCGTGCCCGCCGGTGGCGCCCACCGCCACCGGACCGTCCAGCACCATCGGCACCCACTGCGGGCTGGGCCACAGCTCGTCGTCCGGGCCGCCCACCCGCTCCAGCAGGGCGCCCAGGACGTCCACCGGCACCGGTATCCGCCGCTCGTGCACGTTGCGCACCATCGTCCCGACCTCCGTACGCCACCGTATGGCTTTCCGTACGCTAGCGTACGGAGGTGGCGGAGCGGAAGCGGTTGACCGCGCAGCACTGGGTGGACGCCGCGGCGGCCGCGCTCGCGGTGGGCGGTCCGGCCGCGGTGGCCGTCGAGCCGCTGGCCGCCCGGCTCGGCGCGACCAAGGGCAGCTTCTACTGGCACTTCGCCAACCGGGACGCCCTGCTGGAGGCGGCCCTGCGGGAGTGGGAGCGCACCGACACCGAGGACGTCATCGCGATCGTCGAGGCCGCCCCGGACCCGGCGACCCGGCTGCGCACCCTGCTCACGGTCGCCCTCGGCGGTCACCCCGACCGCCCCTCGGACCGGGTCGAACTGACCCTGCTGGCCTCCTCCGACCACCCGCTGATCGCCCCGGTCCTGGCCCGGGTGACCGCGCGCCGGCTGGAGTACCTGGAACAGCAGTTCGCCGAGCTCGGGTTCGCCCCGGCGCAGGCCCGGCAGCGCGGCCTGCTCGCCTACACCGCGTACCTCGGGCACGTCCAGCTCACCCGGGCCACCCCCGACCTCACCCCCACCGGCGCCGCCCTGGCCGCCTACGTCGACGCCGCCATCGACGCCCTCACCACCCGCTGACCCGCCCCGCCCCGCCCGATGGCAGGAAAGCCACGTTCAGGACGGATTCGGTCCTGAAAGTGGCTTTCCTGACGTTCGGGAAGGGGGCGGCGGGAGGGAGGGTCAGCGGCGACCTGTCGCTTCGGCCAGGTAGGCCGCGGTCCAGCCATCGGTGGCGCGGCGGGCCCACAGCGCCGCCACGCCCGCGTCCTCGTCGGCGTAGCGGTCGATCCGCTCGACGTAGTCACGGCGCAGTTGGGTCTTGGTGGCAGCGAAGGTGTCCGCGGGCACGCCGGTGGCCAGGGCCCGGGCCTGCCCGACCGCCCGGGCCAGCAGCTCGTCGGCCGGCACGACCTCGTCCACCAGCCCGAAGGCCAGGGCCTCGGCCGGGGTGTGGGTCGCGGCCCCGATGACCAGGCGGCGGGTGGCGACGTCGCCGACGGCGTGCCGGAGCACCTCGGTGCCCGACCGCGGGAACGGCACCCCGACCTTGATCTCCGGCACCCCGATCCGGCCGCCGCCCTCGGCCATCAGGGTGCGGTCGGCGCAGGCGGCGAGCACGCAGCCGCCGGCGATGGCGTGCCCGTTCACCGCCGAAACCACCGGCTTGGCCAGCTCGAACACCGCCCGGAAGCAGCCGGTCAGCGCGGGCAGGAAGCGCTCGACGTACGGCGCGCCGCCGTCGAGGTAGCGGCGCAGGTCGACCCCGGCGGAGAAGGCCCGGCCTGCGCCGGTCAGCACCACCGCCCGGGCCGGGTCGGTGACCAGCGCCCGGAACCGCTCGGCCACCGCCCGGCACAGCTCCAGGTCCATCGCGTTCACCGGGCCGTGCGCCAGCCGCAGCACCGCGACCTCGCCGTCGTCCTCGCGTTCGATCACGGGTGCCGAACCTACGCTTCCGACGGCCGGAACCGGGTGCCCCGACCGGCGAGATCACGTGGCAGTCTCTGCATGAGACGAGTGCCGAGGAAGCCAGGAGTCGCGCATGTCGCAGAAGGTCCGCGGGGTCGTCGCCCACAAGAAGGGCGAGCCGGTCTCCCTGGAGACGATCATCGTTCCGGACCCGGGCCCCGGTGAGGCCGTCGTCCGGGTGCAGGCCTGCGGGGTCTGCCACACCGACCTGCACTACCGCGAGGGCGGGATCAACGACGAGTTCCCGTTCCTGCTCGGGCACGAGGCGGCCGGGATCGTCGAGGCGGTCGGCGAGGGCGTCACCGACGTGGCCGCGGGCGACTTCGTGATCCTGAACTGGCGCGCGGTCGACGGCACCTGCCGGGCCTGCCGGCGCGGCGAGCCCTGGTACTGCTTCTCCACCCACAACGCGGCGCAGAAGATGACCCTGGAGTCCGGCCAGGAGCTCACCCCGGCGCTGGGCATCGGGGCGTTCGTGGAGAAGACGCTGGTGCACGCCGGGCAGTGCACCAAGGTGAACCCGGCGGCCAAGCCGGAGGTCGCCGGGCTGCTCGGCTGCGGCGTGATGGCCGGCATCGGCGCGGCGATCAACACCGGCGGGGTCGGCCGCGGCGACTCCATCGCCGTGATCGGCTGCGGCGGCGTCGGCGACGCGGCCATCGCCGGAGCCAGGCTGGCCGGCGCGACCACGATCATCGCCGTCGACGTGGAGGACCGGAAGCTGCAGTGGGCCAAGGAGTTCGGCGCCACGCACACGGTCAACTCCCGGGAGCAGGACGTGGTGGAGGCCGTGCAGGCGCTCACCGACGGCAACGGCGCCAACGTGGTGGTCGACGCCGTGGGCCGGCCGGAGACGTTCAAGCAGGCCTTCTACGCCCGCGACCTGGCCGGCACCGTGGTCCTGGTCGGCGTTCCGACCCCGGACATGACCGTCGACCTGCCGCTGATCGACGTGTTCGGCCGCGGCGGGGCGACCAAGTCGTCCTGGTACGGCGACTGCCTGCCCAGCCGCGACTTCCCGATGCTGATCGACCTGTTCCTGCAGGGCCGGCTGCCGCTGGACAAGTTCGTCAGCGAGACCATCGCCGTGGACGGCGTCGAGGCCGCCTTCGAGAAGATGCACCGCGGCGACGTGCTGCGTTCGGTGGTGGTCTTCTGATGACCCCGTCCGGACCGATCGACCACGTGGTCACCTCGGGCACGTTCTCGCTGGACGGCGGCACCTGGGACGTCGACAACAACGTCTGGGTCGTCGGCAGCGCCGACGAGGTGCTGGTGATCGACGCCGCGCACGACGAGTTCGCCATCGAGCAGGCCGTCGGCGGGCGCCGGGTGGTGGCGGTGGTGTGCACCCACGCCCACGACGACCACGTCAACCGGGCGCCCGCGCTGGCCGACCGGCTCTCCGCGCCGATCCTGCTGCACCCGGCGGAGAAGCAGCTCTGGGAGATGACCCACCCGGACCGCACCCCGGACCGCGAACTGGCCGACGGCGACGTCCTCACCGCGGGCGGGGTGGAGCTGCGGGTGCTGGCCACCCCCGGCCACTCCCCCGGGTCCTGCTGCCTCTACGCCCCCGAGCTGAGCACGGTGTTCACCGGCGACACGCTGTTCGCCGGCGGCCCCGGCGCCACCGGCCGGTCGTTCTCCAGCTTCGACACCATCATCGAGTCGATCCGGGAGAAGCTGCTCACCCTGCCCGGCGACACCGTCGTGCGCACCGGCCACGGCGACTCCACCACCGTCGCCGGCGAGGCCCCGCAACTGGACGAGTGGCTCGCCCGCGGCCACTGACCGCTCGTGCGGGGAAGGCAGTGCCAGAGCACTGCATTCCACGCACGACCGCGAAATCGGCCCGCCGGCAGTAGCCCCGGCGCTACATTGCGCGCATGGAGGAAAGAGCCGAGAAGATCGGTGTGGGCGACCTGAGTGCACTGGCTGCTCGCCTGCTTCGCCAGGGCAAACGGATCGCGGTCGCCGACGAGGACGGCGAGGTCCTGGGTTACATCGTCCCCTCAGCGACGATGCGCCTGGCCCCGGCCGACGGCGAGGGGTCGCCCTTCCAACGGCTCGTCGCCGCAGGCCAGGTACGCCTGGCGACCGGGGACATCCTGGACCACCTCGAGCCGGATCCGGCCGAACCGGGCGAGGAACCGCTGGGGGAGGCTTTCCTGCGCATGCGCGACGAGGAGCGGTATTGATCTACATCGATACCTCGGCCCTGCTCAAACTCATCAAGCAGAGTGAGCCGGAAGGACCCGCGCTGCGTGACTTCCTCCGCGGGTCCCGGACTCCGCGCCTCGCCTCCAGCGCGTTGATCGGGGTGGAGGCTCGGCGGGGAACGCTGCGCTTCGCTCCCCGGAGCCTCCCCCGCATCGATTTGTTGCTGGCCGACGTCACCCAGTTCGAGTTGTCCGCCGCCGTCCTCGAGGCGGCCGGTCGACTGCCCGACCCGATGCTCCGCACGCTCGACGCCATCCACCTGGCGACGGCGCTCTCGGTCCGCTCGGACCTCGCGGTCCTGCTCAGCTACGACCAGCGCCTGCTCGCGGCCGCCGCCGCGCACGGCCTGCCGACCGCCGCCCCGGCCTGACCGTCCCGGCCAGGCACAGCACCGCGGCCACCCCGAAGGCCGCGCGGAACCCGAAGGGGTCGGCCAGCGCTCCGATGCCGATGGCCCCGACCCCGGTGCCGGCGTCGTAGGCGATGTTCCAGGCCGCGCTGGCCGACCCGTAGCGGGCCGGGCCGTAGGCGGCGAACAGGACGGTGAGCGCGTCGTTCTGCACGGCGCCGAACCCCAGGCCGACCAGCGCGGCGCCGGCCAGCAACGGCACCGTGGCGGCGGGGTCGGTCCCGATGGCCAGCGCCTGCAACCCGGTGCCGACCGCGGCGACCAGCGATGCCGGGCCGAGCAGCCGCCCGCGCAACCCGAACCGGTCGACGAGCAGGCCGGTGACGAACCGCCCGACCAGCGCGGCGGCCGAGACGACGAGCAGCGCGACGGCGACCGTGGGCGCCGCGTCCGGGACGGCCAGCGGCAGGAAGGTCACCAGTGCGCCGTTGGCCATCGCGCAGGTGAGCATGGCCAGCAACGGGCCGACCACCGGACGGAGCGCGACCGGAGCGCCGGACACGGCCCCGGCCGGATCCGCGCCGGCCGGATCCGCGCTCGCCGGATCCGCACCGGACGGCGTCAGCCGGATGAACGGCACGACGAGCGCACCCAGGACGGGTGCGGCCCCCGCGGCCAGGAACACCGGGAGGAACCCGATCCGGTCGACGACGACCACCCCGGCCGCGAGCAGGACCAGCTGGGGCACCCCGACGGCCGTGCCGAACCACCCGTTCGCCCGGCCGTGCTGCGCGGGCGGCACCAGCTCGGCGACCAGCGCGCTGCCGGCCACGGTGGCCAGACCGAACCCGACGCCGCGCAGCGCCGACACGGCGATGATCGGCGCGGCGTCCGCCGACAGGGCGTACAGCGGCGCGGGCGCGCCGAGCAGGAACAGCCCGGACCCGAGGACCCAGCGGTGCCCGATCCGGCCGAGCAACCAGGGCACCGCGAGCTGGGTGGCGACCGTGGTGAGCATCAGCGCGGCGGTGGTCGCCCCGGCCCCGAACGCGCCCGCTCCGCCGCGCGCCGCCCACAGCGGGACCACCGGCAGCAGCAGCGCGTAGCCGGAGAAACCGAGGACGGTCGCGCCGAGCGTCAGCCGGAACGACGCCCCGGAGATCCCGCTCGTGATGTCCACCTCCGTACCGGCGCCGGGCGGCGCAGCACGCCCAGCTCATCATCTGCCGGGCTGCCGCGCAGCCCGGGTGCGGCCGCCCGGTGCTGCCGCACCCGGCCCGGTCGGCGGCTCAGGCCCGGACCCGGGTGTGTTCGGCCGCCGGCCGCCACACCCGCTCCTCGGTGACCACGACCGTGACCAGGTCGAACGGGGTGACGTCGAACGCCGGGTTCCAGGCCCCGGTGCCCGCCGGAGCGGTCCGCCGGCCCCCCACGACGAGCACCTCGTCGCCGTCGCGGTCCTCGATGTGGATCGACCCGCCGTCCGGGGTGTCCGGGTCGAAGGTCGACTCCGGGATCGCCACGACGAACGGGATGCCGGCCCGGGCCGCGGCCAGCGCCAGCGGGTAGGTGCCCACCTTGTTGGCCACGTCGCCGTTGGCCGCCACCCGGTCCGCACCGACGACGACCGCGTCCACCAGGCCGCGGGCGATGATCGACGGTCCGGCCCCGTCGACGACCACGTGGTGCGGCACGCCGATCGCGGCCAGCTCGACGGCGGTGATCCGGGCGCCCTGCAGCAGCGGGCGGGTCTCGTCGGCCACGACGTGCGCCACCCGTCCGCGTTCGTGCAGGGTGCGGACGATGCCCAGCGCGGTTCCCCACTCGACGCAGGCCAGCGCGCCCGCGTTGCAGTGCGTGTGCAGGGCCAGCGGCCGGTCACCGCACAGGTCGAGGAGCAGGTCGGCGCCGCGCTCGGCCAACCCGCGGCAGGCCGCCACGTCCTCGGCCAGCACCTCGCGGGCCGCGGCCAGCACGGCGCCCGGGCCCCCGTCGGCGGCCGCCAGCGCCCGGC
>JASLAP010000325.1 GCA_030147065.1 Pseudonocardia sp. | reverse complement strand
CGCTGACCGCGATCGGGCCGCCGCCACCGCCGCCCTCCCCGGTGCTCTGGACGGGCGCGGTGCTGGTGCAGCCGGCGACGGCCAGGGCGGCGAGCGCGGACGTGCACAGCACGGCACGGGACCTGCGGGACATGGTTCTCCCTGCGCGGCGGTGAAGAAGAACAGCGCGGTCTCCAGGCCCTCCCGGCCGACCGCGAGTGGGGCCATCAGCACCACCGCGCCCGAGCCCAGCTCGACCGCCCGGTCGAGCCGGCCGCGCAGCTCGGCGGAGATGGACCGGGCAGCCCGCCGCATCCAGAAGATCATCCAGGTGACGAAGCCGACCGCGACGATCGACAGCCCGCCGCCGAACGCCTCCTGCGCGGAGAAGGTCAGCTGCTGCTGGGCCAGCGCCAGCCCGATGGTGACCCCGGCGCTGACCGCGATTGCGATCCCGACCCCCAGCCACACCTTCGGCAGCACCGAGCGCCGGTCGGTGCGCACCAGGAACGCGACCAGGATGCTGACGACCAGCGCCGCCTCCAGGCCCTCGCGCAGTCCGATCAGGAAGTTGCCG
Organism: Pseudonocardia sp.; assembly: GCA_030147065.1. Classification (GTDB taxonomy): domain Bacteria; phylum Actinomycetota; class Actinomycetes; order Mycobacteriales; family Pseudonocardiaceae; genus Pseudonocardia. Next base: position 5,436 of record JASLAP010000325.1, on the reverse strand, counting down.
AGCACGTCCGCTCCCCGATCCTCGCCGTTGTTAGGACAGCCTCATCAGAGGCACGGTGAGGCTAGCCTGCAGAACGGGGTGGAGGAAGGGTCGCGCACAGCACAGTCGGCTGCGCCGCGCGGGTGTTTGCGCTGGTTATCCGGGTTGTCCGGATGGTCCGGCGGTCAGCCGCCGAGGCCGTCGGCCTCCACGGCCATCCGGGCCCGCACCTCGCCCAGCGCCTCCTGGTACTCCGGGCGCGGGTCCATCGCGGCGGCCATCTTCAGCTGGGTGTGCGCCTCGCCGAGCCGGCCCTGCCGGTGCAGCGCCTTGCCCAGGGCGAACCGCGCGTAGTGGTCGGCCGGGTCGAGGTCGATCACCCGGTTGAACGCCTCCTCCGCCCGGCGCAGCTGCGCGGAGTCGAGGTAGGCCCGCCCGGCCAGCAGCTGCACCGACGCCGCGTCGGGTTGGCTCTCCAGCACCGGCCCCAGCGCCCGCAGCGCGTCGAGGGGGCGCCGATCGGCGATGAACATCTCGGCCCGGCGGAACGACTCGAAGACGCCGTCGGAGGCAGGCTGGCTCGTCATGGTCGTTCTACGGTAGGTGTCCGTCCGGGGATCTGCGAGGGGTTGACACCCGTCGGCGCGACGAACGCGAGGTGCCGCGGGTTCCCGCGCGGGGGGCGTGGCCGCGACCACTACGCTGGGTCGACGGAACGGGCAGGACGACGACTCCGGACGGGAGCACTGGTGGCGGTCATCGAGCAGGTCGGCGCGCGGGAGATCCTCGATTCTCGGGGCAATCCGACCGTGGAGGTCGAGGTCGCCCTCGACGACGGGACCCTGGCCAGGGCGGCGGTCCCGTCCGGGGCCTCCACGGGTGAGCACGAGGCCGTCGAGCTGCGCGACGGCGACCCGCTGCGGTTCGGCGGCAAGGGCGTGGAGAAGGCCGTCACCGCGGTGCTGGACGAGATCGGCCCGGAGCTGGCCGGCATGGAGGCGGTCGACCAGCGCCTGGTCGACCAGCGCCTGGTCGACCTGGACGGCACCCCGGACAAGTCCCGGCTGGGCGCGAACGCGCTGCTGGGCGTGTCGCTTGCGGTGGCGAAGGCGGCTGCCGAGTCCAGCGGGCTGGAGCTGTTCCGCTACGTCGGCGGCCCGAACGCGCACGTGCTGCCGGTGCCGATGATGAACATCATCAACGGCGGCGCCCACGCCGACAGCTCGGTCGACGTCCAGGAGTTCATGATCGCTCCGGTCGGCGCCGACTCGTTCCGCGAGGCGCTGCGCTGGGGCGCGGAGGTCTACCAGGCGCTCAAGTCGGTGCTCAAGAGCAAGGGCCTGGCCACCGGGCTGGGCGACGAGGGCGGCTTCGCCCCGGACCTGCCGGGCACCCGGGCCGCGCTGGACCTGATCGCCGAGGCGGTGGAGAAGACCGGCTACGCGCTGGGCCGCGACATCGCATTGGCCCTGGACGTGGCGGCCACCGAGTTCCACCGCGACGGCGTCTACTCCTACGAGGGCAAGCAGCTCTCCGCGCACGAGCTGTCGGAGGTCTACGCCGAGCTCATCCGGGACTACCCGCTGGTCTCCGTCGAGGACCCGCTCTCGGAGGACGACTGGGACGGCTGGGTCGCGCTGACCAGCAGCATCGGTGACCGCGTGCAGGTGGTCGGGGACGACCTGTTCGTCACCAACCCCGAGCGCCTCGACGACGGCATCAACCGCGGCGCCGCCAACGCGCTGCTGGTGAAGGTCAACCAGATCGGCACGCTGTCGGAGACCCTGGACGCGGTCACCCTGGCGCACTCCTCGGGCTACCGCTGCATGATGAGCCACCGGTCCGGGGAGACCGAGGACACCACGATCGCCGACCTGGCCGTGGCCACCGGCTGCGGCCAGATCAAGACCGGCGCCCCGGCCCGGTCCGAGCGGGTGGCCAAGTACAACCAGTTGCTGCGCATCGAGGAGGCGCTCGGCGACGCCGCGCGCTACGCGGGCGACCTGGCGTTCCCGCGGTTCAGCTCACCGGGCGCGGGAACCTGACACACCGCCGGGCCGGGTGGCCCGGCGGAGCGCGGAAGGGGACCGGGATGAGCCGAGTCGCGACCGACCCGTCGTCGCCGCGGGCGGCCGGGTGCGGCGGGGACCCGCGGTGAGCGAGGAACGGGGCCGCGGCCGGGTGGGCCGCACCCCCAAGTCGCGCGCCGTCGGCGCCACCCCCGCCGCCCGGCGCCGCGACCGGGAGCCGCGGCTGGCCCGGGTCCAGACCCGCGGCGTGGTCGCGGTGACCACCGGCCTGCTCGGGCTGTCCTCGGCGAAGCGGGCCGCGGTGCTCGCCCTGGTGGTCTGCGCGATCGCGCTGTCCGTCGCGGTCCCGCTGCGCAACTACGTCAGCCAGCGCCAGGAGCTGGCCGAGGTGTCCGAGCAGCAGCAGGTGCTGGCCGCCGAGGTCGACCGGCTCACCCGGGAGCGGGCCCGGCTGTCCGACCCGGCCGAGATCGAGGCGCAGGCCCGGTCCCGGCTCGGGTACGTCAGCCCGGGCGAGGTGCCCTACGTGGTGCAGCTGCCCGGGGCGGGTGACGACGACCCGACCCCGGACGGCGACGACGGCCTGCCCTGGTACCGGGGGTTGTGGCGGGAGATGAGCGGGGAGCCGCAGTGACCGAGCCGAGCACCGACCAGTCCGCTGGACAGCGCACCGACCAGCGCCCCGGGATCACGGCGGCCGATGCCGCCGCGGTGACCGCCCAGCTCGGCCGCCCGCCCCGCGGGGTGCGCGCGGTCGCCCACCGGTGCCGGTGCGGGCTGCCGTCGGTGGTGCAGACCGCGCCCCGGCTGCCCGACGGCACCCCGTTCCCGACGCTGTACTACCTGACCTGCTCGCGGCTGTGCTCCCGGCTGGGCGGGCTGGAGGCCGACGGCCGGATGCGGGAGATGACCGAACGGCTGGCCGCGGACCCGGAGCTGGCCGCGGCCTACCGGCGCGCGCACGAGTCCTACCTGGCCGAGCGGGACGCGATCGAGCCGCTGGGCACCGACGTCAGCGCCGGCGGGATGCCGGACCGGGTCAAGTGCCTGCACGTGCACGTCGGGCACGCGCTGGCCGCCGGTCCCGGGGTCAACCCGTTCGGCGACGAGGCGCTGGCCGAGCTGGACGGCTGGTGGGCCGCCGGCCCCTGCGCGACCCCCCACGGGTCGTGAGCGGAAACCGGTGCCCCGGCACCGGTTTCCACGCACGACCGGTCAGCGGGGGGTGATCCGTTCGACCAGGGCCTCGGTGTGCGCCTCGGCGGGCAGCGTGCCGGCGGTGCGCCAGGGGCCGTCGGGCAGGAACCGGGAGGCCACGAACCCCGAGCTGACCTCGTCCGGGGCGTAGCGCAGCAGCAGGCTGCCCTGCAGGCACAGGGCCAGCATCTCGGCCAGCCGGCGGGCCCGGCGCTCCTCGCGGCCGCGCAGCTCGGTGCGCAGCTCGCGGACCCCGCGGTCGAACCAGGTGTCGACGCCGGCCGCCGCGTCGACCTCCGCGAGCACCGCCTCGATCGAGTCCGGCTCCCGGGTGACCGCGCGCAGCACGTCCAGCGCGGTGACGTTGCCCGAGCCCTCCCAGACCGAGTTGAGCGGCGCCTCCCGGTAGAGCCGGGGCAGCCCGGAGTCCTCGACGTAGCCGTTGCCGCCCAGGCACTCCAGCGCCTCGGCGACCACCGTCGGGGTGCGCTTGCAGACCAGGTACTTCGCCGCCGGGAGGGCCAGCCGCAGCAGGGTGTGCTCCCCGCGGTCGACGGCGCCGGCCAGCCGCATGCCCAGCGCCGTCGCCGCCTCCGACTCCAGCGCCAGGTCGGCGATCACCGTGCGCATCAGCGGCTGGTCGCGCAGCGCCGCCCCGAACGCGTGCCGGTGGTGGACGTGGTGGGCGGCCTCGGTGAGCGCGGCCCGGGTCAGCGCGGCCGAGCCGAGCACGCAGTCCAGCCGGGTCATCGAGACCATGTCGATGATCGTGCGCACGCCGCGGCCCTCGTCGCCGAGCCGCCAGCCGACCGCCCCGGCGTACTCGACCTCGGCCGAGGCGTTGGACCGGTTGCCCAGCTTGTCCTTGAGCCGCTGCAGCCGGATGCCGTTGCGGCTGCCGTCGGGCAGCACCCGGGGCAGCACGAAGCAGGTGACCCCGCCGGGAGCCCGGGCCAGGGTGAGGAACAGGTCGTTCATCGGCGCCGAGGTGAACCACTTGTGCCCGACGATCCGGTAGCTGCCGTCGGAGGTGACGGTGGCCGTGGTGGTGATGGCCCGGACGTCGGAGCCGCCCTGCTTCTCGGTCATCGACATGCCGGCCAGCAGCCCGGCCTTCGTCGACGGCTCGGTCAGCCCGAACTCGTAGGTGGTGGACATCAGGCCGGGCTCGTAGGCCGCGGCGATCTGCGGGTCGTGGCGCAGCGCGGGCACCGCGGCGTAGGTCATCGAGATCGGGCAGCCGTGCCCGGGTTCGAGCTGGCTGGCCAGGTAGAACCCGGCGGCCCTGGCGACGTGCGCGCCGCTGCCCGGCTCGGCCTCCCACGGCTTGCCGTGCAGGCCCCAGCCGACCGCGTTGCGCATCAGCCAGTGCCAGGACGGGTGGAACTCGACCTCGTCGACGCGGTGGCCGTAGCGGTCGTGGGTGTGCAGCACCGGCGGGTTGGCGTTGGCCAGCGTGGCGTGCTCGCGCGCCTCGGCCGAGGCGACCAGCTCGCCCAGCTGGGCCAGGAACGGCAGCGCCTCCGGGGCCCCCTCCCGGGCGATGGCGTCGGTCAGCGCGGGGTCGCAGGCCAGCGGGTCGTAGCCGGCCAGCGGCGGGGGCTGGTTCTCCACCCGGTGCGTGCGCAGGTCGCCCTCGCGCAACGGCGGGTCGTCGGAGGCCGGGAAGTCCTGCGCGGGGGCCCGGGGCGGCTCGGGCCGGGGCGCGCGACCGGAGCCGCGGCGGGACCGGCGGCCGGGTATCGGCGTGACGCTCGCGCCGTTCTCGGGGCGGCGGGCGGGGCCGCGGTCCCGACGGCCCGCCGCCCCGAGAGCGGCGGGAGCGTCACGCCGATGCCCGACCGCCGGTCCCGCCGCGGTTCCGGCCGACCGCCCCGGCCCGAGCCGCCCCGGGCACCCGCGCAGGGGTTCCCGGCCTCCGACGAGCTGCCGCTGCGCGAGAGCGACCTGCGCACGCACCGGGTGGAGAACCAGCCCCCGCCGCTGGCCGGCTACGACCCGCTCGCCTGCGACCCCGCCCTGACCGGCGCGATCGCCCGGGAGGGGGCCGCGGAGGCGCTGCCGTTCCTGGCCCGGCTGGGTGAGCTGGTCGCCTCGGCCGAGGCCCGCGAGCACGCGACGCTGGCCAACACCAACCCCCCGGTGCTGCACACCCACGACCGCTACGGCCACCGCGTCGACGAGGTCGAGTTCCACCCGTCCTGGCACTGGCTGATGCGCAACGCGGTCG
>JASLAP010000292.1 GCA_030147065.1 Pseudonocardia sp. | reverse complement strand
GACCAGGGCGTAGGCCCGGGCCACCCGGTCGCGCGGGACGTTCTCGCCGAAGAACACCACGTCCGGCTTGAGCGCTCCGCCGCAGGCCAGGCAGGCCGCGAGCCGGAACCGGGCGACGACCTCCGGGTCGAGTTCGGCGTCGCCGTCCGGGCGTTCGACGGCCGGGCCGGCGGCCTCCGCGAACCCCGGGTTGAGCGAGGTCAGCCGGGCGGCCAGCAGGTCGCGCGAGCTGCGCTGCCCGCAGTCCAGGCAGGTCACGTCGGCGATCCGGCCGTGCAGGTCGATCACCGCGCGGCTGCCGGCCGCGGTGTGCAGCCCGTCGACGTTCTGGGTGATCAGGCCGTGCAGGGTGCCGGTGCGCTCGAGATCGGCCAGCGCCCGGTGGCCGTCGTTGGGCCCGGCGTGCGCCATCCGCGTCCAGCCGACGTGGCTGCGCGCCCAGTAGCGGCGCTGCGCGTCCGGTCCGGACCGGAACTCCTGGTAGGTCATCGGGGTGCGGTTGGGCGAGCCGGGGCCGCGGTAGTCCGGGATGCCCGAGTCGGTGGACAGGCCGGCCCCGGTCAGCGCGACCAGCGGCCGACCGGCCAGCAGCCCGAGCGCGCGGTCGACCGGGCTCTCCAGCAGGTGCACCGCTCCAGGTTACGACCGGGCGGCGCGGGGCGCGGCTCGGTCGACACCGCCCGGGGGAATCCCCGGCAGCTGTCGCGTTCGTGCAATCGCCGGGCCGGCGGGGCTGCCACGGTGACGGCATGGACAACGCAGAGACCATGGCGCAGAGCGTCGACGTCGCGGTCGCGGCGATCCGCGGCGCCGACCCGGCCCGCTTCGACGACCCCAGCCCGTGCGCGGAGTTCACCGTCGGCCAGGTCGCGAGCCACCTCGCGTTCGGGCTGCTGCTGGCCGAGTACGCCGCCGCGCGCAAGGACTGGGAAGAGGGGTGGAGCGGCAGCAACGACGCCCCCTACCTGGTCGACGTGCCCGCGCCGCGGTGGGCCGGGAAGGTCGCCGAGCAGGGTGCGGCGACCAGGCGGGCCTGGGCGGACCCGGCCGCGTGGGAGGGCGAGACCTCCTTCGGCGGCGGCGCGATGCCGGCCGCGGCGGTCGGCTCGATGATGACCGCCGAGTTCGTGCTGCACGCCTGGGACGTCGCCGCGGCCACCGGGCAGCGCCTGGAGGCCTCCCCGGAGCTGGCCGAGGCCGTACTGGCCGGGGTGCGGGCGATCGCCCCGATGGGCCGCGACGGCGGCTGGTTCGGCCCCGAGGTCGCCGTCCCCGACGACGCCCCCGCCCTGGACCGCGCCCTCGCCGCCGCCGGCCGCGACCCCGCCTGGACCCCCTGACCCCCCGCCGTGTCAGCAAAGCCACTTTCAGGACCGAATCCGTCCTGAAAGTGGCTTTCCTGACATCGGGCGGGGCGGGGGTCAGGAGTCGACCCAGGCCGGGGGGCGCTTCTCGGCGAAGGCGCGCATGCCCTCCTGGCCCTCCGGGCCGGCGAAGAACCCGGCCGACAGCTCCTGCATCGCGGCGAACCGCTCGGCCATCGTCCCGGTCGGGGGCTCGCGCAGCAGCTGCTTCGTCGCGGCCAGGGCGCCGGGCGCGCCGCGGCGCAGCATGTCGACGTACCGAGCGACCTCGGCGTCGAGCTGGCCGGCCGGGACCGCGGAGGTGATCAGGCCGATCCGCGCGGCGCGGTCGGCGTCGAAGGTCTCCCCGGTCAGGAACAGCTCCTGGGCGGCGCGGACGGCCAGCCGGGGCAGCACCGTCACCGAGATCACCGCCGGCACCACCCCGATCCGGACCTCGCTGAACGCGAAGCTGGCCTCGGTGGCCGCGACGGCCAGGTCGCACGCGGCCACCAGGCCCACCCCGCCGGCCCGGGCCGGGCCGGCCAGCCGGGCGATCACCGGGGTCGGCGAGGTCCAGATCGTCTCCAGGATCACCGGGAACTCCAGCACCCCCTGGTCGCCGGCGCCCGCCCCGCGGGTCTCCTTGAGGTCCATCCCGGCGCAGAACACCGGGCCGGTGTGGGTCAGCACGACCACCCGCACGGCGTCGTCGGCGATCGCGGCGTCCAGCCGGTCGCGCAGCTCGCCGCGCAGCCGGGCGGACAGCGCGTTGCGGTTGGCCGGGGAGTCCAGGGTGATGGTGCCGATGCCTCGCTCGACGTCGAGGTGCACGAGCTCGTCTGCCATCGGGAGTGCGTATCACGCCCCGGACCCGTAGGCGCGGGCCTGCAGGGTGAACAGCTCGTGGTAGGTGCCGCGGCGGGCCATCAGGTCGTCGTGGCGGCCGTGCTCGATCAGCTTGCCGCGCTCGAGCACCAGGATCTGGTCGGCGGTGCGCACGTTGGCCAGCCGGTGGGTGACCAGCAGGGTGATCCGGTCGGCCGAGGCGCCGCGCAGCCGGCCGAACACGGCGTGCTCGGCCCGGGCGTCCAGCGCCGCGGTGGGCTCGTCGGCGATCACCAGCGCGGCGTCCCGGTAGAGCCCGCGGGCCACCGCGACCCGCTGCCACTGCCCGCCGGACAGGTCCCGCCCGCCCTGGAACTCCCGGGACAGCACGGTGGACCAGCCCTCGGGCAGCTCGGCGACGACCGAGTCGGTGCCCGAGCCGAGGGCGGCGTCGGTGAGCGCGGCGCCGTCCGGGTCGGGGCGGTCCAGCCGGCCGATCCGGACGTTGTTGCGGGCGGTCATCGGCCAGCGCGTCGGGTCCTGCAGCACCACCGCGACCCGGCTCATCAGCTCGTCCTGCCCGACCGTGCGGACATCCACGCCGTCCCAGCCCACCGCGCCGTCGTCGGCCAGGTACAGCCCGCAGATCAGCTTGGCCAGGGTGGTCTTGCCCGACCCGTTCTCCCCGACCAGCGCGATCACCTCGCCCCGGCGCAGGACGAGGTCGATGCCCAGCACCGCGCACTCGTCCTGGTCGGGGTAGCGGAAGCTCACCCCGGTCAGCTCGATCCGCTCCGGTCCGGCGGGCAGCTCCGCGGTCGCCGGCCGGCGGCGACGCTGGGCCGACTCGGCCAGGCAGGCCCGGTAGAGGTCCAGGTAGAAGGTGGCCTCGTAGAGCCGGTTGGTCTCGTAGATCGCCCGGACGACGGCCTGCCCGGCGGTGCGCATCGCCACCGCGGCGGCACCGGCCAGGGCCAGCGCCAGCACCCCGGTGTAGATCAGCAGGGCCAGCACCAGGTACGCCCCGGCGGTGCCGATCCCGGACAGCGTCCGCCCGATCAGGGTGACCACGGTCCGGTCGTGCTCCAGCTTGACGGCGTCGTCGGTGATCTCCCCGGCGATCCGTCGGTGCTCGCCGAGCAGCACCGACCGGGTGGTGAACGCCCGCACCTCGGCGGCCCGCTCCCGGTCGGTGATCAGCCGGCTGGTGATCCCCAGCCGGCGCCGCCGCGAGATCATCCGCACGATCGAGTCGAACATCAGCCGGGCCGACCGGACCGACGCCCAGCCCTGCGGCAGCGCCGCGACCAGCACGACCGGGGCGAGCAGCGGGTGCAGCACCCCGGCGGTGACCACCGCGGCGGTCGTCGACACCACCGCGGCGAGCAGGTCGCCGGTGTCCTCGACGATGCTGCGGACCCGGTCCGGGCCGTGCAGGCTGGCCCGGTCGACGAGCTCGGTGAAGTCGGCGTCGTCGAAGGCGACCAGCTCGACCTCCAGCACGGCAGCGTGCAGCTGGTCCTGGGCGCGCTGCTCCACCCGGGGCACGAGCCGGCCCCGCACCCACTGCACAGCGGCGTCGAGCAGCCCGCGCGCGGCCGCGGCCGCGACCACCAGGGCCAGCGCGGGCAGCGCGTCGACCACCCGCTCCGGGGTCGGGCCCTCGGCGAGCAGCCGGGTGAACACGTCGGCGGTGGCGAACAGCCCGAACGCCGTCGCGGTGCCGGCGAGCAGCTGGACGACCCCGGCCAGCACGGTCAGCCGCGGGGAGGTCTCCCAGGCCCAGCGCACGGCCAGCGCGACCGTCCGCGGCGCGGCCCGGGCCACCGCGCCCAGCCCGGCCCCGGCCGCCGACCGGTACCCCTCGGCCCAGGACGGCGTGCTCAGGTCGTGCACCCCGATCAACGGCTCGGACCCGGACCGTTCCGCCCGATCGGCCACCTGCGCCCGCCCTCCGCCGCCCGCCGCCCCATCGTCCCCGATCGGGGGCGGACCACCGCCGGGTTTTCCGAGCGTCCGGGACGATGACCGGGTGGACGACCCTGGCTTCGCGCTGCTGCCCGGCGACGACGCCAGCCCGGTGCTGCTGCACGTCCCGCACGCCGGGACGGGCGTGCCGGCGTGGACCCGTCCGCACCTGCTGCTCGACGACGCCGCGCTGGCCGCCGAGCAGGCCGCGCTCACCGACCACCACACCGACGTCCTCGCCACCGACGCCGCCGCGCTGGCCGGGGTGCGGCCGTGGGTGCTGGTCAACCGGGTGTCCCGGTTCGTGGTGGACCCCGAGCGGTTCCCCGACGAGCGCGAGGAGATGGCCGCGGTCGGGATGGCCGCGGTCTACTCCCACGGCGTGCACCGGCAGCGCATCCGCGCCGACGACCCCGTCCACCGCGATGCCCTGCTCGCGGCCTTCTACCGGCCGTGGGCCGACGCCGTCACCGGCCTGGTCGACGCCCGGCTCGACGCGACCGGCCGAGCGGTGCTGCTGGACGTGCACTCCTACCCGAGCCGCCCGCTGCCCTACGAACTGCACGCCGACGGCCCCCGCCCGGCGGTCTGCCTGGGCACCGACCCGGTGCACACCCCGGCATCGCTGCTGGACGCGGCCCGCGCGACCTTCGCCCCGCTCGGACCGGTCGGCACCGACGTCCCGTTCCGCGGTACCTACGTGCCGCTGCGCCACCACGGCGTCGAGCCGCGGGTGCGGTCGGTGATGCTGGAGATCCGGCGCGACACCCACCTGGTCGAGCCGGCCGGACCGCCCACCGCCGGGCTGGCCGCCGCCGCCCGCGCGCTGGCCGCGCTGGTCGACGCCGTGACCTGAGCCGGTGCGCTGGCCGCGGGTCCCGCGCCCGCCTACCCTCGATCAGGTGGGGACGCAGCTCGCGCGCCGGCGGCACGTGGACCTGTGCCGCACCAGCGCCGCGCTCTGAGGGGCGGACCGTCCGGAGTCCGCACCCCCGGGAGGATCCCCATGACCCCGTCGATCGCGATCGTCGGCGCCGGCCCGCGCGGGGTCGGCGTGCTGGAACGGCTGGCCGCGAGCGCCCCGGAGCTGCACCCCGGCGGTCTGGACGTGCACCTGGTCGACCCCTACCCGCCCGGCGCCGGGCGGATCTGGCGCCGCGAGCAGTCGCCGCTGCTGGCGATGAACTCGATGGCCGGCGACGTCACGATGTTCACCGACGACACGGTGCGCTGCACGGGACCGGTGGTGCCCGGCCCGTCGATGTGGGAGTGGGCCGGTCGGGTCGACCCGGCCGCGCTGGAGCCGGACCTGGCCGCCGAGCTGGCCGCGCTCACCGCGACCACCTTCCCCAGCCGCCGGCTGCAGAGCGAGTACCTGGGGTGGGTGCTGCGGCACGTGGTCGCGGGGCTGCCGGCCGGGATGCGGGTGCACCTGCACCGCGCCCGGGGGGTGGGGCTCGCCGACGACGGTGACCGGCAGGTCCTCACCCTCGACGACGGGCCGCCGCTTCGGGTCGACGCGGTGGTGCTGGCCTCCGGGCACCTCGACGCCACCCCGACCGCCGACGAGCGCGCCCTCGCCGCCCGCGCCGCCGACCACGGCCTGCGCTACCTGGCGCCCGAGCAGACCACCGACACCGACCTGTCGGTGCTCGATGCGGGGGAGACGGTGCTGGTCCGCGGGCTCGGGCTGGCCTTCGTCGACCTGGTGGTGCTGCTCTTCGAGGGCCGCGGCGGCCGGTTCGCGCCCGACGGCGACGGGCTGCGCTACCTGCCGTCCGGGGCCGAGCCGCGGCTGGTCGCCGGCTCCCCGCGCGGGGCGCCCTACCACTGCAAGCCGCACTACCCGCTGCTCGGCGGCCGCCCGCCGCTGCCCCGGTTCTTCGGGCCGGAGCAGGTCGACCCGCTGATCGCCGGCGGCGGCCCGGTGGAGCTGCGCGCGCAGGCCTGGCCGGGGATGGCCAAGGAGATCGGCTGGGGCTGGTACCACGAGCTGGTCGTCGGGCACCCCGAGCGCGTCCGGCTGCCCTGGCCCGAGTTCGCCGACCGCTACGCCGCCGCCGAGTGGGACTCGCCGGCGATGGCCGCCCTGCTCGACGACGCGGTGCCCGACCCGGTCGACCGGATCGACCTCGACGCCCTGGACCGCCCGCTGGACGGCCTGCGCGCCGACGACCTGGCCGAGCTGCAGCCGCAGGTCCGTGCCCGGATCGCCGAGGACCTCCGCCAGCACGTCGACCCGGCGCACAGCGCCCACCTCGGCGCGTTCGCGGCCATGCTGTCGGTGTTCGGCGAGGTGAGCCGGCTGTCCGCGGCCGGGGTGCTGTCGGCCCGCTCCCGGGCCGTCGACCTGAGCTGGTGGCAGGGCTTCTTCAACGCGGTGGCCAGCGGGCCGCCCGGGTTCCGGGTGCGCCAGCTGCTGGCGCTGTCGGAAGCCGGGTTCGTCGACTTCCTGGGCGCGGGCATGTGGGTCGACCTCGACGCCGACGGCTTCCGCGCCGGCAGCGCGACGCTGGCCGGGGCCCCGCCGGTGCGCTCCACCGTGCTCGTCGACGCCCGGCTGCCCGACCCGAGCGTCTCCCGGACCGCCGACCCGCTGCTGGCCGGGTTGCTGCGGGCCGGCGAGGTCGTCGAGGAGGTGCTGGTCGGCCCGGACGGGACGGTGCTGCGCAACACCGGGTTGGTGCAGGTCCGCGCGGCTGACGGGGCCGTGCTGCGGGCGTCCGGGGCGGTGCACCCGCGGCGGTTCGCGGTGGGCCCGCACACCACCGTCAAGGTCGCCGGCGCCTTCACCCGCCCCGGCACGAACGCCCAGAGCCTGCGCTACAACGACGCCGTCGCCCGCGCCGTCCTGCGCAGCCTCGCCACCGCCTCCGCCCGCGCCGCCTGACCGCCCCGGGCTCAGGGGGCGGTGAGGGCGGCGGGGGAGTTGGCGTCCAGGAAGCGGTGCAGGCGGTCGCGGTCGGCGGCCGGGTGGGGGGCGACGACGAGGCGGTCGGCGCCGGCTTCGGCGTAGGCCCGGACGGTCGCCGCGTCGAGGCGGCGGTCCGGGGTGACCGAGACGTGCAGCGGGCGGTCGCGGCCGCACTCCGCGGCCGCCCGGCGCAACCCGGCGACCTGCTCGGCGGTCGACTCCGGGGACAGCAGGTAGCCGTACCAGCCGTCAGCGCTGCGGGCGGCCCGCCGGTGCGCGGCGCGGGTGTGCCCGCCGATCACCACCGGCAGCGGGCGCTGCACCGGGCGGGGGTGGGCGTCGACGCCGGAGAAGCGCACGTGCCGGCCGTCGTAGGCGGGCGGGTCGCCCTCCCACAGCGCCCGCATCGCGGCCAGGTACTCGTCGGTGCGGCTGCCCCGCTCGGCCATCGGCACGCCCAGCGCGCTCAGCTCGGGTCCCAGGTAGCCGGCGCCGATGCCGACGTCGAGCCGCCCGCCGGCGAGCACGTCCAGGCTGGCCAGCTGCTTGGCCAGGACCAGCGGTTGGCGCTGGGGCAGCACGATCACCCCGGTGCCCAGCCGGATCCGCCGGGTGCGGGCGGCCAGGTGGGCCAGCAGCACGACCGGGTCCAGGATCGGGGCGTCGGGTTCCATCGGCGACGGGGGCACCCGCGGCCGGGGCACGACGACGTGCTCGCCGGCCCACAGCGAGTCGTAGCCCAGCTCCTCGGCCAGCGCCGCGGTGCTGCCGGCGGTCTCCGGGTCGGTCGCAACGGCCGCGCTGTACAGGAAGAGTCCGATGGTCGGGATGCTCACCGGGCTACCGTAGGCCGGGAACAGCCATGCGTGCTGCGACGATCGGGAAGGGCTGGCATTCCGCATGGACATGGATCCGGCCGACCTGCGACTGCTGGTCGCCGTGGTGGAGCTGGGCTCGTTCACCGCGGCGGCCGGACGCACGGGCTACACCCAGTCGGCCGTTTCGCGCCGGGTCGCGGCACTGGAGCGGGCGGCCGGCGGGCCACTGTTCCGCCGGGCCGCCCGGGGTGTGCGGCCGACGGCGGCCGGCGAGACGCTGCACCGGCACGCGCGGGAGGTCCTGCGGGCCCTCGACGACGCGAGTGCCGCGATGGTCGCCGTCCGCGACGGGACGGCCGGTCCGCTGCGCGTCGGCGCCGTCCCGACGGCCAACGCGGCCCTGGTGCCGCGCGCCCTGGCCCGCCTGGAGGCCGACCGGCCCGGGATGGAGCTGCGGTTCCGCGAGGGCGGCAGCGTCGACCTGGCCGACGCCGTCGCCGACGGCGAGCTGGACCTGGCCGTGGTGTTCGCGGTGCCGGCCCGCGCCGTCCGCGGCGTGCTGCTGGTCGATCTGGTCACCGACCCGCTGCTGGTCGCGCTGCCCCGTGGGCACCGGTTGTGCGCCGCCCGCACGCTGACCCCGGCCGACCTGGTCGGGGAGCGGTGGGTGCAGGGCACCCCGGACGTCGCCGACGAGTTGTTGGCCGCGGCGGACCCGGCACCGGACCGGATGTTCCGGGTCCGCGAGTGGACGGCCAAGCAGGGCTTCGTGGCGGCCGGGCTCGGTCTCACGGTGATCCCGTCGCTGGCCGCCGACGGGGTGCGCCCGGACGTCGAGCTGCGCCCGCTGCGCGGCGCCGGTGCGGCCCGCCGGGTCGCCGCGGTGCTCCCGCCCGACCCCGGCCCGGCGACGGCCCGCCTGCTGGACCACCTGCACGCCACCGCCGCCACCCTGCACCCGTCGAGAACGACGTCACGGGATCGACGAGGGCGGAGTTGATCCCAGATCGTCGTTCTCGACGGGGCGGTCAGGACGGCTGGGTGACCTTGTCCGGCTCATCGATCACGGCCTCGCGGGGCACCGAGCCGTTGCGCACCCGGGCGATCGCGATCGCCACCGCGGCCGCCCAGACACCGGTGATGACCAGGTAGATCGTGGTGCTGGCCCAGTCGCTCACCTCCAGCGCGCGCAGGATGGTGCGGGTGTTGGTGAACACGATGATGCCGCCGACGGCGGAGCCGAGCACCGGTGCCGGGATCCTGGTCACCAGCCAGGCCGCCAGCGGCGCGGCCAGCACGCCGCCGAGCAGCAGCCCGCCGATCGTCCACGGGTCGAGCACGGCGGTGCCCAGGCCGATCAGGAAACCGGCACTGGCCGCCACCGCGACCATGAACTCCGAGGTGTCCACCGAGCCGATCACCGTGCGCGGCGCGGTCTTGCCCGCGGTGAGCAGGGCCGGGGTGGCCACCGGGCCCCAACCGCCGCCGCCGGAGGCGTCGACGAACCCGGCGACCAGGCCGAGCGGGGACAGGAACTTCGACCCGTGCGGCGAGACCCGCGCGGTGGCCACCTTCGGCGGCCGGAACGCGAACTTGACCAGGATGTAGACGCCGAGGGCGAGCAGCACACCGGCCATGTAGGGGGCGGCGTCGGCGGTCGACAGCGCGGACAGCACCGTCGCCCCGAGGAACGCACCGACGGCGCCGGGCAGGCCCAGGCGCAGCACGAGTTTCCAGTCGACGTTGCCGAAGCGCCAGTGCGAGGCCCCGGCGGCCAGGGTGGTGCCGACCTCGGCGAGGTGCACCGAGGCGCTGGCGGTGGCCGGGTTGATCCCGGCGACCAGCAGGAGCGACGTGGACGTCACCCCGTAGGCCATGCCGAGGGCACCGTCGACGAGTTGGGCACCGAAGCCCACGAGGGCGAAGACGATCAAGGTACGCATGGGGAGGGAAGCTCCGTGAGGGCAGGCGAACGGGACCGCCGTGCCATGGGCACGCGGTGCGGAGCGCTGGTCAGCGCGGGATCGGACGGGAGATCAGCGGGGGTCGAGCGGGCTGGTCAGCGACACAGCTCGTCGAACGCGTGCCCGCGCCGGGACGGCCAGAACAGCTCCAGGCCCGTGAAGAGGTGATCGGTCATCCGGGCTGTCGACGCAGCGCCGGTGCCGGGCCGGGGGCCGGCGGCAGGGGACGCGGTCGTGGACACCGCACCATCGTGCGTCGCCGATGCCGCCGGGACAACCGGTTGTCCGCGCTCCGGGACCGCCCGCCAAATGTCCGGACTTCTCCCCGGGTCGTGCGTGAGTTTCATGCCTGTGGGCATGAAACTCACGCACGAGGGTCAGAGCGGGAGGGGGTTGCCGATCAGGCCCGCGGCCAGCGTGTTGCCGGTCGGGGGGTCGATCAGCAGGAAGCTGCCGGTGGCCCGGATGTCGGCGTAGTGGTCGACGGGCAGCGGGTCGGCTGTGCGCAGGGTCACCCGGGCGATGTCGTTGATCGCCAGCTGGTCGGCCGGGTCGGTCCACTCGACGTCGTCGACGTCGAGCCGGTCGCCGAGCGCGGTGACGATGGCCTGGGTGGTGCGGGCGCCGTGCTTGAGCAGCAGGCGGGCGCCGGGGCGCAGGGGCCGGTCGGCGAGCCAGCACAGGGTGGCGTCCAGGTCGCCGGTGACGGTGGGCGGCGAGCCCGCGGAAGCGAGCAGGTCGCCGCGGGCGATGTCGATGTCGTCGGCGAGCCGGATGGTGACGCTGCGCCCCGCCGCCGCTGCGGTCAGCGAGCCGTCGGCGGTGTCGACGGCGGCGACGGTGGTGTGCCTGCCGCCCGGGAGGACGACGACCTGGTCGCCCGGGGAGACGGTGCCGGCGGCGATCCGGCCGGCGTAGCCGCGGTAGTCGTGCAGCGGCCCGAACCGGTCCTCGGCGCCGGGCGCGGCCCCGCCGCGGGGCCGGATGACGTACTGGACCGGCATCCGGAAGGACGCGGCCACCTCCGGACCGGTGACCGGCACCGATTCCAGGTGCCCGAGCAGGGTGGGGCCGCCGTACCAGGGGGTGCGCTCGGAGCGGTCCACGACGTTGTCCCCGACCAGCGCGGACACCGGGATCGTCAGCACGGCCTCGTCGGCGAACCCGAGCGAGCGGGCCAGGCCGGCGAAGTCCTTGCCGATGGCGGTGAGCACGGCCTCGTCGTAGTCGACCAGGTCGATCTTGTTGATGGCCAGCACCAGCCGGGGCACCCGCAGCAGGGCGAGCACGGCGGCGTGCCGGCGGGTCTGCTCGACGATGCCGTGCCGGGCGTCGACCAGCAGCAC
>JASLAP010000270.1 GCA_030147065.1 Pseudonocardia sp. | reverse complement strand
GGGCGATGGCTCTACCCGCGGGGTGACCTGCACCGTGACCTTCGGCGGTTGACCGCGCCCACCCGGGATCGCACAGTCACGGCGTGACCCGGGCCCTCGCCGTGCTGACCGCCGGCGCGTTCCTCACCCTGGTGGTCGCGGTCCTCGGGGCCGACGAGCCGTTCCCCGCGCTGGTGACCGGCGCGCTGTTCACCGCGCTGGCCACGGCCGGCTTCGCCTGGGTGCAGCGCCGCGGGCGGGCGTGGGCCGCGGCGTACGTGCTGGTCCAGCTGCCGCTGGCGTTCGCCACCTTCCAGGCCGCCGCGGGTGTCGGGCCGACGCTGTTCTTCGTGGTCCTGGTCAGCCAGTGCGTGCTGGTGCTGCCGCGCCCGGCCACCGTCGCGGTCATCGCGCTCGTGCCGCTCGCGCACACCGGCATGCCCTGGGGGGAGTGGTTGCGCGAGGGGCTGGGCATCCTCGCGGCCGTGGTGTTCGCCGCGGTCGTCACCGAGCTGCTGCAGCGCGAGCAGCAGACCCGCCGCGAACTGGCCCGCGCGCACGACCAGCTGCGCGACTACGCCGCGCAGGCCGAGCGGCTCGCCACGGCGCAGGAGCGCAACCGGGTGGCCCGCGACATCCACGACGGCCTCGGGCACGCGCTGACCGTGGTCCAGATGCAGGTCAAGGCCGCGCGTGCGGTGCTGGCCGCCGACCCGGCCAAGGCCGACGACGTGCTCGCCAAGGCGCAGCAGCAGTCCGAGGAGGCGCTGGCCGAGGTGCGCCGCTCGGTCCGCGCCCTGCGCGAGCCGCGCTCGACCCCGCCGCTGCCCGAGGCCCTGGCCGCGCTGGTCGAGGAGACCTCGGCGGCCGGCGTCCCGACCCGGCTCACCGTGTCCGGGGCCCGGCGACCGCTCCCCGACGGCACCCGCGAGGCGCTCTACCGAGCCGCCCAGGAGGGCCTGACCAACGTCCGCAAGCACGCCCGCGCGACCCGCGCCGAGCTGGTGCTCGACTACGCCGACGCGGTGGTCCGCGTCGAGGTCCGCGACGACGGCACCGGCCCCGCGGACGGGGAGCCGGGCTTCGGGCTGCTGGGGCTGCGCGAGCGGGCCGCGGGCCTGGGCGGCACCCTGCGGATCGGGTGGGAGCCCGACCGGGGCTGCACGCTGAGCATGGAGGTACCGGGATGACCGCGGTGCGGCTGCTGCTGGTCGACGACCAGGCGCTGTTCCGCGAGGCGCTGGCGACCCTGCTGGCCGTCCGCGACGACATCGAGGTGGTCGGCGAGGCCGGCAACGGCGACGAGGCGCTGCGCCGGGCCGCCGAGCTCGGCCCCGACGTGGTGCTGATGGACCTGCGGATGCCGGTGCTCGACGGCATCGCGGCCACCCGCCGGCTGCGGGTCGAGCAGCCCGGTGTCCGGGTGATCGCGCTGACCACCTTCGACGACGACGAGGACGTCTTCGCGGCCCTGCGCGCCGGGGCGGTCGGCTACCTGCTCAAGGACGTCTCCTCGGCCCGGCTGGTCGAGGCGGTGCACGCGGCGGCGCGGGGGGAGTCGGTGCTGCAGCCCTCGGTGGCGGCCAAGGTGGTCGCGCGGTTCGCCCAGCTCCCCGACGTCGCGGCGGCGCCGCGGCCGCAACCGCTGGTCGATCCGCTGTCCGAGCGGGAGCTGGAGGTGCTGCGGTTGCTGGCCGACGGGCGCAGCAACCGGGAGATCGCGGCGACGCTGTTCCTGGCGGAGGGGACGGTGAAGAACCACGTCACCAACGTGCTGGGGAAGCTGGGGGCGCGGGACCGGACGCAGGCCGCGCTGCGGGCGCGGGCGCTGGACCTGCTCTGACCCCGGCCCCGGGGCCCGGGTGGCGAGCGGGACACCAGGGCTCCGCGAAGCCCGCCGAACAGCCCTGACGTCCCGCTCGGCGGTCGCCGGGCGTCGGATCCGGCACGCGTGACCCGGGCGGTGACCTCTGGCACCTGGGCTGGGCGCCGCGGGCGGCGACGCTCTGGGCCGACGGACACCACAGACCGGAGGATCGCCATGACAACCGCCGCGACAGCCGCATCGACCGCCCGCCCGCCCCGCAGCGAGGCCCGCAAGTTCGCCCGCTTCGCCGGCCACTACCTGGAGATGGTCGTGGCCATGGTGGTCGGCATGATGGTGCTCGGCCCGCTGTGGCCGGCCGAGTGGGTCGCCCGCGACGACGTCCACGCGGTGCTGATGGCCACCGACATGACCGTCGCGATGGCGCTGTGGATGGGTCTGCGGCGCCACGCCTGGCGGCGGACCGTCGAGATGTGCGCGGTGATGTACCTGCCGTTCCTGGCGCTGCTGGTGCCGTACTGGCTGGGCGCCCTGTCCGGCTCGGCCCTGATGGTCGCCGGGCACGTGGTCATGTTCCCGCTGATGCTGGTCGCCATGGTGTGGCGCCGCGCGGACTACTGGCACTGAGGCGGACGACGTGCGCACCCTCCTGCTCCGCACCGCCCGCGCCGTCGTGATGGTGCTCGCCGTGCTCCTGGTCCCGGTCGGGGGCGCGGCGGTCTCCGCCGCGTCGACGTTCGCCGCCCCGTACGAGCCCGGGCCCGAGCGGCCCGTGCCGGCCGCGTCGCCGATCGCGCACGACCCCGCCCGGCCGACCGCGGTCGTCGTCGTGGGCGACCTCGGGGCCGAGGTCTCCGACGTGCTCGCGCCCTACGAGGTGCTGGCCGCGACCGGGCGGTTCAACGTCTACACCGTCGCGCCGCAGCGGCGTCCGGTGACCCTGACCGGCGGCCTCGACCTGGTCCCGGACCTCACCTTCGACGACCTGGCCGCCCGGCTCGGCGGCGCCGCGCCCGACGTCGTGGTCGTCCCGGCGCTGCCCGACGTCGGCGAGCCGACCACCGCACCGGTCACCGAGTGGCTGCGCGGCCAGGCCGGCGGCGGCGCGCTGCTGCTGAGCGTCTGCAACGGCTCGGGCGTGCTCGCCTCCGCCGGGCTGCTCGACGGGCGGCGCGCGACGGCGCACTGGATGGGGATCGGCGCGTTCGAGACGCGCCACCCGCAGGTGCAGTGGGTGCGCGGGCAGCGCCTGGTCGACGACGGGGACGTCGTCACCACCGCCGGCATCCTGTCCGGCGTGGCCGGCGCGCTGCACGTCGTCGAGCGGCTGGCCGGGCCCGCGGTCGCCGCCGAAGCCGCGGCCGCGGTGGGCTGGCAGCCGGGCCGCGCCGACGCGCCGGTCACCACCGGCCCCGCGGTGCCGGACCCGGTGGCGGTCGTCAACGCGGGCTACCGCTGGGACCCGACGGCCGTCGGCGTGCTGCTCACCGACGGCGTCGGCGAGATCGAGCTGGCCTCGGTGTTCGACGGCTACGGCGGCCAGTCCCTGACCGCCCGCACGCGGGGCCTGGGCGTCGACGGCGGCCCGGTCCGCTCCCGGCACGGGCTGACCTTCCTGCCCCGCGCCGACCTCGACGACGCCGCACCGGGGCTGGACCGCCTGCTGGTGCCGGGCCTGGGCGCGGCGGCGGCCCGCGGGATCGCGCCACCGCCCGCCGGCCCGGCGCCCGAGTACGTGCACGACCGGCCAGGCTTCGCGTTCGACGCGGTGCTCGTCGACCTCGCCCGCACCACCGACGTGGCGACCGCGCGGTGGACGGCGAAGGCCCTGGAACTGCCGACCGACGGCCTCGTCCTCGACGGCCCGGCCTGGCCGTGGGCGACGACCGCGCTGCCGCTGGTGCTCGTCCTGCTGGGCGTGGCCGCGGTCGCCGCCGTCGGGCGGCGACGGGTCGGGTCCGGGAGCGCCCCGTCCCGGCCCGGCGTGCTGCGGTGAACCCGGGACTCCGCTCACGCCTCCCGGGCCGCGCGCTCCAGGCGCTCCCGGTGCGCGGCCCACGCCGCCGCGTCGGCGGGCGGCAGGTTGTCGTTGTCCCGGCGCAGGCCGGCCGCGCCGTCGACCAGCTCCCGGACGATGTCGGCGTGCCCGGCGTGCCGGTGCGTCTCGGCGATCATGTGCACCAGGATCTGGTGCAGGGTCACCGCGCTGCGCTCGCCCGGCCAGTGCGGGACCCGGCCGGGGGCGTCGAGCGGCAGCGCCGCGATCGTCGCGTCGGCGTGCGCCCACGCCCGGTGGTAGAGGCCGACGACCTGCTCGCGGGTCTCGTCGGCGGTGGCCCACATGTCGGCGTTGTCCTCGGCGTCCTCGGCGTACCAGGGCAGGGGCTCGTCGGCGGGCCGGCCGAAGGTCTCGCCGAAGTAGCCGAACTCCACGCTCGCCAGGTGCTTGACCAGCCCGAGCAGGTTCGTGCCGGTGGGGGTCAGCGGGCGGCGGGCGTCGTACTCGGACAGGCCGTCGAGCTTCCACAGCAGGGCGTCGCGGCCGGTCTGCAGGTAGCGGTGCAGGTGCGTCTTCGGGTCCGAACCGGTCATGGCGCCAGCCTGGCAGCGGGCACCGACGGTGGGCACCGACGGCGGGCTCAGCCGGCGCGGACCCGGGTGTAGGTCAGCGGGAAGTCCAGCTCCCAGCTCGCCCCGTCCGGCGAGGACTCCCAGCGGCCGTCGACGGTGTCGCCGTCGGCGGAGAACGTGCCCACGAACCGCTGGTGGAAGTCCAGCGGGGAGAAGTCCGGCTCGGTGCGCAGCATGGTCCAGACTCCGTCGCGCAGCGTCATCGAGTACAGCCGGACGACCCCGCGGGAGTCGAAGTAGTGCTGCCGGAAGCCGTCGCCGTCCCGCGCGAACAGGGCCAGGCTGCTGGGCACCGGGCTGTCCGGGACCTCCGAGCGCTGCAGCAGGTAGCGGCGGTCCAGCGTCCACTCGAACGACACGCGCCCGAGCGAGGAGCCCGGGAACGGCACCTGCACCGTCCACGTACCCACCAGCACCTCCAGGGCGGACGGTCGGTCGGTCGGGTCGGCCATGGTCACTCCTGACGTCGTCGGTCGGGTCAGGAGGTCTGACCCGCGGCGACCGCGGGACTCATCGCGGCCGGCTCGGCGGGTCCGGCCACGATCCGCACCAGCCCGGCCGCGCCGTCCACCGCGATCCGCTGGCCGGTGCTGA
>JASLAP010000266.1 GCA_030147065.1 Pseudonocardia sp. | reverse complement strand
GGGCACCATCCAGACGATCATCTCCTTCCAGGGCACCCTGAGCTCGTGGTGGGTCAAGATCGTGATCGGTCTGCTGCTGCTGGCGTTCGTGGTGCTGCAGCGGGTGTTCGCCGGCCGCCCGCCCCGGCGCCGGACCGCCGACCGGGACTCCCGGCCCGCCGTCGAGCAGGACGGGGCCGTCGAGTAGGACAGGGCCGTCGCCCGGGCACCGGACGCGTCGTAGCCCGGCCGGGGCTCAGCAGGCGGGGCGGCAGACGCGCTGCGACAGCGCGTCGAGGAAGACCGTGCGGATGTCCTCGGGGTTCTGGGCCACGTAGGCCTGGCCGCCGCCGGTCGCGTCGGCGAGCTGGCGCAGGACCTCGAGGTCCGACGCCGGGCCGATGCCGATCGCGATCAGCGGGACCGGCCGGGTCGGGTCGGCCTCGGCGCGCAGGGTCTGCAGCGTGGTGGGCAGGTCGATCCCGCTGTCCACCTCGTTGCGGCCGTCGGTGATCAGCACCACCGCGTTGGACGCGCCCGGCTCGTACCCCGCCCGCACCGCCCGGGTGGCGGCGATGACGGTGTCGTAGAGCGCGGTCTCGCCGCCGAGCCGCTCGCGCAGGGTGGTGCTGGCCGCGGCGAGCGCGGCCCGCCGCGAGGGCGCCGGGCCGACCGGCTCGGTGAGCTTGCCGATCGGCACCAGTTCCTCCCAGGACAACCCGCCCGCCAGCTCGGAGGAGAAGGCCCACAGCCCGACCGAGGAGGTGTCCGGGAACAGCGTCAGCCCGCCCTGGGCGGCGGCCGCGGCCAGGCTGATCCGGTCGCTGGGCCCCTCCCGGGCCGCCATCGAGCCGGACGTGTCGATCACCGCGAGGATCCGGCTCTGCAGGGTCAGCGCGCTCCACAGTCGCAGGGTCTCCTGCGCCGCGGCCGGGTCGGGCACGGCGGCGGTGGCCTGCTCGCCCGGCAGCGCACCGGTCGTGGCGGCTCCCGGGGTCCGGCTGCCGTCAGGTGCGCGGAACCCGGCCGCGGCGAAGGCCTGGCGGCCGATCGGGCCGCGCAGCCGCTCCTCGAGCCGGTCGACGGCCCGCTCGACCTCGACCGGCCGGGTCGTCGGCTGGTCGCCGCCACCCTGCGGGGTCACCCGCACGAACGGGAAGTCCAGCGCGGCGCCACCGTCGGCCAGCGCGACGGCGGTGACCGTGGCCGCGGCGGGGGCATCGTCGGTCGGGGAGCCGGCCGCGGCGTCGCGGGTGGCGGCGCCCGGGCCGTTGTGGGCCACCACCGACTGCTCGGAGGTGACGAAGGCGCGGGCCGCGGCGCCGTCGCGGGCGACGGCCTCGAACGCGACGTCCGCGGACTCCGGCGCCTCCTCGGACAGGGCGAGCACCGCCGCCACGAACGCCGGGCGGGGGCGGCCGTCGTCGTCGCCGATGGTGGTGCGCAGCGCGGTGAGCGCGGCGAGACCGCTCGGCTCGTCGTCCGGGTCCGGCAGGGCAGGCGGCTGCCGGCTGGTCAGCGCGGCGGTCCAGGAGACCGGCTGGGCCGGGTCGCCGTAGCGGGCCGCGTCGGCGGTGGGCACCGCCAGCACGACCGGCGAGGAGGCCAGCGGCTCGCCGCGCCGCACCAGCGTCCCCGAGCCCTCGTCGATCGACTCCAGGACCAGCGAGGACTGCGGGATCCAGGCCACCGGCAGGCCGGGCTGCCCGGCCCGGATCTCGCTGGCCAGGTCGGCCGGCGCCGCGGTCACGTCGTAGCGGGTGCAGGCGTCGAGCTCGTCGGGGTTGGTGGCCAGGGCCTGGCGCACCGCGGTCTCCAGCGCCGGGTCCACCGCCACCGCCACCGCGACCGGCTCGCAGGCGTTGGCCTGACCCACCTGCTGGACGACGACCACCCCGGCCACGACGGCGAGCACCGCGCCGAGGGCCACCAGCGGCCAGCGGCGTCGCCGCAACTGCTTTCGGTGCTGCCCCACAGCGCGCGCCTCCCTACCGTGGCCGTCCTGCTCCGGAGGCCTGACATGGTGACGCGGTGTAGCCGATCGGAGGGGAGCTGGCCGTGCCACTCCGCGTGTCGGGGACCAGAGGAGCGCGAGCGTACCGCGGTCTGTACCCGATCGGGGGAGGCCCCGGCCGGAGGTGACCGATTGTGATCAGCGGTCCGGCTGGTCGTCCGGTCGGTCCCGACCGGACGGCTGCTGCGCCCTGGTCGGTGAGCTGGGCAGGGCGTCCGGCACCGGGTGCGGCGCCGCGCCCCGGCGGGAGATCGCGATCCCCCCGCCGATCAGCACGGCGAGGGCGAGCAGGGTCAGCACGAACGACGTCGAGCCGGGCTCGGTGCCGAACGCCCCGACCGCGACGAAGGTGGCGACGCCGGGCGCCATCCCCAGCGCGGATCCCGCTGCGTAGTCCCGGGTGCGCACGGCGGTGAGCCCGCAGGCGGCGTTGACGATCGCGAACGGCGCCACCGGGACCAGCCGGATGCCGATCACGGCCAGCAGGCCGCGCCGGCGCAGTTGCGCGTCCAGCCGGGCCAGCCGCTCGCCACCCAGGCCGGCCGCCGTGCCCCGGCCGAGCAGCCGGGCCAGGCCGAAGCCGGCCAGGGCCCCGCCGAGCGCCCCGGCCAGCGCCACCGGCACGCCGAGGGTCCAGCCGAACAGCGCCCCCGCGCCGACGGTCAGCACCGAGGCCGGGGCGGGGGTCAGCGAGGCCAGCGCGAACACCGCGGCGTAGAGCACCGGTCCGGCCCAGCCCGCGGCGCCGACCCAGTCGCGGATCTGCGCGGTGTCCGGCAACCCCACGGTGGTCGCGACGACGATCCCGGCCGCGAGCAGCAGCACCAGCAGCGCGGGTCGGGCCCACCGGGCCAGCCGCCGCACCCCACCCCCCGCCATGCCCCGCCCTCCTCGCCGCCCTGATCGACGCTGCCCCTGATCGACGCCCTGATCGACGCCCTGATCGACGCCCTGATCGACGCCCTGATCGACGCTGCCGGCGATCACCGCTGTCCGAATCATCCCTGATATCCACGATCGTGGGGACATCGGCCGGGATCGGCCGGGATCGGCCGGGATCGGTGGGCGTCGCTCAGCCCCCGGTCGTCTCCGCCGAGGGGACCCGCAGCCACCGGCATCCGTACGCGGCGAGGTCGACCTCGATCCGGCCCTCGTCGTCCACCGGCACCGGGTCGGCGGCCGGGTCGAGCACGTCGCGCAGCTCGCGGCCGGCCAGCCCGGTCAGCACCAGGGCCACCGACGCCTTCTTGTCGCCCAGGTTGTGCAGCGCCACCAGGCTGGCGTCCTCGGTGTCGCAGCGGTGCGCCAGCACCGGGCGCGCCTGCGGCCCGGGGTCGAGCACCGTGTAGCTGCCCCAGGCGAGCTCCGGGCAGTCCCGGTAGCTCTCCACCAGCAGCCGCATCCAGCGCAGCAGCGAGTCCGGGTCGTGGCGCTGCTCGCTGACCGCGGCCCAGTCCATCGGGGAGCGGACGGCGAGCCGGCCGGGCAGGTCCAGGTCCTCGACCATGCCCACCTCCTCGCCGTAGAACAGCACCGGCGTGCCGGGCAGCGCGAACAGCAGGCTGTAGATCATGCGCATCCGCCGCTGGTCGCCGTTGACCATGCCGGGCAGCCGCCGGCGCAGGCCGCGACCGTAGAGCTGCATGTCCTCGTCCGGCCCGAAGGCCGCGAAGACCTCCTGGCGCTGGGACTCGGTCAGCTTGTCCAGGGTCAGCTCGTCGTGGTTGCGCACGAAGGTGGCCCAGTGCCCGTCCGCGGGCGGGTTGGGCCGCGTGCGCAGCGCCTCGGCCATCGGCTCGGCGTCGCCGCGGGCCAGCGACAGGTACATCTGCTGCATCCCGACGAAGTCGAAGCACATGGTCAGCTCGTCGGGGGTGCTGTTGCCGTCGCCCATCCCGAAGAACGGCATCAGCTCCGGGTAGGGCAGGTTGACCTCGCCGAGCAGCACCGCCTCGCCGTTGCGCCGGGTCATGAACGCCCGCAGGTCGGCCAGGTAGTCGTGCGGGTCGGGCAGGTTGTCGCCGTCGTCCTGGCCGCTGGTCTCCAGCAGGAACGGCACCGCGTCCACCCGGAACCCGCTCAGCCCCAGCTCCATCCAGAACCCCAGGATCCGGGCGATCTCGTCGCGGACCTCGGGGTTGGCCACGTTCAGGTCGGGCTGGTGCTTGTAGAACCGGTGCAGGTAGTACTGCTCGGTCTTCTCGTCGTACTCCCAGAGGCTGTCCTCCTTGTCCGGGAAGACCACGCCCTCCGGGCCGTCGGCCGGCGGCTCGTCCTGCCAGACGTACCAGTCGCGCTTGGCCGAGTCGCGGCTGCTGCGGGCCTCCGTGAACCAGGGGTGCTCGGCGGAGGTGTGGTTGACCACCAGGTCGGCGATCACCCGCATGCCGCGGTCGCGCGCGGTGCGGATGAGCTCGACCAGGTCGCCGAGGGTGCCCAGACGCGGGTCGACGGCGTAGTAGTCGGTGATGTCGTAGCCGTCGTCGCGGTCCGGGGTGGGGAAGAACGGCATCAGCCACAGGCAGGTCACGCCCAGCCGGCTCAGGTGGTCGATGTGCTGGATGAGCCCGCGGATGTCACCGCAGCCGTCGCCGTCGGAGTCGGCGAAGGTCTCGATGTCCAGGCAGTAGATGAAGGCGTTCTTCCACCACAGGTCCGAGGTGCGGGTCAGCTTCACGCGCTGCTCCCCACGGTGCTCTCCGCCGCGACCGGGGCCTTCTCGCGCAGCCGGGGCAGCACCGAGTTGCCGAAGGCGTCCAGGAACGCGTCCTGCTCGACCCCGACGTGGTGCAGGGCGATCTCGTCGAAACCCAGCCCGGCGTACTCGGCGAGCTGGGCGGTGTGCCGGCCCAGGTCGTCGGACACGTGCACGCTGCGCTTGACCGCCTCCAGCGGGACGTCGGTCGAGACCGCGTCGAAGGTGGCCGCGCTGTCGATGTCCCAGCAGGCCGGCGGCGGGAACACGTTGCTGCGCCACTGCTCGTGGGCCAACGACTCGGCCTGCTCCTGGGTCGGGGCCCAGCTCACGTGCACCTGCAGGTGCAGCTTGCCGCGCCCGCCGGCGTCGCGGTAGGCGTCGATCATCTTGCGCAGGTGCTCGACCGGCTGGTTGATGGTGATCAGCCCGTCGGCCCACTCCGCGCACCAGCGCGCGGTCTCCACGCTGACCGCGGCCCCGACCAGCGGCGGTGGCTCGGCCGGGCGGGTCCACACCCGGGCCCGGTCCACGGTGACCAACCCGTGGTGGGTGACCTCCTCGCCGCGCAGCAGCGCCCGGATGACGTCCACGCACTCGCGCAGCCGGGCGTTGCGGACGTCCTTGGCCGGCCAGACCGCGCCGGTGATGTGCTCGTTGCTGGCCTCGCCGGTGCCCAGGGCGGCCCAGAACCGGCCCGGGTACATGACCCCGAGGGTGCCGATGGCCTGGGCGATGATCGCCGGGTGGTAGCGCTGGCCGGGGGCGTTGACCACGCCGAAGGGCAGGGAGGTGGCCTGCATCGCCGAGCCCAGCCAGGTCCAGGCGAACCCGGACTGGCCCTGCCGCTCGCTCCACGGGGAGAAGTGGTCCGAGGACATGGCCCCGTCGAAGCCGACCTGCTCGGCGCGTTGCGCGGCAGCCAGCAGCGCGTCGGGGGGAACCTGCTCATGGGAGGCGTGCCAGGCGTACAGCGTCATGCCCGCTTCTACCCGTTCGGGCGGCTCCGGCAACCACGGCCTCGTCCACGGCGCAGCGTGGCGGGTCGGCGTCGAGGACTGCGGGATCCGCCCGGCGACCCGGGTGTCACCGCTAGTCGAACTCGCCGAGCCGGACCCCGCCGACCAACGCCGCCCACTCCGCGGCGGTGAAGGCCAGCACCGGACCGCTGCCGCCGTCCTTGGTGTCCCGGACGAGCCGGCGACCGTCCGGCAGCTCGGCGACCTCCACGCAGTCCCCGCCGGTGCCGTTGCTGAGGCTCGACTTGCGCCACTGCGCGTCGTTCATCCCACACCATCCTCGCCCGATCCAGCAGGTCCGCCGTGTCCGCGGCGGACAGCGCGGCCGCGGCGAGCCGGTCGAAGACCACGGTATAGGCGCCCACCTGGGTGGGACGACTCATGTAGTCCGCGCTCCACAGGTCCTCCAGGTAGACCACCCGGGCGCCGGGCGGGTCCGGCAGCGTCATGATCGTGAACGCGGTGCCCATCGCGCCGTGCGCGCCGGCGGCGAACGGCAGGATCTGCAGCGATACCGAGGGTAGATCGGCCAGCTCCCGCAACCGGGCGAGCTGCTCGCGCATGACCTCCGGGCCGCCGACCAGGGTGCGGATCGCGGCCTCGTGCACCACTGCCCAGAGCTGCGGCGGGTGGCCGCCGTGCAGCCGGGCCTGGCGCTCCCGCCGCGAGTTGACGACGCGGTCCAGGTCGGCGCGGGCTGCCGGTGGGGGCGGCGGCCAGGGCGATCGCCCGGGTGTACGCCTCGGTCTGCAGGTTGAGCGCTGTTCACCGACCGGTCACCCGCCGCCGCAGCGCTCCCCGAAGGTGCCGGAACCGGTCGTGCTGCCCCCTTCGGGCATCCCGAGGACTGCCCCGGTCCGGGGCCCCACACCCCGGACCGGGGCTCCCACCTCCGACCTGCCGCCGGCTGAGGAGCGGGGATGGGGCTGGCGGTGTACCGGCAGCTGGCCGCGGAGATCCGCCGGAAGATCCTCGACGGAACGCTGCCGGTGGGCGCACCGCTGCCCCGGGAGCGGGAGCTGGCCGGGGCGTACTTCGTGTCGCCGTACACCGTCCAGCGCTGCGTCAAGCTGCTGGCCGCGCAGGGGTTCGTCCGGTCGGTCCCCGGGCACGGCGTCTACGTCTACGTCGCCGACAACCCCGCCGTGCGCTCGTTCCGGCGGGTGCTCGCCGCGCTGGACGACGGCCGCAGTCCGGAGGCCGAGGACGTGGCGGCGCTGCGGGACCTGGTGGTCGAGTTCTGGACCGCGGGCGGGACGTGAGCGGCGGGTCCGCGCCCGGTCAGAACTCGGTGCCGTGCTCGGGGGTCCGGTCGGTGCCGAAGGCGAGGTCGACCCGGGCGAGCACCGGTTCGTCGGCGGTGAGCAGGCCGGCCGCGGCGAGCACCCTGGCCCGGCGGCCGCCGAACAGCAGCGGGCCGAGGGCGGCGGTGTCGGCGTGCAGGTCCGCCGGTGCGGTCGTCGGCTCGCAGGTCGCGCCGTCGGGGCCGCCGCGCAGCCGGAACCGGCCGCCGCGGTCCAGGAACGGGTCGCGCACCGCCAGCACGACGTCCAGTTCGACGGCGTAGCGGCGGGCCGCGAGCGTTGTCGGGTGGTCGAGCACCCGGATCCACATGCCGTCGGCCAGGCCCGTGGTGCGCACCTGCCGGGGGTCGGTGAGCAGCAGCGGTAGCGGGTCGTCCAGCGGCAGCGAGCGGTGCCGGATCGTCTCGACCAGATCCATGGCCAGCAGCGCCCGCCACAGCGCCAGGTGCGCCTCCCCGGTGACGGCCACCAGCTCGACGATCCGGCAGGCGTCGTCCTCGTGGACCCGGCGGAAGGAGACGTAGCCGTCGGGGTGGACGAGGTGGAACAGCGCCGTGCCGCCGTGGCGGCGGTGTTCGCGGTCGGCCAGCTGGACGTCCCACCACCGTTCGCTGCGGCTGAGCGCGCCCGGGGTCGCGGCCACCCAGCGGCGGTGGATGTCGGGGGCGAGTTCGCGCAGTTGAGCCGTGCCCACCTGGCGCAGCCGGCCGGGGTCCGGCAGGTCCGGCCGCAGCACCGCGCGCGGGCGGTTGATCTCCACCGCGCGGTGCGCGGTGGTCGGCCCGTAGCCGAACCGGCCGTAGATGCCGCCCTCGCTGGCGGTCAGCGCGGACAGCGCGGACCCGTCGGCGAGGAACTCCCGGTGCTGCTCGGTCATCAGCGCCCGCAGGATGCCGTGCCGGCGGTGGGTCAGCGCCACCGACACCCAGGTGACCCCGGGCACCGGGAGGGTGGCGCCGCCGGGCAGGGTCACGTCGAACGGGAACGAGCCGGTGACCCCCAGGACCGTGTCGTCGTCCGGGTCGACGGCCAGCAGGAAGCGGTCCAGGTCCACCACCGACCCGATGTCCGACAGGTCGGACTCGGTGTAGTGGACGCCGAACCCGCGCCCGTCGGCCTCGGCCACGGCGGGCAGGTCCTTCGCGGTGGCCCGGCGCAGGGCGAACGTGGTCACGACAGCGCAGTGTGCTCGCCGGGCCCCGGGGCGTCGACCGAGTTGGCGGGCCCGGCGCCGGGCAGCGCGTCGGGCAGGCCGAGCGCGTCGAACAGTTCCGGTCCGAACGTGGTGATCTCGGCGATCAGCCCGTCGCGCACCTGCAGCACGTCCAGCTTGAACGGCCGGAACACACTGTCACCGGGGCGGCGCAGGTAGCTGGCCGCGGCCGGCATCCGGTTGGCAGCGGTCTCCAGCAGCCGCCAGTCGCCGTCGCGGTCGGGCCCGAACGCCCGCTCCAGCAGCCCGGTGAGCGCGTCGCGGCCGGCGAACACGTGCGGGTACGGCGGCATGGTGATCCGGATGTCGGAGGCCGCGGCGGCCATCGCCGCGGCGGCGTCGCCCCGCTCGTGCGCGTCGACGAACCGGGCCAGCAGCGCGCGCTCCTCGGCGTTCGGCCGGTCACCGCCCGCCGCCGACCAGCCCGACCGCTGCGCCGGCAGGTGCCGGGCCATCGTCGCCCTGGCCCGTTGCAGCGCGCTGTTGGCCGCGGCCACGCTGGTCCCCAGCAGGTCCGCGGTGTCCGCGGCCGGCATGTCCAGCACGTCGCGCAGCAGCAGTGCGGCCCGCTGCCGGGCCGGCAGCACCTGCAGCGCGGTCAGGAAGGCCAGCTCGATGGTCTCCCGGGCGACCACGACCGCGTCCGGGCCGTCGTCCTCGGCGGCCCGCTCGTCGAGCAGCCGGTCGGGGTAGGGCTGCAGCCAGGACACCTCGGGCGAGGACGCCTGCCGCGGGTGCCGCGCCCGCGCCCGGATCATGTCCAGGCAGACGTTGGTGGCGATCCGGTACAGCCACGCCCGCATCGGCCCGCCCCCGGCGAACCGGTCGCGGTGGCGCCAGGCGTTGAGCAGCGCCTCCTGCACCGCGTCCTCGGCCTCGTCGAACGAGGCGAGCATCCGGTAGCAGTGCACGTGCAGCTCGCGCCGGTACCGCGCGGCCTGCTCCTGGAAGCCCGCCTCGTCCACCGCGGAAGTGCTCACGCCGGGCCCGGCCGGGCGCCCCGCTCCTGCAGGACCCAGGTGTTGCCGTCGGGATCGGCGAAGTCGACGAAGGACGCGTAGTCGGTCCGGTCCGGTGCCGGCCCGGGCTGCCAGCCCTGCGCGGTCATGTGCTTGACCTCGTTCACCGGCACGCCCCGGCCGAGGAGCTGCTCGCGGGCGGCGACGATGTCGGTGACCACCAGGTGCATGCCCCGGACCGAGCCGGGCGCGGCGTCGGTGATGCCGGTCCCGATCGAGATCGAGCAGTCCGAGCCGGGCGGGGTGAGCTGCACGACCCGGAACGCCTCGCCGGCCCGGTGGTCGACGTCGACGGCGAAGCCGAGCTGCTCGCTGTAGAAGGCCTTGGCCCGGTCGACGTCCGACACCGGGATCATCACCAGCTCCAGCCGGAAGGCCAGGTCGGTTCCCCCCGCGCCCGAGGTGTGCGCGGTGGTGTTCTCGCTCGTGCTCATGGCTGCTCCGATCGGTCGCGCGGCGGCCCGGGTGCCGCCCACGCCTGTACAACGACGGCCGGGCCGGGGACTCATCGGTGCACCGGTGAACCGCTCGGAAACCCGGTTGCCGTCCACCGCGGCCGGGCCGGATCCTGAGCCGGTGTTCCGGCTCGCCGCCCCGATCGCGCCCGCAGCAGCGGGCGCCCTGCGGGCTGCGCACGTCGACGGCGCCCGAGGCTGACCCCCTCCCGGCCGGCACCCGGGATCTCCCGGGAGGAGGGTCGCCACGCCGAGGGATCCCGGACCTCCGTACCCGGTGCGCCACCCGTTGCCGCGCCGGCTCCCGATCGGAACACCACCATGGGCAAGCAGCCCTTCCTGCGGACCAAGCCGCACCTCAACATCGGCACGATGGGGCACGTCGACCACGGCAAGACCACGCTGACCGCGGCCATCACCAGGGTCCTGGCCGACCGCGGCGGCGGTCGCTACGTGCCGTTCGACCGGATCGACCGGGCCCCCGAGGAGGCCCGGCGCGGCATCACGATCACCGTCGCGCACGTCGAGTACGAGACCGCCACCCGGCACTACGCCCACGTCGACATGCCCGGCCACGCCGACTACGTGAAGAACATGATCACCGGCGCGGCCCAGGTGGACGGGGCGATCCTGGTCGTCTCGGCCACCGACGGGGTGATGCCGCAGACCCGCGAGCACGTCCTGCTGGCCCGCCGGGTCGGCGTCGGGCACCTGGTCGTCGCGCTGAACAAGGCCGACGCCGGCGACCCGGAGCTGCTCGAGCTGGTCGAGCTGGAGATCCGCGACCTGCTCGACGCGCACGGCTTCGACGGCCGGGCCACCCCGGTGGTCCCGGTGTCGGCGCTGGGCGCGCTGGCCGGCGAGCCGCGCTGGACCCGCTCGGTGCTCGACCTGCTCGACGCCGTCGAGGCGCACGTGCCGGTGCCGCACCGGGACCTGACCGGGCCGTTCCTGATGCCGGTGGAGAACGTCCTGACCATCACCGGGCGGGGCACGGTGCTCACCGGGGCGGTCGAGCGCGGCGTCGTCGCGCTCGGCGACACCGTCGACGTCCTCGGGCTGGGCCGGCGGGTGTCGGCCGTGGTCACCGGGATCGAGACCTTCGGCCGCACGATGGAGCGCGGCGAGGCCGGGGACAACGCCGCGCTGCTGCTGCGCGGGGTGCGCCGCGAGCAGGTCGCCCGCGGCCAGGTGGTGGCCGCGGCCGGCAGCGCGTCCGCGCACCGGGCGTTCCGGGCCGGGCTGCACCTGCTCGGCCCGGCCGAGGGCGGCCGGCACACCCCGGTGCGCAGCGGGTACCGCCCGCAGTTCCACCTGCGCACGGCGAGCGTGGTCGGGGTGCTCGATCTGGCCCCGGCCGAGCTGGCCGAGCCGGGCGCGACGGTGCCGGTCACCGTGCGGCTGGAGAGCCCGGAGCCGATCGAGCCGGGCCTCGGGTTCGCCGTCCGCGAGGGCGGCCGCACCGTCGGCGCCGGCACCGTCGAGCACCTCCTCGACTGACGCCCGCCCGTCGAGAACGACGTTGCTGCGCTTGTGCTTCGGTCCACTCGACAGCAACGTCGTTCTCAACGGGTCCGGGTGGGTCAGGGGAGGACCGAGGCGTAGACCTCGCCGAGGCGCCGGGCCCACCCGACGGCCTCGAAGTCGGCCAGGAAGCGGGTCCGGGCCGCGGCGCCGAGCGCGGCCCGGCGCTCGGCGTCCTCGGTCAGCGCGACCAGGGCGTCGGCGAGGCGGTTCGGGTCCAGCGGCACCAGCACCCCGGTGCTCGAGCTGATCATCTCCGGGATCCCGCCCACCCGGGTGGCCACCACCGGCAGCCCGTAGGCCATCGCGCGCATCAGCACCGTGGGCGCGGAGCCGTGCTGGGCGGAGTAGAGGAACACGTCGGCCGCGTTGAGCAGCCGGGCCGGGTCCTGGTGGCGGTGCACGAACCGGACCCGCCCGTCGAGCTCCTCGGTGTCGTCCACCCGCGACTCCAGGTAGGGCCGCAGCGGGCCGTCCCCGGCCAGCGCCACCACCAGCGGCAGCTCGTCGGGCAGGGCCTCGCACGCGTCCAGCAGCAGTCCGTGGCCCTCGCCGCGGCGCATCGGCGCGATGCTCACCGCCAGCACCTCGTCGTCGCCCACGCCGAGCCGCTCGCGCCGGCGGGCGCGCTCGGCCGGGTCCACCCCGCCGGGGTCGAGCACGCCGTGCGGGACCAGCACGGTGGACACCGCCGCGTTCACCCCGCGGTACCAGTCCTGCTGCACCCGCGAGATCGCGATGGTCCGGGCCATGAACCGCTCCCGGGCCATGATCCGGGCGGTGCGCCGGAACCGGTCCCCGCTGTCGGCCAGGTCGTTCTTGACGGTGTGCAGGGTGGACACCGCCGGGATCCGGTTGCGCTTGGCCGCCGCCGCGGCGACCACGTCGGCCGGGCCGAGGTGGCTGTGCACCAGCTGGGCGCCCTGCTCGCGCAGCACCCGGGCGGTGCGCGGGACCGAACGCGGGTCCACCGGCATCAGGCCCAGCTCGGTCACCGGGACCCCCAGCCGGCGCAACGCGCTGACCTGCTCGGTGTCCGAGGTGGACGACAGCGCGATCACCGCGAGCTCCAGCCCCGCCTGCGGGGCCGCGGTCGCCAGGTCCACCAGGCCGATCTCCGGACCGCCGGGGTGCAGGGACGGGACGAGGTGGGTGATCTTCACGGGCGCTCCGAGGTCGGCCGGTGGGTGGACGGCCGTCGACCCTACCCACGATTGGGCGGACCGGGTCGCCGACGCCGGGCCGGTGCGCCCGGTGACCGGGGTCACCGGGATGGGACAGGATGGGGGCGACACGGAGGGGGACGCGATGGGGCTGTCCGGATCGGGCGCGGACGCGCCGGTGCTCGTGCTGGCGGACGCGACCACCGCGGTCGAGCGCAGGCTGATCGCGCAGTGGCTGGTGACGGCCGGGCTGGAGCCGGCCGCGGTGCTGCCGGTGCGCCCGGCCGCGCTGGCCGGCCCGCTGGCCGACGCCGACGACGACACCGTGGTGGCCCCGGTGCGGGTGGTGTGGCGCCCGCGCGAGCGCGACGGGCGGCGCCGGGTGCGCTGGTCGGACGTGGCGTCGCTGTCCAACCCGCGGCGCCCGGCGCCGCGGATGCAGGCCAGGATCGCCCGCCGCGAGCCGGACCGGGCGGCGGTGGTGACGGCCGAGACAGCCACCCTCGGCGCGCTGCGCGCCCGCTTCGCCGCCCGGTCCGGGGGCAGTGGCCCCGGCGGGCGGCGCCTGGAGCTGGCCGCGTTCGTCGCCCAGCAGGCCGAGCTCGCCCTGCACCGGGCCGAGCGCGCGCTGGTGGGCGACCGCTACAAGGTCCCGACCCACATCGTCGAGGCCATCGGCACCACCACCGAGTTCCAGTCCGGCCTGGAGGACCTGGCGCACCGGCTGGAGCTGCCCGAGGCCGAGGTGCGCGCCCGCGTCGAGGAGGACCTGCACAGCCTGGTCGCCTCGATGAGCCCGGTCGCGGTGGACCTGCTGACCGGGGTGCTGCGCCCGCTGCACTCGCGGGCCTGGCGCGTGCAGACCGACAGCGCCGGGCTGGAGAAGCTGCGCGAGCTCAACCGGCACCACCCGCTGGTGTTCCTGCCCAGCCACCGCTCCTACGCCGACCCGCTGCTGCTGGCCGACGTGCTCGCCGAGCACGACTTCCCGCGCAACCACGTGCTCGGCGGGGACAACCTGCGGTTCTGGCCGGTCGGGCCGCTGGCCCGGCGCGCCGGGATCGTGTTCATCCGCCGCTCGTTCGGCGACGACGAGGTCTACAAGCTGGCCGTCCGGGAGTACTTCGGCTACCTGCTGTCCAAGCGGTTCAACCTGGAGTGGTACATGGAGGGCGGCCGCTCGCGCACCGGCAAGCTGCGCGCCCCCCGGCACGGGCTGCTGGCCGGGGTGGCCGAGGCCGTCGAGCGGGGCCGGGTCTCCGACGTGCACCTGATCCCGGTGTCGATCACCTACGACCAGCTGCGCGAGGTCTCGGCGATGGCCGCCGAGCAGATCGGGGTGCCGAAGAAGGGCGAAGGGCTGGGCTGGCTGGCCCGCTACGCCCGGGCCCAGCTCTCGCCGATCGGCACCGCGCACGTGCGGTTCGCCGAGCCGATCTCGCTGCGGCACGCCCTGGACGGGGTCGACCCGGCCGACGCCGCGGGGCGGCGGCGGGCCCTGCAGAAAGCCGTCTTCGAGGTCGCGGTGGGGATCAACCGGGTCACCCCGGTGGTGGCCACCGCGCTGGTCACGCTGGCGCTGCTCGGCGTCCGCGACCGGGCGCTGACCCTGGGCCAGGTGCAGCGGGTGCTGCGCCCGGTGCTGGAGTACGTCGAGTCCCGCGGACCGTCCGACGCCGAGGTGCCCTCGGCCGAGCAGTTGCGCACGGGCACCGGGCTGCGCCGGGTGCTCGGCGCGCTGGCCGCGTCCAAGGTGGTGACGATCTACTCCGGGGGCGAGGAGCCGGTCTACGCCGTCGACCGCGGACAGCACCTGGTCGCGGCGTTCTACCGCAACTCCGCGATCCACCACTTCGTCGACCGGGCCATCGCCGAGCTGTCCCTGCTGGCCGGTCCGCAGGAGCGCCGGGAGGTCGCTGCCGGCCTGCGCGACCTGCTCAAGTTCGAGTTCTTCTTCCCCGACCGGGCCACCCACGAGGCGCTGATCGGGGTCGAGCTGGACCGGCTGGGCGCCGGCTGGGACACCCCCGACGGCCCGGCCGTGCTGGCCGGCGCGGACTTCCTGATCGCCCACCGGGTGCTGCGCTCGTTCCTCGACGCCCAGCTGGTGGTGGCCGAGCGGCTGGCCGTGCGGGACCCGCGCTCCCCGCTGGTGGAGAAGGAGTTCCTCGACGAGTGCGGCGGGGTCGGCCAGCAGATGCTGCTGCAGGGTCGGCTGCACGGCTCGGAGTCGCTGTCGCGCGAGCTGTTCACCGGGGCGCTGCGGCTGGCGGCCAACCTCGACCTGGTCGACCCCGGCCGCGAGGAGCTGGCCCGCGGCCGCCGCGAGTTCGCCGACCGGGTGCGCACCGCGGTCGACCGGGCGGTGCGGATCGAGGACATCGACGCCGCGGCGCGGCGGGAGGTGACCGGTGGCGCCTGAGCACACCCGCCCGGGCGACGCCCTGTGGACCGAGGACGAGCTGGTCGCCGACGTCGAGGCCGGACCGCGGGGCCCGGGGATCGGGGCGTTCTTCGACTTCGACGGCACCCTGATCGACGGCTACTCGCTGGGCGCCTTCGCCCGCCACCACCTGCGCTCCGGGCACGTCACCCCGGCCGACGCCGGCCGGATGCTGCTGCTCGGCATGCGCGGGGTCACCACCGAGGCGGACTTCGAGCGGTTCTTCCTGCTCGGCATGCGCTCCTGGGCCGGGCGCAGCGCCGACGAGCTGACCGAGCTGGGTGAGCGGCTGTGGCGCCAGGGCGTCGCCGGGTCGCTGTACCCGGAGGCGTGGCGGCTGGTGCAGGCCCACCGCGCCGCCGGGCACACCGTCGTGCTGGCCTCCTCGGCCACCCGGTTCCAGGTGGCGCCGGCGGCCGCCGCGCTGGGCGTCGAGCACGTGCTGGTCACCCCGGTCGAGATCGAGGACGGGCTGTGCACCGGCCGGCCGGGCGGGCCGCCGCTGTGGCGGGCGGGCAAGGCCGCCGCGGTGCGGGCCTTCGCCGCCGACCACGACCTCGACCTGATCAACAGCTACGCCTACTCCAACGGCGACGAGGACGTGCCGTTCCTGGCCACCGTGGGCCGGGCCCGGGCGCTCAACCCGGGTCCCGGGCTGGCCGCCGAGGCGGCGGCCAAGGACTGGCCGGTGGCCCGGTTCCGGTCCCGGGGTCGGGCCGGCGTGCGCGAGGTCGCCCGCACCGCGGGCGCGCTCGGCGGCACCCTCGGCGGGTTCGGCGCCGGCCTGGCCCTCGGCGCGCTGAACGTGCTCACCGGCGCCGGCACCCGGCGCGACGCGGTCGACCTCGGGCTGACCCTGGGCGGCGAGCTGGGCACCGCGCTGGGCGGGATCACCCTGGACGTCCGCGGCGCCGAGCACCTGGCCACCCGCCCGGCGGTGTTCCTGTTCAACCACCAGAGCCAGCTCGACGTGCTCGTGCTGGCCAAGCTGCTGCGCGCCGGGTTCAGCGCGGTCGCCAAGAAGGAGGCCGCCCGGGTGCCCGGGTTCGGCCTGGCCTTCCGGCTGGCCGACGTGGCGTTCATCGACCGCGGCGACGCGAAGGCCGCCCGGGCTGCGCTCGAGCCGGCCGTGGCGCGGCTGCGCGAGGGGGTCTCGCTGGTGATCGCCCCGGAGGGCACCCGGTCGACCACGCCGGCGCTCGGGGCGTTCAAGAAGGGCGCCTTCCACGTCGCCATGCAGGCCGGGGTGCCGCTGGTGCCGATCGTCATCCGCAACGCCGGCGAGCTGATGTGGCGGGGCGCCTCGACGCTGCGCGAGGGCACCGTGCAGGTCACCGTGCTGCCTCCGGTGCCCACCGACGGCTGGACGGTCGAGGACATCGACAAGCACGTCGAGGACGTCCGCAACCGCTACCTGGACACGCTGGCCCGGTGGAACGGGCCGGCCGGCGAGCGCCCGGTGCGGGTCACCACCGGCCCGGCCGGTCCGGTGGCCGCGCCGCTGGAATGGGGCACGGCCGCGGAGATGAACCCGGTGGAGGCCTCGGCCTGGAGGGCCGAGGCCGCCGACCCGCGCCGGCGGCCCAACGTGACCGTGCTGGAGGTGCTCGACCACGCCCCGGACTGGGACCGGCTGATCGCCGCGCACGAGTGGGCGTCGCGGATGGTGCCGCGGCTGCGCCAGCACGCGGTCGAGCCCGCGCTCGGGATCGGCCCGCCGGCCTGGGTGGCCGTCGAGGACTTCGACCTGGACCGGCACCTGGCCCGGTTGCGGCTGCCCCACCCGTCCACCCGGCGGCTGCTCGACGCGGTCGCCGAGTTCGCCGCCGCCCCGCTCGACCGCGGCCGGCCGCTGTGGCGGGCGATGCTGGTCGAAGGGCTGCCCGGCGGGGCCGCGGCCTACGTCGCGGTCACCCACCACAGCGTCACCGACGGGATGGGGGCGGTGCAGCTGATGGGCCTGCTGCACAGCCGCACCGCCGAGCACGACCCGCGGCGCCCCGAGCCGCCCGCGCCGCCGGTGGGCCGGGTGCCCTCGCCGGTCGAGCTGCTGGCCGAGCAGGCGGCCCGCGGGGCGCTGGCGCTGCCCGGCGAGGTGGCGCACCGCGGCACCCGGCTGGCCGGTGCGCTGACCCGGCCGTGGGCCGCGGCGGCCGACGCGGTGGACGCCGTCCGGTCCTGGTCGAGCGCGGCCGACCGGCCGGCCGGTGGGTCGGCGCTGCTCGCCGCGCGCAGCGGGGACTGGCACGTCGAGCTGCTGGAGGTGCCGCTGGCCGGGTTGCGGGCCGGGGCGGACGCGGCCGGGGGATCGGTCAACGACGCCCTGCTCGCCGCGGTGCTCGGCGGGTTCCGCCGCTACCACGAGCGGCTCGGGGCCGAGCCGGGGACGCTGACCGTCGGCGTGCCGACCAGCCTGCGCACCCCCGACGGGGCCCGCCCGGCCGCGGCCACCATGAGCGCGTCGCTGGCCGTGGCCGACCCGGCCGCCCGGGTCCGGGAGGTGCGCGAGTTCGTGCTCGACGCGCAGGGCCGCGCCCGGGTCGACCCGGCCGGCGCGCTGGACCCGCTGCGCACCGCCCTGCGCCTGCCGGGACCGTCCGGACCGGCGCCCGACGTCCAGGTGGGGTCGCTGCCGGGGGTCGGGCACCCGGTGTTCCTGGCCGGCTCGCGGATCACCCGGATGGTGCCGTTCGGGCCGCTCGGCGGGTCCGCCGCGACCCTGACCGCGCTGACCCACGAGGACACCGTCTGCATCGGGATCACCCTCGACCCGGCGGCGGTCACCGCGCCCGCGGTGCTGGTGGCCGCCCTGGAGGCGGCCCTGGCCGAGATCGTCGCGCTGGGCGGCTGAGCCGGGGCGTCACCCGGCCGGCAGCTCCGACCGCAGCTCGGCGACCACCGCCGCGGTCGCCGCCGGATCCAGCTCGGCGCCCGGGTCGACCGCCACCGGCACCGCGGTCGCGATCACCGCCCCCGGGAACAGGTCGATCCGGGCCAGCCCCGGCGCCCGCAGGTACCGGGAGGTCCCGAGCGGGGCCAGCGCGTCGGCCGTGCTGGCCAGCGCCCCGCCCGTCCACACCGGGATCCCGGCGACGCTGCCCGTGCTGACCACGTGGGTGTGCCCGGCGAGCACGATCCGGACGTCGCGCCCGGCGATCGCGGCGACCAACTCGCCCGGCTGCTGCAGCTCGATGGCCGCGGTCACCGGCATCACCGAGGGCAGCGGTGGGTGGTGCAGGACCAGCACGGTGCCGTCCGGGGCGGGCTCGGCCAGTTCCGCGCGCAGCCAGCTGAGCTGCTGGTCGGACAGCGCACCGTAGGCCCGGTCGGGCACCGAGCTGTCCAGCACCACGACCCGCAGCCCGCCGAGCCGCACCGCGTAGTGCAGCGGGGACGGGTCGTCGGTGTCGATGTCGGCGTCGGTGTCGAGCAACTCGCGGCGCAGGACGGCCGGGACGTCGTGGTTGCCCGCGACGTACACCACCGCCGCGCCGAGCCGCTCCGCCACCGGAGCCACGGCCGCCCGCAGCCGCCGGTACTCCTCGGGCCGCCCGTGCTCGGTGAGGTCGCCGGTGAGCACCAGCGCGTCCGGGCGCAGGCCGGAGTCCTCCACCCGGCGCAGCGCCCGCTCCAGCACGACCGCGGTGTCGGTGCCGTACCGCGCCGTGGCGCCGGCGACCTCGACGTGCGGGTCGGAGATCTGGATCAACGTGGCGGTGGGCTCGTCCATCCACCCATCGTGGTCGGACCGGCCGGCGGGCTCCACCCGATTCGCCGCCGGCCGGCTGGGCTCAGCCGTCCAGGTCGCCGCCCTCGAACTCGGCCAGCGCCTTGCGGGCCTGCTCCAGCTCCGCCTCCAGCGCCGCGACCCGGGCCGCGCGCTGCTCGCGGGCCGCGCCGATGGCCGCGTCGATCGGCCCGGCCAGCTCGTCGTGCAGCTCGCGGGCCGCCCGGGAGACCGCGGCCGCGCTGATCGGCAGCCCGCGGGTGAGCCAGCTGCTGCCCTGCTTGAGCTCGGCCTGCCAGTCGCCGTCCACGGTGCCGCTGACGGTGAGGATCAGCTCGATGGTGCGGGTGGTGCGGGCGGTGGAGCCCTTCGGCCGGCCGCGGCGCGGCTTCTCCGGGGCGCCGTCCGCCGCCGCGGTGTCCGCCGCGGCCCCGTCCGCGCCGGTGCCGGCCGGACCCTCCCCGTCCGCCGACGGCGGGCCCGGGGAGG
>JASLAP010000253.1 GCA_030147065.1 Pseudonocardia sp. | reverse complement strand
GTCGATCACCCGCAGGCCGACCTTGCCGTCGTCGACCAGCAACCGGTCGTCCGGGCGGGCGTCGTCGGCCAGCCCGGTGTAGGTGGTGGACACCCGGTCGTGGGTGCCGACCACGTCCTCGACGGTGATCCGCACCTCCTCACCGGTGCGCCACTCCACCGGCCCGGACGCGAACCGGCCGAGCCGGATCTTGGGGCCCTGCAGGTCGGCCAGGATGCCGACGGCCCGCCCCTCGCTGTCGGCGGTGTGCCGGACCATCTCGTAGACGCGCTTGTGGTCGTCGCGGTTGCCGTGGCTGAAGTTCAGCCGCGCGACGTCCATCCCGGCCTGCACCAGTTCCTTGATCCGGTCCGGGCTCGCGGTGGCCGGACCGATGGTGCAGACGATTTTTGTGCGACGGCTCACGCCCAGAAGTGTAGCGCGGGGACTGGAACGATCAGGAAGAGGATGCTTTAACGATTCACTAAATCTGCGCGCCGAATGTCAGCGCCGCGGCAGCTCGCTCGGCCCCACGTGGTCGGTCAACCACTCGACCAGCGGCGTCACCGTCCGCCAGGTCTGCGCGACGCGGTCACGGGTGGTGGGCTCGTGCAGCCCGTCGTCCGGCGGCCAGCTGCGCCACCCGTACAACCCCTTGTGCCGCAGCAGGTCGAGGCGCGGGTGGTCGGGATCGACCCCGCGGGGCCGGGTGCGGAGCATCTCCCCGGCGATGGTGACGCCGGCGGCTTCCAGCGCCGCGACCCGCCCGCCCAGGTCCTTGCCGCGACGGTCGTCGTCGACGGCCGCGCGGTAGCGGGTGAGCTGGTCGGGCGCCATCGAGTAGTAGCCGCCGGCGGCCAGCAGGCCCTCCGGCCCGACCTGGACGTAGAACTCCCCCGCGGTCGCCCCGCAGTGGTCCTTGTAGGGCCGCTTGTCCTTGGCGAAGCGCACGTCCCGGTACGGCCGGAAGATCTTCCCGGCGCCGAACTCGGCCGCCAGGTCGTCGAGCAGGGCCTGCATCGGCTCCCGCACGTGCGACTCGTACACCGCGCGGCGGTCGGTCCAGTAGGGCTTGGAGTTGTCGGCGACCAGCCCGTCGTAGAACTCGACCGCGTCCTCGCCGAAGCCGGTGAACTTCATGGCCTGCGGTCGTCGGGCCCGCTCGGTCCCGGCTCGGGGTCGGCGTCGGTTCCCGCGGACGTCGGGCTCGCGGGTCGCGGGTCCGCCGCGGACCCCGTCGGCCCGGGCTCGACGTCGGCCCGGGTGGCGCCGGTCGCCGGTGCGGGGTCGACGGCGGTGGACTCGGCAGGGATGGACCCGGCGTCGGCCGGGGTCGAATCGGCGTCGGTCGAGACCGGGGCGGCGTCGGTCGGGGCGGACTCGGCGTCGGCCGGGGCCGGGGCGGGGTCGGACCGGACCGCGTCGGTCTCGTCCGCGACCGGGGCGGCGGGCGGAGCGGGCTCCGGGTCGGCACCGGCGGAAGCCGGGCCGGGCTCGGGGGCGGCCTCGGTGGCCGGCTCGGGGGCGGGCTCGGAGGTGATCTCGGGGGCGGCTCCGGCCGGCGGCGAGGCGGCCGGGACCGGAGTGGGCTCGGGGGCGGCGGTCGTGGCGGCCGGGTCGGGCTCCGGGTCCGCGAGATCCCGGGCCTGCTCGGGCTCGGCATCGGCGACGGTGGTCGCGGCCGCGGCGGGTGCTGTCCGGACCGCGGTCGCGGTGCCCGTGCCGGAGCGGCGCCCGGTGTCGAGCGGCGTCTCCCGGTCCTCGCCCACCGGCCCGTCGGAGTCGGTGTCGGTGCCGGTGTCCGTGTCGGTGGCGGGGCGTTCGAGCACCTCGCGCGGCTTGCGCATCAGCACCAGGTAGGCCACCGCACCCAGGAAGACCAGCGCCGACACCACCACGTTGATCCGGATGTCGCCGAACACCCGGGTGGCCTGGTCGGTGCGCATCTGCTCGATGACGAACCGGCCCGCGGTGTACCCGGCGACGTAGATGGCGAACGCGCGGCCGTGCCCGAGCCGGAAGCGCCGGTCGGCCCACACCACGAGCGCGGCGACCACCAGGCACCACAGCAGCTCGTAGAGGAACGTCGGGTGCACCACCGCGATCGGCGTCGGGTCCAGCGCGACCCCGCCGATCGGGTCCACCACCCCGGTCTCCGGGTCGACCCGGCGGTAGATCTCCAGGCCCCAGGGCAGCGTGGTGGGTGCCCCGTAGAGCTCCTGGTTGAACCAGTTGCCGAGCCGGCCGATCGCCTGCGCGGTGACGATGCCCGGGGCCACGGCGTCGGCGAAGAACGGCAGCGGGACGCCGAGCCGGCGGCAGCCGATCCAGGCCCCGACCGCACCGAGCGCGACCGCGCCCCAGATGCCCAGGCCGCCCTCCCAGATGCGCAGCGCACCCCACGGGTCGCCGCCGGGTCCGAAGTAGGTCGGCCAGTCGGTGGCCACGTGGTAGAGCCGGCCGCCGATCAGCCCGAACGGCACCGCGTACACCGCGACGTCGGTGACCGTGCCGGCCTCGCCGCCGCGGGCGACGAAGCGGCGCTCACCCCACCAGACCGCGACGATGATCCCGGCGATGATGCACAGCGCGTACGCCCGGATCGGGACCGGGCCGAGGTACCAGACCCCGCGGTCCGGGCTCGGGATGGCGGCCAGGACGGTGCTGGTGAGGGCGGACGTCACCGCGTCACGGTAGCGCGGCGGGCTCCGGCTCCGACTCCGGCCGGGTCGCCCGGCGCACGCCCCCGGCGAGCTCGGCCGCGAGCGCCCGGACGGCGTCCGGACCGCCCTGCCCGGCGGCGGTGACGAAGGCCGCCCCGACGATCGCCCCGTCGGCGAACGAGACCACCTCGGCGGCCTGGTCGGCCGAGCGGACCCCGAGCCCGACCCCGATCGGCAGCCGGGTGTGCCGCCGGCAGCGCTCGACCAGGGCGGGTGCCATCGACGAGACGCTGTCCCGGGCCCCGGTGACACCCATCGTGGACGTGGCGTAGAGGAACCCGCGGCTGGCCGCCGCGGTGGCCGCGATCCGCTCCTCCGACGACGACGGGGCGACCAGGAAGGTCCGGTCCAGGCCGTGCGCGTCGGACGCGGCCAGCCACTCGTCGGCCTCGTCCGGGATGAGGTCGGGGGTGATCAGGCCGAGCCCGCCGGCGGCGGCCAGGTCGCGGGCGAAGGCGTCGACGCCGTAGCGCAGGACCGGGTTGAAGTAGGTCATCACGACCGCGCGCCCGCCGGCCGCGGCCACCCGCTCGACGACGCCGAACACGTCGCGCAGCCGGGTGCCGGCGCGCAGCGCGGTCTCCGCGGCGGCCTGGATGGTCGGCCCGTCCATGACCGGGTCGGAGTACGGGACACCGATCTCCAGCAGGTCGCAGCCGCCCTCGACCATGGCGTCGAGCAGGTCGACCGAGCCGTCGACGGTCGGGTAGCCGGCCGGCAGGTAGCCGATCAGCGCGCCGCGGCCCTCGGCCCGGGCCCCGGCGAAGATCTCCTCGACCGCGCTCACCGCTGCACCGCCCCGGTGTCGGCACCGGCCGGCGAGGGCTCGTCCTGGGCCGGGGACCCGCCGGACAGGTCGGCCTCGGCGATCGCGGTGCCGCTGGCGTCCGCGGCGCTCTCCCCCTCGATCATCCCGAACCAGCGGGCGGCGGTGTCGACGTCCTTGTCGCCGCGCCCGGACAGGTTGACCAGGATCACCGCGTCCGGGCCGAGCTCGTGGCCCAGTCGCAGCGCGCCGGCGATGGCGTGCGCCGACTCGATGGCCGGGATGATCCCCTCGGTGCGGCAGAGCAGCGCGAACGCATCCATCGCCTCGGCGTCGG
Source organism: Pseudonocardia sp. (assembly GCA_030147065.1). Taxonomy (GTDB): domain Bacteria; phylum Actinomycetota; class Actinomycetes; order Mycobacteriales; family Pseudonocardiaceae; genus Pseudonocardia. Next base: position 11,356 of record JASLAP010000253.1, on the reverse strand, counting down.
TGATCGGCCGGTACTCGGCGCGGCCGACGTCCTTGAGCAGGGCGTGCTCCGGGCCGACACCCGGGTAGTCCAGCCCGGCCGAGATCGAGTGCGACTCGGCGGTCTGGCCGTCGGCGTCCTGCAGCAGGTAGGACATCGCGCCGTGCAGCGCACCCGGGGACCCCTCGGTCAGGGTCGCGCCGTGCCGGCCGGTCCCGACGCCGTCGCCGCCGGGCTCGAAGCCGACCAGGCGCACGTCCGGGTCGTCGAGGAAGGCGTGGAAGATGCCGATCGCGTTCGACCCGCCGCCCACGCAGGCCGCGACGGCGTCGGGCAGCCGGCCGACGCGCTCGAGCACCTGGGCGCGCGCCTCCAGCCCGATCACCCGGTGGAAGTCGCGGACCATCACCGGGAACGGGTGCGGCCCGGCCACCGTGCCCAGCAGGTAGTGGGTCTCGTCGACGTGGGTGACCCAGTCGCGCAGGGCCTCGTTGATCGCGTCCTTGAGGGTGCGCGAGCCGGTCTTGACCGGCACCACCGTGGCCCCGAGCAGCCGCATCCGGGCCACGTTGAGGGCCTGCCGCTCGGTGTCGACCTCGCCCATGTAGACCACGCACTCCAGGCCGAGCAGCGCGCACGCGGTGGCAGTGGCGACCCCGTGCTGGCCGGCGCCGGTCTCGGCGATGACCCGCTTCTTGCCCATGCGCTTGGTCAGCAGCGCCTGGCCGAGCACATTGTTGATCTTGTGCGAGCCGGTGTGGTTGAGGTCCTCGCGCTTGAGCAGGATCCGCGCGCCGCCGGCGTGCTCGCCCAGCTTGGGGGCGTCGGTCAGCGGCGAGGGGCGCCCGGAGTAGTCGCGGTGCAGCCGGTCGAGCTCGTCGAGGAACTCCGGGTCGGTGCGCGCCTTCTGGTAGGCCGCGGTCAGCTCGTCCAGCGCAGCGATCAGCGCCTCGGGCACGAACCGCCCGCCGTAGCGGCCGAAGTGCCCGCGCTCGTCGGGTTCGTGCTCGGAGGGGTGCTCGACCCCGTCGCTGGCCTTGACGGCTCTGACGTCCACGGATCCATCCTGGGTAGTGCGTGCCGGGCCCGCCAGCCGATTCTCCGCGGACCTCACCGGACCATGCGCGAGCAGGACGGGTGGAACCCGGCCGCGACCAGGCTGCGCACCGCGGCCTGCGGGTCGCCGCTGGTGACCAGACCCTCCCCGACGAGCACCGCGTCGGCGCCCCAGCCGGCGTAGGTGAGCAGGTCACCGGGGCCGCGCACGCCCGACTCGGCCACCCGCAGCACCTCGCTGGGCAGCCCGGGCGCGATCCGGCCGAAGATCGTCCGGTCGACCTCGAGGGTGTGCAGGTTGCGGGCGTTGACCCCGATCAGCGTGGCGCCGGCCTCCAGGGCGCGGTCGCACTCCTCCTCGGTGTGCACCTCGACCAGCGCGGTCATCCCGAGGGACTCCACCCGGTCCAGCAGCGCGACCAGCGCGTTCTGCTCGCAGGCGGCCACGATCAGCAGCACCAGGTCGGCGCCGTGGGCGCGGGCCTCGTGCACCTGGTACGGGGAGATGATGAAGTCCTTGCGCAGCACCGGGACGTCGACCACGGCGCGCACCGCGGCCAGGTCGGCCAGCGACCCGCCGAACCGGCGCTGCTCGGTCAGCACGCTGATCACCCGGGCGCCGCCCTCGGCGTAGGACGCGGCCAGCTGGGCCGGGTCGGCGATCTGCGCGAGGTCACCGCGCGACGGGCTGCGCCGCTTCACCTCGGCGATCACCCCGATGCCGGGGGCGCGCAGCGCGGCCATCACGTCCCGGGGCGGCGCCGCGGCCGCCGCGCGCCGCTTGATCTCGGCGAAGTCGACCTCCGCCTGGCGCACCGCGAGATCGGCCCTGACACCGTCCACGATGGAATCGAGGACGCTCGCTCCGCCGTTCTCCATGGCGTTCGGTCCCCCTTTCCGCTCCGGACCGGGCCGGAGCCATGCTAGACCGGCGCTCACCTGGCCGGACCGTCCCCCCTGCCGGGGTCGGCCTCGCCGGTGACCTCGACGGTCGGGTCCCGACCCTCGTCAAGATCGTCCCAGGCCGTCCGGTCCGGATCCGCACCGGGCCGGGCCCGCCGCTCGCCGCCGTACCGGGAGCCGAGCCGGGCCAGCCGCGGCTCGCGGACCGCCACGACCGCGCCGGCCGCGAGCAGCACGACGGCGCCGAGCAGGGCCAGCCACGGGGCGGCACCCGGCTCGCCAGGGCCGGTCGCGGACACCCCGTCGGGCAGCGCCGCCCCGTCGCCGTTCCACGCGGAGACCGTCGCCACGACCACCGCGGCGGCGGACGCGGCCAGCAGCGACCCGAGCAGCCGGCGCAGGACGCCGCCGGTGGCGACCACCCCGGCGACCCCGGCCAGCGCGACCAGGGCGATGCCGGTCAGCGCCGGGACGGCCTGGGCGCCGGTCAGGTCGACCGGGGCCCCGCCGGCCGTCCCGACCCGTGCCCAGTTGACCGCGGAGGCCGCCCAGAGCAGCGCGGCGGCCGTGGCGAGGGCCGTGCACACGCCGACCAGCGCCCGGACCGACCGCGCCGGGCTCACGCGTCCGGCCGGCCCGCCGCCGGCCGCGGCGGCTCCAGCGTCGAGGCGGTGGCCACCGCGGAGAGCACCGCGCGGGCCTTGTTCAGCGACTCGGTGTCCTCGGCCGCCGGGTCGGAGTCGGCCACGATGCCGCCGCCGGCCTGCACGTAGGCCGTCCCGCCGCGGACCAGCGCGGTGCGGATGGCGATCGCGGTGTCGGCGTTGCCGGCGAAGTCGAGGTAGCCGACGATGCCGCCGTAGAGGCCGCGCCGGGTCGGCTCCAGCTCCTCGATGATCTCCATCGCGCGCGGCTTGGGCGCCCCGGACAGGGTGCCGGCCGGGAAGCAGGCGGTGACCGCGTCGATCGCGGCGCACCCCGCGCGCAGCACCCCGGTCACCGTCGAGACCAGGTGCATGACATGGCTGTAGCGCTCCACGGAGAAGAAGTTGTGCACCTTGACCGTGCCCGGCTCGCAGACCCGGCCCAGGTCGTTGCGGCCCAGATCGACGAGCATGACGTGCTCGGCGCGCTCCTTCTCGTCGGCGCGCAGGTCCTTCTCCAGCAGCAGGTCCTCCTCCTCGGTGACCCCGCGCCACCGGGTGCCGGCGATCGGGTGCGTGGTCGCCACCCCGTCCCGGACGGTGACCAGTGCCTCCGGGCTGGAGCCGACGATCGCGAAGCCCTCCCCCGCCGCGCTGCGCAGCCGCAGCAGGTACATGTACGGGCTCGGGTTGGTCGCCCGCAGCACCCGGTAGACGTCCAGCGGGTCGGCCGGGCAGTCGATCTCGAACCGCTGCGAGACCACCACCTGGAACGCCTCACCGGCGCGGATCTGCTCCTTGGCCGCCTCGATCGCAGCGTGGTGCTGGGCCGGGGTGCGCCGGCGGGTGAAGTCCGGCTCGGCCGGGCGGTAGACGGCCACCGTGGACGGCGCCGGCGCGGCCAGCTCGGCGGTCATCCGGTCCAGCCGGGCCACCGCGTCGTCGTAGGCCTCGTCGACGCGGGCGTCGGTGTCGTCCCAATTCAGGGCGTTGGCGATGAGGGTGACCGTGCCCTCGTGGTGGTCCACCGCGGCCAGGTCGGTGGCCAGCAGCATCACCAGCTCGGGGATCTGCAGGTCGTCGGTGGCCAGCTCGGGCAGCCGCTCCAGCCGGCGGACCACGTCGTAGCCGAGGTAGCCGACCATGCCGCCGGTCAGCGGGGGCAGCCCGGGCAGCGGCTCGCTGTGCAGCTCGGTCACCACCGCGCGCAGGGCGGCCAGCGGGTCGCCGCCGGTGGGCAGCCCGACCGGGACCTCGCCGGTCCAGACCAGCTCGCCGTCCACCGCGGTCAGCGTGGCGGCGCTGCGGGCGCCCACGAACGACCAGCGCGACCAGGACCGGCCGTTCTCGGCCGACTCCAACAGGAAGGTGCCGTGCCGGTCACCGGCCAGCTTGCGGTAGACCCCGACCGGGGTCTCGTCGTCGGCGAGCAGCCGACGGGCCACCGGGATCACCCGGTGCCCGCGGGCCAGCTCGCGGAACTCCTCGCGGCTGGGGGTGACCGCGCCCAGGGCGCCGGCCGGCGCGGTGACGGTCATGGGGCCATTGTGGCAAGCCCGCCCGCCGGTCGGCGCGGGCATTGCCCGGCCCGGTCGCGTCCCGGCTCCGGGCGGCGACCGGGCCTGGAGTGCCGCCGTCCGGGGCAGCCGGGAGGATGGGAGCCGTGGGCGCCCCCGAGCAGGCCGGCAACGGCCGGCCCCGACGCCGCGGGCGTCGGCCGGCCGGGGCCGACACCCGCGCCCAACTGCTCGACGCCGCCCGCGCCGAGTTCGCCGCCCGCGGCTACGACGGCGCCACCGTGCGGGCCATCGCCGAGCGCGCCGGGGTGGACGCCGCCATGGTCAACCACTGGTTCGGCGGCAAGGAGGCGCTGTTCACCGCGTCGCTCTACATCCCGGTCGACCCCGGGGCGCTGCTCGCCGAGGTGCTGCCGGGCGATCCGGAGCAGCTCGGCGAACGCGTCGTGGGCCGGTTCCTGGCGCTGTGGGACGAGACCGGCGGCGCGCAGATGTCCACCCTGATCCGCAGCGTCGCCTCGCACGAGGCCGCGGCCCGGATGATGCGCGAGTTCGTCTCCCGGGTGATCCTCGGCCGGGTGATCGGCCAGGTCGCGCCGGACCGGCACGAGCTGCGCGCGGCGCTGTGCGGCACCCAGCTGATCGGCCTGGGGATGGTCCGCTACGTGCTGCGCCTGGAGCCCCTGGCCTCGGCCGACCACGCCACCGTCGTCGCCGCCGTCGCCCCGAACCTGCAGCGCTACCTCACCGGCGACATCGAGGCTCGTGCGTGAGTTTCATGCCTCTGGGCAGGAAACTCACGCACGAGGGTCGATGAAGCGGGACTCGTAGGCGGCCACGACGGCCTGGGTGCGGTCGCGGGCGCCGAGCTTGGCCAGCACGTTGCCGACGTGGGTCTTGACCGTCTCGACGCCGACGACCAGTTCGCGGGCGATCTCGGCGTTGGACAGCCCGCGGGCCACCAGCCGCAGCACCTCGCCCTCGCGCTCGGTGAGCCCGGCCCGGCGCAGCGCGTCGCCGCCGGCCCGGCCGCGGGTGGCCACCAGGTCCCGCACCGCGGCCGGGAACAGCAGCGACTCGCCCTCGGCCACGGTCCGCACCGCCCGGACGATCTCGGCGGGGCGGGCCCGCTTGAGCAGGAACCCGGTGGCCCCGGCCTGCAGGGCGTCGTAGACGTAGCCGTCGTTGCCGAACGTGGTCAGCACCAGCACCCGCGGCGGCGACGGCAGCGCGGTGGTCAGGTGCCGCGTGGTGGCGATGCCGTCGACGTGCGGCATCCGCACGTCCATCAGGACCACGTCCGGTCGCAGCCGGCGCACCAGGCCGGGCACCTCGGAACCGTCGCCCGCCTCGCCGAGCACGGTGATGTCCGGCTCGGCGTCCAGGATGGCCCGCAGGCCGGCGCGGACCAGCTCCTCGTCGTCGACCAGCAGCACCCCGATCACGCCGTTGATCATGTCGGGTCCACCGGGTCGGGCGCCGCCGGGGTGGCGGGGGCGGTCAGCGGCAGCCCGACCGCCACCCGCCAGTGCCCGGCGGCGGGCCCCGCGGTGAGCTCGCCGCCCAGCGCGCCGACCCGTTCGCGCATACCGGCGAGGCCGCGCCCGCCGCGCCCGGTCGGGCCGATCGCGCCGCTCAGCGGGTTGGTCAGGGTCAGGTCGAGCCGGTCGGCGCCGACCTCGACGCGGACCTCCACGGGGACCGGGCCGGCGTGCCGCAGCGCGTTGGTGAGTCCCTCCTGGACGATCCGGTAGGCCTCCCGGGACACCACCGCCGGCACCGTAGCGATGGTCCCGGTGAGCGTCGCGGTGACCGGGACACCAGCCGATCGGGTGCCGTCCAGCAGGCCGTCCAGGTCGGCGAGGTCGGGTGGCGGGCGGCGGTCGCCGGGGGCGCCGTCGCGCAGCAGACCGAGGACGTGGTCCAGCTCGTCGAGGGCGGTGCGGCCGGCGTCGGCGATGGCGTCCAGGGCGCGCGCCACGAACGCCGGGTCGCTGTCCAGCAGCCGGGCCGCGGCGCCGGCCTGCAGGGTGGTGACGGTGAGCGCGTGGCCGACCGAGTCGTGCAGCTCGCGGGCCAGCCGGTTGCGCTCGGCCGCGGCCCGCTCGGCCGCCCGGACCCGGTCCAGCTCGACGGCCAGCCGCTCGGCCTCCGACGGCCCGAGCAGCCGCGGCGCCAGCCGGGCCAGCGCCGCACCGACCGCGGACACCGCGTGCAGCAGCACGACCGGCAGCAGCACGCCCACCGGCGGCGCCCAGGCCGACGCCCACCCGGACGGCAGCGGCGCGGTGTCGCGCCACGGCGCGAACAGCAGCCCGACCGTCGTCGGCACCACGAAGAGGATCACCAGCGCGGTGGCCCCGCCGGCCAGCAGGTTGACCACCAGCCACAGCCCGGCCCGGCGGCGCGCGGGCCAGGCGTCGACGGTGGCCGGGTCGGGGTCGGGGACCTCGGCGCCGAGCAGCGCCCGGGCCGCGGTGATCTCCAACGACCGCACCCCGGGCACCAGCGCGACCCCGACCGCGGCGGCCAGGGCCACGCCCAGCAGCAGCACCAGCGACACCGGGTCGGTGGCGGGCTCACCGGCGGCCGCGACGAACAGCGCCCCCAGGCCGAGGTAGGGCAGCAGCAGCACGGCGCCGAGCAGCAGGTGGACCGCCCGCCGGTAGGTCAGGCCGGCCACCAGCGGCGCGACCACCCACCGGAGCACCCCCCGATCCTCGCAAACCCGCGCCCCCCACCCCTCCCCCGCGCGAGGGACGCGCCGCACTCCCCTGTCCACCTCCACTGCCCCCATGTCAGGAAAGCCACTTTCAGGACGGATTCGGTCCTGAAAGTGGCTTTCCTGACATCTGGTCGGGTGGGGTAGGGCGGGTGGGTCAGCTCGGGGTGGGGAGGAGGACGTCGGTGTCGAAGCAGGTGCGGGTGCCGGTGTGGCAGGCCGCGCCCTCCTGGTCGACGACCACCAGCAGGGTGTCGCCGTCGCAGTCCAGCCGGACCTCGTGCACGGTCTGGGTGTGGCCGGACGTGGCGCCCTTGACCCAGTACTCCTGGCGGCTGCGCGACCAGTAGGTGGCCCGGCGGCTGATCAGGGTGCGGTGCAGCGCCTCGTCGTCCATCCAGGCCACCATCAGCACCTCGCCGGTGCCGCGCTGCTGGGTGACCGCGCAGACCAGCCCGTCCGGTGTGCGCCGCAGCCGGGCGGCGACGGCCGGGTCCAGGGCGGAGGACTCGACGCGGGTCACCGGACCTCCAGCTCGGCCTCGCGCAGGCTGCGCTTGACGTCGGCGATCCGGAACTCGCCGAAGTGGAACACGCTGGCGGCCAGCACGGCGTCGGCGCCGGCCCGCACGGCCGGCAGGAAGTGCTCCACCGCGCCCGCCCCGCCGCTGGCGATCACCGGCACGTCCACCACCGCGCGCACCGCGCGGATCATGGCCAGGTCGAAGCCGGCCCGGGTGCCGTCGGCGTCCATCGAGTTGAGCAGGATCTCCCCGGCCCCCAGCTCCTGCCCGCGGGCCGCCCACTCGACGGCGTCGATGCCGGTGCCGCGGCGCCCGCCGTGCGTGGTGACCTCCCACCCGGACGGGGTGGGCCGGTCGCCCGCGGGGACGGTGCGGGCGTCGACCGACAGCACGATGCACTGCGAGCCGAACCGGCGGCTGGCCTCGTGCAGCAGCTCGGGGCGGGCGATGGCGGCGGTGTTGATGCCGACCTTGTCCGCGCCGGCGCGCAGCAGCACGTCGATGTCGTCGGTGGTGCGCACGCCGCCGCCCACGGTCAGCGGGATGAACACCTGGTCGGCGGTGCGCCGGACGACGTCGAGCATGGTGTCGCGCCCGCCCGAGGACGCGGTGACGTCGAGGAAGGTCAGCTCGTCAGCGCCCTCGGCGTCGTAGACGCGGGCCATCTCGACCGGGTCGCCCGCGTCGCGCAGGGCCTGGAAGTTGACGCCCTTGACCACCCGGCCGGCGTCGACGTCCAGGCACGGGATGACCCGCACGGCCACGCCCATCAGCCGGCCGCCCGTCCGGCGCCCGCGTCCACCTTGCGGACCGCGGCCAGCGCCTCGGGCAGGGTGAACCGGCCCGCGTAGAGCGCCTTGCCGACGATCGAGCCCTCGATGTTCACCCCGGTCGCGGCGGTCTCGGCCAGCGCGACCAGGTCGGCGATCTGCGCGATGCCGCCGGAGGCGATCACCGGGGCCGGGGTGCGGCGGGCGACCTCGGCGAGCAGCTCGACGTTCGGGCCGCGCAGCGTGCCGTCCTTGCCGACGTCGGTGACCACGTAGCGGGCGCAGCCGTCGCGGTCGAGGCGCTCCAGGGTCTCCCAGAGGTCGCCGCCGTCGGTCGTCCAGCCGCGCGCGGCCAGCCGGTGTCCCTGGTCGGTGATGCGCACGTCCAGTCCAACCGCGACGCGCTCACCGTGTTCCGCGATCGCCCGGGCGCACCACGCCGGGTCCTCCAACGCGGCGGTGCCCAGGTTGACCCGGGCGCACCCGGTGGACAGCGCGCGCTCCAGCGAGGCGTCGTCGCGGATCCCGCCGGACAGCTCCACCAGCACGTCCAGCCGGCCGACGACGTCGGCCAGCAGTTCGGCGTTGGAGCCGCGGCCGAACGCGGCGTCGAGGTCGACCAGGTGGATCCACTCGGCGCCGTCGTCCTGCCACTGCATGGCGGCGGCCAGCGGTTCGCCGTAGCCGGTCTCGGTGCCGGCCTCGCCCTGGACCAGGCGGACGGCCTGGCCGGCGGCGACGTCGACGGCGGGCAGCAGGGTGAAGCTCACGGTCGGTGAGCCTACTCAGCGTCGGCGCGCGGTCCGCGCCCGCCGGACCTAGCGTCGGCGCATGGACCTCTCCGGGGCACGCGTACTGGTGGCCGGGGCGACCGGGGCGCTGGGCTCCGGCATCGCCGCCGCCCTGCACGAACAGGGCGCTCGCCTGGCCCTGGCCGGCCGGGACGCCGGCCGGCTCGACGAGCTGGCCGGCCGCCTCGGCGGCGCCCCCACCCTGCCCTTCGACGCCCTCGACCTGGACCGGTGCGCGGCGCTGGTCGGCGAGGCCGCCGACGCGCTGGGCGGGCTGGACCTGCTGGTGGTGGCGATCGGGGTGGCCGCGTTCGGCCCGGCCGAGGACACCGACGACCTGGTCACCGAGCACCTGTTCACGGTGAACACGATGGCGCCGATGGCGCTGGCCCGGGCGGCGCTGCCGCGGCTGGAGCGGGGCGGGTCGGTGGCCGTGCTCAGCGCGATCCTGGCCGACCTGCCCACCGCGGGGATGGCCGCGTACTCGGCGAGCAAGGCCGGGCTGTCGGGCTGGTTGACCGCGGTGCGCCACGAGCAGCGCCGCCGCGGGGTGACGGTGCTGGACGTGCGGCCGCCGCACGTCGACACCGGGCTCGCCGACCGCCCGATCGCCGGGACCGCGCCGAAGCTGACCGCCGCCGTCACCGCGGACGAGGTGGTGGACCGGATCGTCGACGCCGTCCGCCACGACCGCCGCGAGCTGCGCTTCGACCTGCAGGCCAAGGAGTTCGTCACCCGCTGACCCACAAGCTGAGCGTTCGCTCCAGTAAGATGTGGAGCGAACGCTCAGACTCGTGGAGGACGCCATGTGGTTCTGGCTGGCCGGGGCGATCCTGGCCGAGGTCACCGGCACGATCGCGCTGCGGCTCTCCGAGGGCTTCAGCCGGCTCGGCCCGTCGATCGTGGTCGTGCTGGGCTACGGCGTTGCCTTCGTCGCGCTGGCGCAGGCACTGGTCCGCGGGATGCCCGTCGGGGTGGCCTACGGCGTGTGGGCCGCGGCCGGGATCACCCTCGTCGCGCTGATCGGGGCGGCGTTCCTCGGCGAGTCGCTGACCTGGATCCAGATCGGCGGGATCGGCCTGGTCATCGCCGGGGTGCTGGCCCTGGAGCTGGGGGCGGCGCATGGCTGAGGCGGTCGCCGCCGGGGCCGGCTCCGAACCCGCCGAACCGGACGGTCGGCGCCGCCGCGGCAGCCGGCGCCGCCGGGCCCTGCTCGACGCCGCGCTGCGGGTGATCGGCCGCGACGGGCTCTCCGCGGTCAGCCAGCGCGCGGTCGCGGCCGAGGCCGGGCTGCCGGCCAGCGCGGTCTACTACTACTTCGCCACCCTCGACGAGTTGGTCGTCGCGGTGCTGGTCGACGTCAACGACCGGCTGCTCGCCGAGCTGGACGCGCTGCCCGCGGGCCGGGCCGCGCTCGACGCGCTGGCCACCTGGACGGCGGACTACACCCACCGCCACCCGGAGCAGGTCTGCGCCGAGCTGGAGCTGTGGGTGCTCGGCACCCGGCGGGTGGACCTGCGCGGCGAGCTGGACCGGTGGGACGCGGGCCTGCGCGCGGCGGCCGCCCGGCTCACCGACGACCCGGTGGCCGTCGACGCGGTGGTCGCCGTGGTCAACGGCTACTGCTGGCAGGCCGTCGGGGACGACCGGTACGACGCCGACCGGCTGGCCGCGATCCTGCGGCACGTGGTCGAGCGCGACTGAGCCGAGCGCGGCCGGGCGGGTCGGCGCCGGTCAGGTCGAGCGGAGCCGGTGCGCAGAGCCGGCCGGGCGCCGGTCAGCTGCGGTCGGACCAGCTCAGCCGACGACGTCGCGCAGCCAGTTGCGCAACAGGGTGGCCCCGGCGTCGCCGGACTTCTCCGGGTGGAACTGGGTGGCGGCCAGCGCGCCGTTCTCCACCGCGGCCACGAAGTCCTCGCCGTGGTGGGCCCAGGTGACCAGCGGCGGGCGCAGCACGGTGTCGGGCTCCATGTCCCAGCTGCGCACCCCGAAGGAGTGCACGAAGTAGAACCGGGCGTCGGCGTCGAGCCCGGCGAACAGGCTGCTGCCGGCCGGCGCGCGCACGGTGTTCCACCCCATGTGCGGCAGCACGTCGGCCTTGATCCGCTCCACGGTGCCGGGCCACTGCCCGCAGCCCTCGGTGCGCTCGCCCCACTCCACGCCGAGGTCGAACAGCACCTGCATGCCGACGCAGATGCCGAGCACCGGGCGGCCGCCGGCCAGCCGGCGCTCGATGATGCGCGGGCCGCCGACCGCGGCCAGCCCGCTCATGCAGGCGGCGTAGGCCCCCACCCCGGGGACGACGAGGCCGTCGGCCTCCAGCGCCGCCCCGGCGTCGGAGGTGACGGTGACGTCCGCGCCGACGCGCTGCAGGGCGCGCTCGGCCGAGCGCAGGTTGCCCGAGCCGTAGTCGAGCACGACGATCCGTGACACCGCACCACCCTACCCCGG
>JASLAP010000235.1 GCA_030147065.1 Pseudonocardia sp. | reverse complement strand
GGTGCTGTTCGGGGTGGACGCGTCCGGGTCGATGGCCGCGCGCACCCGGATGACCGCGGTCACCGGGGCGGTGCTGTCCCTGCTGCGCGACGCCTACCAGCGGCGCGACAAGGTCGGCCTGATCAGCTTCCGGGCCGCGGGCGCCGAGCTGGTGCTGCCGCCGACCTCCAGCGTCCCGGCCGCCCAGGTCCGGCTGGCGGCCCTGCGCACCGGCGGGCGCACCCCGCTCGCCGACGGCGTGCTGCGCGCCCGCAAGGTGCTCGCCGTGGAGCGGCTGCGCGACCCGAAGCGCCGCCCGTTGCTGGTGCTGCTCACCGACGGCCGGGCGACCGTGCCCGCCCGCGCCGGTGGCGACCCGCTGCGCGACGCCTGCCGGGCGGCGTCCCTGCTGGCCGCGGACGGCACCGCCACCGTCGTCGTCGACTGCGAGCGCGGCCCGGTCCGGCTGGGCCTGGCCGCCCGCGTCGCCGCTGCGGCCGGCGCCGAACTCGTCGGCGTGGGCGACCTGTCCGCCGACCGCATGGTCGACGTGGTCAACCGGGGTCGTGCGTGAAAGTTCACGCTCGGACGTGAACTTCCGCGCACGACAGGGGAGGAGGGGCGGATGCCACAGGGGCGGGTGGAGCGGGTGCCCGAGGACGGGCTGAGCACCCGGCAACGGCGCAACCGGCCGCTGGTGGTGGTGCACACCGGGGAGATGAAGGGGAAGTCGACCGCGGCGTTCGGGATGGCGCTGCGCGGCTGGAACCAGGGCTGGTCGATCGCGGTGTTCCAGTTCGTGAAGTCGGCGAAGTGGAAGGTCGGCGAGGAGGAGGCGTTCCGGGCGCTGGACCGGGTGCACGCCGAGACCGGCACGGGTGGGCCGGTGGAGTGGCACAAGATGGGCCAGGGCTGGTCCTGGACGCGCAAGCAGGGCACCGAGGACGACCACGCCGCGGCCGCCGCGCAGGGCTGGGCGGAGATCCGCCGCCGGCTCGAGGCCGGAGCGCACGACATGTACGTGCTCGACGAGTTCACCTACCCGCTCAAGTGGGGGTGGGTGGACGTGCACGAGGTGGTCGAGGTGCTCGCCGCCCGACCCGGCCGCCAGCACGTGGTGATCACCGGCCGGGACGCCCCGGCGGAGCTGGTCGAGGCGGCCGACCTGGTCATGGCGACCACCAAGGTCAAGCACCCGATGGACGCCGGGCAGAAGGGCCAGCGCGGCATCGAGTGGTGAGCGGTCGCGCCGAGATGCACACCAGCGCCCCGGCCGGGGCGCTCAGGTGCATCACGGTTGCGCCGAGGGCGAACCCCGGCCCGGGAGCCGCGCACGGCTGACAGGGTCGTGGGCATGGATCTCCCCGCCCCGCTGCTGCGGATCCTGCTCCCGTTCGGCCAGTGCTGGGCCTGGCGCGACGGCGACGAGGTCACCCTGGTCGACACCGGGCCCGCCGGGTCCGGGGAGGCCGTCGCGGCCGCGCTGGCCGGGCTCGGCCTGGACCGCGACGCCGTCGTGCGGATCGTGCTCACCCACTTCCACGCCGACCACGCCGGGTCCGCGGCCGAGATCCGCGGCTGGAACGGCGCCGAGGTGGTTGCCCACGCGGCCGAGGCGCCGATCGTCCGCGGCCACGAGCCCGGCCCGGTACCCGACCTGCTGCCCGTCGAGCAGGAGCTGTTCGACCGGATCGGCGCGGGCGGGCTGCCGGAGCCGCCGCCGTGCCCGGTCGACCGGGAGGTCGTCGACGGCGAGGTGCTGCCGTTCGGCGACGGCGCCACCGTCGTGCACGGGCCCGGGCACACCCCCGGCAGCATCGGGCTGCACCTGACCGGGCCGCGGGTGCTGTTCACCGGCGACACCGTGGCCGAGAGCGAGGGCGCCGTGGTGCTGGGGCCGTTCAACGCGGACCGGGCCGCGGCCCTGGCCTCGTTCCGCGCGCTGACCGCCCTGGACGTCGACCTCGCCCTGGTCGGGCACGGTGAGCCGGTCAGCGGGGACGATCTCCGCCGGGCGGTCCCGGGGCCGTTCGCGGGGTAGTGTCCCGGTGCGTGGAACACACGCGTCTGGGATCGACCGGCCTGAAGGTGTCGCGCATCTGCCTGGGCATGATGAGCTTCGGCAGCCCCTCCTGGCGGGAGTGGGTGCTCGACCTGGAGGCCTCGCGCCCGCTGGTGCGCGCCGCGGTCGAGGCCGGGATCACCTTCTTCGACACCGCGGACATGTACTCGCTGGGGGCCAGCGAGGAGGTCACCGGGACGCTGCTGCGCGAGCTGTTCGCCGACCGCGACGACTACGTGCTGGCGACCAAGGTGTTCATGCCGGTCGGCGACGGCCCCAACGACCGCGGCCTCAACCGCAAGCACATCCTGGCCGGCATCGACCGGTCGCTGCGCCGGCTGGGCACCGACCACGTCGACCTCTACCAGATCCACCGCTGGGACCCGACCACGCCGATCGAGGAGACCATGGAGGCGCTGCACGACGTCGTGCGCGCCGGCAAGGCCCGATACATCGGCGCCTCCAGCATGTTCGCCTGGCAGTTCGCCAAGGCCCAGCACACCGCCGAGCTCGGCGGCTGGACCCGCTTCGCGGCCATGCAGGACCACTACAACCTGATCTACCGCGAGGAGGAGCGGGAGATGCACCCGCTCTGCCTCGACCAGGGCGTCGGCGTCATCCCGTGGAGCCCGCTGGCCCGCGGCCGGCTGGCCAAGCTCCCCGAGGACCGCACCACGACCCGCTCGTCGAGCGACCCCATCGGCGACCGCATGTACACCGAGGCCGACGACGCCGTGGTGCACGCGGTGGCCGACGTGGCCAAGGCCCGCGGCGTGTCGCTGGCCCAGGTCGCGCTGGCGTGGATGCTGCACAAGGACGCCGTCACCGCGCCGATCATCGGGGCGACCAAGCCCGGCCACATCGAGGACGCGGTCGCCGCCGTCGACTTGGAGCTGAGCGACGACGAGATCGCCGCGCTGGAGGCGCCGTACGTGCCGCACCCGGTGCTCGGGCACGGGTGAGCGCGCGCGCTCTGGTCATCGCTGCACCGTCGTCGGGCAGCGGCAAGACGACGGTGGCCACCGGCCTGATGGCGGCGCTGCGCCGGCGCGGCACGGCGGTGGCGCCGTTCAAGGTCGGACCCGACTACATCGACCCCGGCTACCACACGCTGGCCGCCGGCCGGCCCGGCCGCAACCTCGACCCGGTGCTCGTCGGGACCGACCTGGTCGGCCCGCTGGTCCGGCACGGCTCCGCCGGCGCCGAGGTCGCGGTCGTCGAGGGCGTGATGGGCCTGTTCGACGGCCGGATCCCCGACGGCGCGGGGTCCACGGCCGAGGTCGCCGGGCTCCTGGGCGCCCCGGTGCTGCTGGTCGTCGACTGCCGCGGCCAGTCGCGCAGCCTGGCCGCGCTGCTGCACGGCTTCCGCTCGTTCGACCCGGACGTGCGGATCGCCGGTGTCGTGCTCAACCGGGTCGGCAGCCCGCGCCACGAGCAGGTCCTGCGGGCCGCGGCCGAGGAGGTCGGGCTGGCGGTGCTGGGCGCGCTGCCCCGCCGCGACGCCCTCGCCGTCCCGTCGCGGCACCTGGGCCTGGTCACCGCGGCCGAGCAGGGGGCAGCGGCGGTCGCGGCGGTCGAGGCGATGGGCGACCTGGTGGCCGAGCACGTCGACCTGGACGCCGTCGTCGCGCTCGCCTCGCCGCTGCCGGCCGGTCCGGTCTGGGAGCCGCCGGTGGTGGCCGGGCCGCCGGTCCGGGTGGCGGTGTTCGGGGGAGCGGCGTTCACCTTCGGCTACGCCGAGCACGTCGAGCTGCTGGCCGCGGCCGGCGCGGAGGTCGTGGTCGTCGACCCGTTGCGCGACGAACGGCTGCCCGACGCCACCGCGGCGCTCGTGCTGCCCGGCGGGTTCCCCGAGGAGCACGTCGCCGCGCTCGGCGCCAACGAGGGGCTGCTCGCGGCCGTGCGCGGGGCCGTCGCCGCGGGCGCCCCGGTGCACGCCGAGTGCGGCGGACTGCTCTACCTCTGCACCGAGCTGGACGGCGTCCCGATGGCGGGGGTGCTGCCCGCGCGGGCCGCCATGACCGGGCGCCTCACCCTCGGCTACCGCGACGCCGTCGCGCTGAGCGACTCGCCGCTCTTCCCGGCGGGCAGCCGCGTCGCCGGGCACGAGTTCCACCACTGCGCGGTCGTCGAGCCGGCCGGCGCCACCCCGGCCTGGGGCTGGCGCGGCGGGACGCCCGAAGGCTGGGTGTACGGGCGGGTGCACGCCTCGTTCCTGCACACGCACCCCGCCGGCAACCCGGACGCAGTAGCCCGGTTCGTCGCGGTATCGGCCGGCACGGTCGCCGCCTCACCTCCTTGAGGACGGATTGCCGCTCCCGTTTCGCGGTCCTGGCGGCTACCGTCGAGTAACAACCCTCGACGGGGAGGTGGGCCATGCCGCGCATCGGGCTCGTTCTC
This sequence comes from Pseudonocardia sp., assembly GCA_030147065.1. GTDB lineage: Bacteria > Actinomycetota > Actinomycetes > Mycobacteriales > Pseudonocardiaceae > Pseudonocardia. The sequence goes on along the minus strand of JASLAP010000235.1, from coordinate 337 downwards.
GGGGCGGGAGGGATCCTCGGGTCCGCGTGGATGGCCGGCGCGCTGGACAACCTGGCCGGGCGCCTGGACCGCCCGCTGGGGGAGGTCGACCTGGTGCTGGGCACCAGTGCGGGCAGCGTCCTGGGGGCCGCGCTGCGCTGCGGGATGACCGTCGACGAGCTGGTCGCCCACCAGCGCGGCGTGCCGCCCGCCGAGATCGCCCCCGACCTGGACGGCGGGGACCTGCCCGACATGCGCACCATCGAGCGCGAGTCCGGTGACGGCCTCCCGCCGCTGCCCCTGCCGTGGATCGGTTCCCCGCGGCTGCTGGCCGCCGCGGCCGCCCACCCGATGCGGA
>JASLAP010000130.1 GCA_030147065.1 Pseudonocardia sp. | reverse complement strand
CGGCCGGACCCAGCACGCACACGACCGCGCAGACCAGCAGGGTCGGGGCGGCGCCGAACGCGTCGAGGGCCGGGGCGATCAGGGCGAGCCCGAGCGGGGCCAGGCCGTAGGACAGCAGGAAGTCGACCGAGGAGACCCGGGGCCGGGCTGGCCCGCCGGCTGGTCGCGGCCTGCCAGGAGTTCGTCCGCGCCGACGGCGGCTACCGGGTGGTCTACCTGCACACCAACACCCGGGTGCCGGCGGCCGAGCCGTTCTGGCGCTCGCTGCCGGTCGTGGAGATCCGGGACGACCGGGGCGACGGGAGCGACCCGCGGTTCGCCACCGTGCACTTCGAACTGCCGCTCGACGCCCCCCTCGTGTGAAGACCGCAAGAACGGTCGGGTGCGCGGACCCCGCGGTCGGCCACGCTTGCTCCATGACCAGTACGACACCGAAGACCGTGTTCTACACCGCGACCACCCTCGACGGGTACATCGCCGACCCGGCGGACTCGTTGGACTGGCTGTTCGTCCAGGACATCGACCAGGACGGCCCGATGGGCTACACCGCGTTCATCGCCGGCGTCGGCGCCCTGGTCATGGGTGCGACGACCTACGAGTGGCTCCTCGCGCGGATCGGCGAGGGGCACGACAAGTGGAGCTACGCCATGCCGACCACCGTCCTCACCCACCGCGACCTGCCGGCGGTCGAGGGCGCCGACCTGCGCTTCGCCCGCGGTGACGTCGCCGCCGTGCACGCCGATCTGGTCGCTGCCGCCGGCGGCGGCGACGTGTGGGTGGTCGGCGGCGGCGACCTGGCCGCGCAGTTCGCCGACGCCGGGCTGCTGGACGAGATCGTCGTGGCGATCGCCCCGGTGACCCTCGGAGCCGGCCGGCCGCTCTTCCCGCGGCGCTACGCACTGCGCCTGACCGAGGTCGCCCGCAACGGGGCGTTCGCCTGCGCCCGCTACGCGGTGGCCGGTCCACGCACCACGGACTGGTCGGCGTGACCGGTCGCGACCGCCTCCGCGAGCTCATCGACGCCGTCCTCGACGAGGAGCACCGCACGCTGACCGACATGGCCGGCGGGGTGTACTCCTCGCCGTTCCACTTCAGCCGCCGGGTCAGCCGCGACACCGGTGAGCCGCCGGTGGAGATGCGGCGCCGGGTGTCGTTGGAGCGGGCCGCGTGGCGGCTCGCGCGTGGCGCCACGGTCACCGACGCGGCGTTCGAGGCGGGCTACGGCTCGGTCGAGGGGTTCGCGCGCGCGTTCGGCCGGGCCTACGGCTACCCGCCCAGCGCGGTGCCCACCGGTCCGACCGTCGGTTCGGCGCACTGGCTGCCCGCCCCGAACGGCATCCACTTCCACGCACCCGACGGGCTGTGGATCGAGGGACCTGCCCGGGCGTCGGCCGGGGAGGTCACCGCGCTGCTGGTGCACCACGACGTCCACGACGTGCGGGCGCTGGTGGAGCTGGCCAAGGGCCTCGACCCGGAGGAGTACGTCCGCGAGCGCGTGCCCGGGCTGACCCTGCTGCACTGGGCCGGCCCGGAGGGCTCCATCGCGGCGCTGCTCAACCGGGCGGTCGGCACCTACGAGATCTGGCTGGCGTCGGTGGAGGGCGCCGACCACTCCGGTCGGCTCTCCGACGACGCCGACCCGGTCGAGTTGATCGCCCGGCTCGACGCCGTCGTGCCGCGCTGGCTGGCGTTCGTCGGTGATGTCGAGCGGCGCCGGGCCTGGGGCGACAGCCTGGTCGATGCGCTGTGCGATCCGCCCGAGAGCTTCGTGCTCGGCAGTGTCCTCGCGCACGTGCTCACCTACTCGGCCCAGCGCCGCGGCCTGGCGCGCGTCCTGCTGCGACAGGCCGGGGTCGCGGTGGGTGAACCCGCACGTCCGGGCGCGCCGCCCGACCCGGCCCGCGACGGCGATCCCATCGAGTGGCTGCGGCGCCACGCCCCCTGACAGTGCGTTGACGCGGCAGCGCTGGGACCGCCGGCCCTGACCCGGATGCTGCCCCAGGCCCGCGGGCTCCGGGACGAGACGCCCGTCCGTCACGGCCGCCACGACCCGAGGTGCTTCAGGTGACCGGGAGTCCGGTCAGGCCGGCCAGCAGGCCGAGCGCCGCGCTGATCCCGAGTACGCGCAGCACGGGCCAGCGGGCGGCGAAGATCAGCCCGGTGGCGACGAGCGTGATGACGAGGGGGACCGGGCGCAGGGTGGCGAGGTCGGGCAGGTGCAGGGCCAGCGGTCCGGCCTCGACGGTGCGGGTCCGGCTGAACAGGGTGCTGATCGCGAAGTAGAGCGCGAGGTTGGCGATGACGCCGACGACGGCCGCGGTGATCCCGGTGAGCGCCCCGGTCAGGGCGGTGTTGCTGCGCAACCGCTCGATGTGGGGGGCGCCGAGGAAGATGAACAGGAAGCTGGGCACGAACGTCACCCAGGTCACCAGCAGCGAGGCGACGACCCCCGCCACCCAGGGGGTCAGCGGGCCGGGCCGGGCGTGGGCGCCGAGGAACGCCACGAACTGCACGACCATGATCAGCGGGCCCGGGGTGCTCTCGGCCAGGGCGAGGCCGCGGACCATGTCCCCGGCCGTGAGCCAGCCGTGGGTCTGCACGGCCTGCTGGGCGACGAAGGCGAGCACCGCGTACGCCCCACCGAAGGTGACCAGGGCGGTGCCGGCGAAGAACACCCCCTGCGCGGTGTAGACGCTGGCGACGCCGGTGAGGAGCGCGACGACGGCGACCGGAGCGGTCCAGACCAGCAGCCCGACCGCGAGGATCCGCACGGTGCGCCCCGTCGAGGGGACTTCGGCGTGCAACGCCTCATCGGCGATCAACGGCGCCGGCCCGTCGCCCGGTGCGTGGCCGCCGCCACCGGCCAGCCCGGGTATCCGCCGGACTGCGACCCACCCGGCCGCGGCGGCCACCGCGACCACGACCGGGAACGGCACGCCGAACACGGCCAGCGCGATGAAGGCCGCGACCGCGACCGCGACCAGCAGTCGGTGGTGCAGAGCCCGCCCCGCGACGCGGACGACCGCCTGGGCGACGATCGCGATCACGGCGGCGCCGAGTCCGGTGAACAGGGCGCTGACCGCGGTGGTCTCGCCGAGGGCGACGTAGAGCGCGGACAGCGCCAGCAGGGCGACCATGCCGGGCAGTACGAACAGCACGCCGGCCACCAGCCCGCCGCGCAGCCCGTTGAGCAGCCATCCGACGTAGATGGCGAGTTGGTGGGCCTCCGGGCCGGGCAGCAGCATGCAGTAGCTCAGCGCGTGCAGGAACCGGCGCTGGCTGATCCAGCGGCGCTCCTCGACGAGGGCGCGTTGCATGACCGCGATCTGCCCGGCCGGGCCGCCGAAGGTCTGCAGCGAGATGGAGAACCAGGCCCGCACTGCCGCACCGAACGGCACGACGTCGCGAGCCGGCCCCGAAGGGCTCGACGCGGGTGCGGGCCGGTCGGGCGTCCGCCCGGTCCGCTCGTCAGGGGTGGGCGTCACGCGCGATCTCCTCGGGGCGTGGTCGAGCCTGGGCCAGGAGCAGCGGGGGAGGATCAGGTGGGGGGCCGGCCGAGCAGGACCGCGCGGCGGTAGTACTCGTAGAGCCCGTCGAACACCGGGCCGGTGATCTCCAGTACGGCGTCGTCGTCGCGGGTCATCGACAGGCCGCGCAGGATCGCGTCGAGCCCGGCGGCCTCCGGGGCGTCGAACCGGTCGTCCTCGAGATCGGCCTCGTGCACGGCCTCGGCGAGCTTCCACAGCACCGGGTCGTCCAGCTCGTAGCGGCGCAGGATCGTCTCGAAGGTGCAGTCCTGCCCGTCCCCTCGGCTCTGGTGACCCAGCTCCACACCGCGCATGTCGAACGGCGTCGCGTCGGCGGGCACCTCACCGCGCCCGGCGACGAACACGAAGGTGGCGTCCGGGTCGACGAACCGGAGGACGAGCCACGCCGAGGCGGCCCGGTCGATGTGCACGCCCCGGCGAGTGGCCCACCTCACAGCAGCTCCCGCTGGCCCTGTGCCACCCGGGCGGCCAGTGCCTCGACGGCAGCGCGGGCCGCGTCGCGTTCGGGCGGCGGGAAGAAGTCGCGCCGCTCGATGCGCCGCAGCTCTGCCCGGAGCCGTCGCAGCACCCCCGCCGCACCCGGTTCGACGTCAGCGGCGGCCGAGAGCGCCTGCTCGTGGACCGCGGTGTACTCGCCGGCCCGCGCCGTCGACATCTGCCCGGCGAGGCGCCGCTCCGCCTCGGCCGACTCCGGGCGGGCGGTCCACAGCATCGCCGTGCCGCCGGCCTGCTCGACGTCCTCGGCGACCCACTCCAGCTGCTCACGGGTCCGCGCGTCAGCGGGCACGGCCACGACACCGTCACCGACCTGCGCCACACCGAGCTTCTTGAGCTTGCGCCACACCGCGATCCGCGGGGTGGAGGGCTCCCGCGGGACCCGGTAGCTCAGCAGCACCCACTCGGCCGGCCCACCGGCCGCTGGCGACGTCATCGGTTGATGCAACCATGGTTTCATCTCGCAGCCAAGTCGTGGCGGTCACGGTCGGTCCGTCGCCAGCCGTGCGGCCAGTCGCTCAACCCGGTCCCGGATTTCGGCGACCATCGCCGCACCCACCTCCTGGCAGGTGAGATCCCACTGCTCGGCGCCGGGCACGCGGCAGTCGATGGCGATCACGCGGGCCGGATCCGGTACCTGATCAAGGCTTCGAGGCGGGTCGTGATCCAGCAACGACTCCGCCCCGGTGCCGGCGATCAGCCGTGCGGCGTGGACGCTCACCGCCGGCTGCGGCTGCAGGCCTGCCGACGCCGCCCGCCACCCGGGCGGCGCCGCCCCGGTGAACAGGGCGGCAGCCAGCCGGCTCTTGTTGGCCCCATGCGTGCAGACGAACGCCACCATCTTCGACATCACGGCCTCCTGGGAGTCGTCCCGATGGGACAAGTGTAACCATGGTTTCATCGAGCTGCCCGGGAGGCGGGCTGCCGGTCCTGACGGACCGGGCCGCGGGTCGTGACCGCAAGGTGTCCGCCAGGTTCCGGGTCCGGGTCGGGGGCACCCGACCCGGGTAGGGACGGACAGGAGAGCGAGGGGAACATGAGTCCACGAAACGGCATCGACAATCGACACGACGCACCCGAGGCGGTGCGGGCGGCGCAACCGCACGGCTCCGTGGCAGAACCCGGCGCCACCAGCCCGGTCGTCCCCGCGGCGCGTACTGATCAGGCCCGCTGGGGCCCCGTGTGGGCCGGAGCGCTGGTCGCGCTGCCGACGTTCGTCGTCCTGCAGTCGCTGTTCTTCGCGCTGGGCTGGTTGGACCTGGCTGTGGAGGGCAGCGGTGCCGCGACGACCAGGGGCGTGGTCACCGCCGTGCTGGGGATCATCGCGTTCTTCGTCGGCGGTCTGATGGCTGCGGCGTCCTCGGCATGGCGCGGCACGACCTCGGGGCTGCTCAACGGCACGCTCGTGTGGGCGCTGACCGTGGTCGGCCTGGTCCTCCTGGCGGTGGCCGGCGGCACGTCGTTGCTCGGTCCGCTGACCCAGTTGTCCGGGCAGCCGGTGGTGCCGGACGTCCCGGTGCAGACCGCGGTCGCCACGGCCCAGCAGACGGCCGGCTGGGTCGCGCTCGCGCTGGGCGTCTACTGGGCCGCGGCGGCGCTGGGTGGCGTGGCCGGGGCCCGGATCTGGCCGAAGGACCGGGACCGGACCGGTGCGCGCGGCTGAGAGCCGGTAGCGCGCAGCGAGCGGGGGTCGCCACGGCCGTGGCGCCCCCGCCGCTCCGGGGTGCCCGCGGTGATCGACCGCCCCTCGGTGGGCGGGGGGCGGGGATGACGACAGCGGGAGAACGGAGGAGGGCGATGGCGGACCGCACGCAGGGCGGGAACCAGGGCTTGTGGCCGATCGTGGCGTTCGTGGCCCGGGTGGCCGGCGATGGACGCACCCACGTCGTCATGGCGGCGGCCGACGCGGTGGCCGACCCGGAGGAGCACGTCACCTGCTGCCGGTTGCCGGCGGCGGAGCTGCACGGCAAGCCGTGCGAGGTCACCTGTGCGGAATGTGCCGCGACCAGCGGGGTGCGCTCGGTCGAGGACTTCCCGCCCGAGCGCGTGCCCTGAGCCGCGTGCCTGCCGCGGTGGTGCTCGGGTTGCCGGTTGGCGCCGTGCTCGCCGCGCCGTCCGGGGACCTCAGCCGTCGTCACTGCGCCTGCTCCACCCAGGCTTCGTGGAGCACGTGCACGGGGTCGAGCCCGCCCTGCAGGCACCGGGCGGCCAGCGGCCCGACCAGCGCTCCCGCCGACGTCGTGCCGATCGCGTCCACCCGCAGCACGGGTTCGTCGGCATCGGGGTCCCGCAGGCGGTCCGCGCACGGGCGTTCCCCCGGAGACGGTCCTGGGTAGCCGACCACAATGAGCGACTCACACGACCGCCTGCACGACGAGCAGGTCCGCGAGGACGCCCGCCGCGAGCGGGCCATGGACGAGGACCAGGCGACGCCGGTGCGCCGGGGCGGGTCGCCGCTGCACCGCGGTGACACCGCCGACGCCCTGCGCCCGGACGAGCCGGCGCCCGAGCCGCCGGAGCACCCGCGGGCCGACGAGAGCCCGCACGACGGGGCGGACCCGGTCGAGGGCCGGCCGTCCTGATCCCGATCGCGGGGCCGGTGAGCACAGCGGTGCTGGTCGGCGTCGGTCGGAAGGATCCGGTGACGGCCGGGCAGATCCGGGTGAGCAGGTGGGCGCGGGCCCCGCTCCGCCTGCTCAGGTCGGTCGGTCGGCGGGTGCGAACAGTTCGACGAGGTTGCCGTCCGGGTCGGCGAGCAGGATCTGGCGTCCGCCGGGGCCGGTGATGAGATCGCTGCGGAACCGCAGCCCCGCACCGCGGAGCCGGGTGACGGTGGCGTCGAGGTCGTCGACGACGAGGTGGATGCGGTTGCGTCCGGCCGTCGCGGCGTCGGCGGGGGTGGCGCGGGCGCCGGAGCTGGTGGGCCCGGACAGCAGCAACCGCAGCCGGCCGCGGACGACGTCGGCGAACGCCGGTGCGGCGTCGGTGTTGAGTTCGAAGCCGAGGTGGGTGGTGTAGAAGTCGACGGCAGCCTGCACGTCCTCGACGAGGTAGCGGACGCCGACGTACTGGTCGGTTGCGGTCATGGCAGGTCCTCCTGGTGGTCGGCCGCGGTGAGCACGGGCAGCAGGTGTCCGACGCGGGTGTCGATGTCGGCCGCGACGCGGTCGAAGGCGGGGTGGGTCACGTCGGTGCGGTCCTCGGGCGTGGCCGGGTCGGGGACGCTCCAGTGCGCTCGTCGTGGCCGGCCGGGGAGCTCCGGGCAGACCTCGCGGGCGCGGTCGCACAGGGTGATGACGTGGTCGAACCGCCGGCCGGCCACGGCGTCCAGGTGCCGGGGGCGCCGGCCGGAGGCGTCGATGCCGAACGACTGCCGCAGCACCCGGATGGTGTCGGGGTGCAGGTGGGACCGGGGTCGGGTGCCGGCGCTCGTCGCGGTCACGGCGCCGTCGGTGCGTCGGCGCAGCAGGGCTTCGGCGATCGGCGAGCGGCTGCTGTTGCCGGTGCACACGAACAGCACGGCGACCGGACCGGCCGGTCGCCGTCCGAGCGGGGCGCCGGACCGGACGGGGTCCCGGCGCAGCGCCGGGTGCAGCGCGCTGCCGCTGTCGGCCAGCGCGTGCGCGCAGCGGTCCAGGTCGAGGTGGTAGTAGCTGTCGCGGCCGTCGTAGCTGCTGCGGTTGGCGGTGACCAGACCCGCGTCGCGCAGCAGTCGCAGGTGGTAGGAGACCAGGTTCTGCGGCTGGTCGACCCGGGCGCTGAGCTCGCGGACGCGGTAGTCGCTGGTGGCGAGCGCGGCCATCAACTGCCACCGCAGCGGGTGGGATGCCAGTCGGAGGAAGGCCGGCGGATCGGCGACGGCTCGCCCAGGACGCGACATCTGCGCAGAGTACATCAAGCTCGATTGATGCATCAAGATCGTTTGATGTAATGCCACAGGGTTCTGGGCGCGCGGTTATCCTGCCCAGGTCGTTGCCCTGTATTGACATGCGTCTATCCAGAGTGCAGCGTGTTGATTCGACAATGGTCGATCCAAGATCGTGCGGGGTGTGCGATGGCTGATCAGGCGCCGACGGCGACGGGGAACGACGACGTGCGCGAGGAGGTGCGGGCCCGGTACGCCGCGGCTGCGGTGCGGGCGGCGGCCGGCGAGCGGGAGCAGGCCCGGGCGGCCGAGGCCGAGAGCTGTTGCAGCCCGGTCGAGGTGGCCTTCGGGGAAGGCCTCTACAGCCCCGCGGAGGCGGTCGGCGTGCCGGCGGCCGCGGTCGGGGCCTCGCTGGGCTGCGGCGTGCCCACCGCGGTGGCCGACCTGCGACCCGGCGAGGTCGTGCTCGACCTGGGTTCCGGCGCCGGGGCCGACGTGCTGATCTCCGCGCGGAGGGTCGGGCCGGCCGGGCGGGTCTACGGGCTGGACATGACGACGGAGATGCTGGAGCTGGCCCGGCGCAACGCGGCCGGGGCCGGCGTCGACAACGTCGAGTTCCTCCAGGGCTACCTGGAGGACGTCCCGCTGCCCGACGCGAGCGTCGACGTGGTGATCTCCAACTGCGTGATCAACCTGGCCGCTGACAAGTCCGTCGTGCTCCGGGAGGCGGCGCGGGTGCTGCGTCCCGGTGGCCGGTTCGCGGTGTCGGACGTCGTGGCCGACCCGGACGTCGACGCCGCCACCCGGGCGGACACGGGCCGCTGGACGGGATGCGTGGCCGGCGCTCTCACCCGTGTCGAGTTCGAGCGGGCCCTGGCCGGGGCCGGTCTGGTCGACGTGGAGATCGTCGAGACGCACCGGGTGCACGAGCACGCCGCATCCGCGATCGTCCGGGCCCGCAAACCGTCGACCTGACTGCATCCGGGGGCCCGCGCCGTCCGACCGGTGTCCGCTGTTTGCCGGGCAGGCGCAGCGGGCAGCCCCGGCAGGACCTTCGACTGCTGACACCGCGTCCGGCGCGACGGGGGAAGGGGCCCGGCGATGACGGAGTTCGTCTGCCGGAGGACCGGTCGGACCTACCGGGTGGGTCAGCAGCTCGATCGGGACGGCGCAGCGGTGGTGCACGCTGTGGAGCCGACGTCGTCGAACCTGGCGCTCAAGCAGTACCTGCCGGGCACGCTGCAGGAGCGGCCGGAGCTCGAAGCGCGGATCCAGGCGATGATGGTCAACCCGCCCGCCTACCGCACGGGCCCGTCGCACCACGTGAGCTGCGCATGGCCCGAGGACGCCGTGTACATCTCGGGCCGGTTCGCCGGGTTCGTGATGCCACGCGTCGACACCGGGGATGCGCGCACCGTCGCCGAGGTCGCGACCTCGCACGACGCGACCTGGCGTGACCGCGTCACCGTCGCCGAGAACCTCGCCCGGGCCGTGGCGCTGCTGCACGACGCCGACGTCGTCCTCGGCGACCTGCCGGACCGGAACCTGCTGAGCTGGAGCGACGGCCGGGTCACCCTGCTCGGGTGCGACCGGATGCAGGTCGTCGACCAGGAGTCCCGCAGACGGTTCCCGTGTCGTGCCGAGGCCGACGGGTGCCGGGCGCCCGAACTGCTGCACGCCTCCCTGGAGAGCACGTTGCGGACGAGCAGCAGCGACATCTTCTCCCTCGCGGTGCAGCTCCACACGCTGCTGCTCCCGGGCGGGCATCCCTTCCGGGGGGAGTGGCGCGGACCCGGGCACCGGCCCGCGGAACACGTGCTCGCGGGGGACGGGCTGTGGTCCTACGGGGGCGATCCGAGGCTGGTGCCCCCTCGGGACGCCGCGCCGCTGGAGGTGCTGCCGGAGACGTTGCGGCAGTACTTCCGGGCCGCGTTCGTCGACGGCGCCCGCCGGCCCCAGGACCGGCCGCCCGCGCAGCAGTGGGTGACCGCGCTGGTGGGCCTGCGCGAGTCGCTCGTCACCTGCGCGCTCGAGCCGAGCCACGGCTACGGCCGTCACCTGCCGGGCTGCCCGTGGTGCGCGCCGAACGCGCGGCCGTCCCGGGCAGGAGGCCCGGTCCCTCCCGGCTACACCCGCCGGCACCAGCCGGCACGGCCTCCCGCCACCGCGACGGCGGCGCCTCCTCGTCCCGCTCCGACCTTCCCGGCGGACCCCGACGACACCGGCACCAGGACCGGGCCGGCGCCGCTGACAGTCCGGCTGGCGCCGACACCGTCGAGCGGACGCCGGCCACCAACGGCGCCACCCCGCCCCCGGCGCGCGCTTCGCGTGGCCGCGTGGGCGGCGTTCGCCGTCGTCGGCATCGGCGGCGTCATCGGGGTGGCCGGGGCGACGAGCGGCGGATCCGAGCCCGCCGTCAGATCCGGCCCCACTGGTGCTGCGTCCACGAACGCCGCCTCGACGCCGCCGTCGGTTCGTCAACCGAGGGATGCGACCGAGGCACTCGAACGCCTCCGCGCCGAGGACCTCCCGGCGGTGGAGACGCTGGCGGAGTCGTGGGTGGCGCAGCTCTCCGCCCGACCCGCGGGAGCCGGGACCGCCGACGGGACCGCCACGGACGCGGCGATCCTGGCCGGGCACGACGCCATGCGGAAGCGGTACCCGGATGCGGTGCTCCTCCGGTCCACCGACTGGAACTACGACGGCGATCTCTGGATCACGGTCATGGGCCGACGGTTCGCCACCGCGGAGGACGCCAACGCATGGTGCGACACGCAGCGGATCGCGCCGCGCGAGTGCTTCGCGAAGAAGCTGTCCCGCTCCGGCGGCGTCGAGGGGAGCGAGAAGTACCGCGGATGAGCCCCTGGCCGCCGCAGTTCCCCGCCGCGCCGGCGAGCCGGGTTCCCGGCGCCCGCGGTCAGCCCCCCAGCAGGGCCCGGGTGAGCACGGCCCGTTCGCCGCTGAGCTCGTCGAGGGTGGCGACCAGCAGCTCCTCGTCGAGCACCACCGGGGTCGCCGGATCCGCGGCCAGCGCGCGCAGCACCGCCCGGCGGACGAGCTCGCGCATGAAGGACGCGGTGACCCCGGCGGTCCGGGAGATCACCGCGGAGTCCGGGGCGAGGTGCAGCGGCAGGTCGCGGGCGTAGAGCCGGAGCAGCCGCTCCCGCCCGACCTCGTCGGGCTTGGGCACCTCGATCGCCAGGTCGACCCGCCCGGGCCGGTCGACCAGGGCCTTCTCCATGTCCTCGACGCGGTTGGTGGTCAGCACGAAGGTGACGTCGATGTCGGCGTCGACCCCGTCGATCCGGTTGAGCAGCTCGAACAGCAGGGGCGAGGCCTCGTGCGCCGACCGGTCCTCGGCGATCAGGTCGACGTCCTCGATGACCAGCACCGACGGCGCCAGGCGGCGGGCCAGGGCGGCGGCCTCGGCGAGCATCTTCATCGCCCGCCCGGAGATCACGATCACCGTGGCCTCGCGCAGTCGGCTGATCAGGTAGCGCGTCGTGTGGGTCTTGCCGGTTCCCGGCGGGCCGTACAGCAGCAGGCCCCGCTTGAGGTGCTGACCCAGCTCGACGAGCCGGGCGGTCTGCGCGGGCGAGCGGACCACGTGCTGCTCGATGACGTCGAGCACCCCGTCGGGCAGCACCAGGTCCGCGCGGTCGAGCCGGGGACGGGGCATGAACGACAGCATCCGGTTGCCGCGGTGCTCGTTGACGTCGAAGGACAGCACCTGCCCGCGCAGGACGTCGTGCGCCCGCATCAGCCGCTCGACCTCGTCGCGGACCGCGGTCGCGGTCTCCCGGTCGCCGGCCAGCACCCGCAGCTCGCAGGCCGGCAGGCCGTGCTCGGCGAGACCGCCCCGGACCCCGATCACGACCGGGCGGCCGTTCGGCGCCGCGGTGGGCACGAAGCCCAGTTGCACCGCGTCGACGACCCGGTCGGGTCCAGCGGCCAGCGAGGTGTAGTCGACCGCGCCGGGCCGGTACATGCCGTGCAGGTCGGCCCCGCCGAGCATGTCCATGAGGTCCTCGTGGGACCGGTGCGCTCCGGCCACGCCGAACCACTGCGCGTCCGGCGTGTGCGCCGCGAGGTAGGCCGACACCCCCTCGTGCAGGCTGACGTGTTCCCAGGCCTGCAGGCTCAGCGCGATGTTCGGGATGTCGGCCAGCGGCGAGCCGATGTGCTCGGTGACCCGGGCGACCAGCGGCGAGGTGCCGGTGAGGATCTGGTGGCGGGCGCCGTCGACCAGGTCGATCATGGCCCGGGCCAGCCTGAGCGCCTCCGCCCGGTCCACCGGTGCTCCGTCGTGCTCCATGCGGCCAGCCTGCCGGGCGCGGAGAACTCCCCGCTTCGGGGTCCCCCCGGGACGGGGTTGAGATCACCCCTGGCCCAGGTGGACCAGCTCGAGCGCCACCGCTTGGGGAGTTCTGCACGATGTGCCGCGTGAGCGTCTGCGGCACCGGGCACCACCCTGAGCAGGCCGATCTGGGGCCCTCGCCCGTATCCCACCGGGTATTGCGATGGCGACGGCGCCGAGTGCTTGTGAGAGTGGGGAAGGTGAGCTGGGACGAGGTGCTCGCTGACGACTACGAGAAGTGGTCAGCGCACATGACCGCGGATATCGCCTTCTACGTCGAACTCGCCCGGGAGGCGGACGGGCTCCTCGTCGAGCTCGCGGTCGGCAACGGGCGGGTCGCGATCCCCGTCGCTCAGGCCACCGGGCGGCGTGTCATCGGCATCGATTCGTCTCCCGCGATGCTCGAGCAAGCCCGTGTTCGTGCGGGCCAGGCGGGCGTCGACCTGGACCTGCGCACCGGCGACATGCGCGGCCTCGACCTCGACGAGCCCGCAGCGCTCATCTACTGCCCGTTCCGCGCCCTGCTCCACCTGCCGACCTGGGCCGACCGCCGCCGCACATTCGAGCGCGTCGCTGCCTCGCTCTCGCCCGGGGGACGGTTCGCCTGGAACGCCTTTGCCTTCGACCATCGGGTCGCCGCCCACCTCGATGGCCGACACCGGGAGAACCCCGGCCCGCACACCAACCACTACTCCGTCGGCGACAACCGGATCGACATCGTTCGCGACAGCGGGGCCCTGAGCCAGCTGTGGTGGGCAACCAGGAACGAGTGGCTCGGGCTCATCGACGTCGCGGGCCTCGAACTGGAGGCCCTCCACGGCGGCTTCGCCGGCGAGCCGTTCACCGACGACAGCCAGGAGTACGTGTTCGTCGTTCGCCGACCCTGACAGACGACGCCCACCGAGCCGGAGCTCACCGGCGTCGCCCACGTCGTCCAGCTGACAGAGCGATGCGCCAGCGCTACCGCCGCTGTCGCGAAGCGCCCATTCAGTACTGCGACTCAGTACTGGCGACGATCGCGGCGGGGGCCCCGCCCGCGGAACGCGTCCTTGATCTTCTCGCCGGCCTGCTTCAGGCTGCCCTTCACCTCATCGCCCCGGCCCTCGGCCTGCAGGCGCCGATCGCCGGTGACCTCACCGGTGTTGCGCTTGACCCGCCCGCGGAATTCCTGCGCCTTGTTGCTGAACTTGTCCGCGAATGCCATGACCGCCACCGTCCTCGTGACGAGAGGTGGCCCAGCCCCGTGCTCGGACCACCGCTCACCTGTCCACACCGGTTACCCCGGTACGAGTGGGCCCAACCGACGGCCGGTACCACGCTCGGCGTGACCAACGCTGGGCGCCCGGCGAGATCGTGGCCGGGAACCGGTGGCGTCGAGCCCACCCGCCCTCACGACGTGAGCGGGGCAGCGTAATGGTCGAGGAACAGGGTGGCGACCAGGTCGCCGCGGGAGCGGGCGCCCGACTTGGCGAAGATCGACTTCAGGTGGTCCTGGACGGTGTAGGCCGACACCCGGAGCCGACTCGCGATCTGCTGGGTGGACAGACCCTGCGCCACCAGTTCCGTGACGCGGCGTTCGACGGCGGTGAAGCCGTAGGCGCCGGCGATCAGGGGCGCCATCTCGGCCCGGCGCGCTGCTTCGACCATGATGGCGACCGGCGCATCCGGCCCGTCGCCCATCAGCGAGCCCCGCACGATCAGCCACCGCCCGCGACGGGTGCGCGCCCGTGCCCTGGCCGGCACCGGGGTCGGGCCGTGGATCGCCCGTGCCTGGTGGGCGACGGCGGGGACCACCAGCGGCATCCGGGCACCCGGCCGGTCGCCCGCGCCCAGCTCGTCGAGCCACCGGGCCGCGGCCGGGTTGGACATGCGCACACCGTTGTCGGCGTCGAGGACCAGCAGGCCGACGTCGTCGGCGCCGCGGTGCGCGGCGTCGAGCAGCAGGCCGCGCCGCAGTCCGTCGGCGATCAGCCCGGCCGTCGACGACACGAACTGCACCTCGGCCGATGAGAAGTGCGGCCGCTTCGCCTCGCGGAAGACGGTGAGCGCGCCCCACACCCCCGTGCTGCCGCCGAGCACGGCCCGCAGCTCGTCGGCGTAGCCCCCGGGGCGCCGGATCTCCCGCTGGCGCAGGCTGCGGTCGAGATCACCGGCGGTGGCGTCGCTGAGGCTGGCCGCCGGATGCTCCGCGCGGGCGAGCTGGGTCCACTTGGTGAAGTCCGGCTCGCGCAGCTCGATCTCCACGAGCCGGATCATCTCCGCGGCGGGCAGGCCGTTCTCGACGAACTCCGCGGTGGGCAGCATGGTGGCCGGGTCGAGCGTCAGCAGGCAGGTGCCCTCGGCGGGCACGGCCCGCAGCACGGCGTCGCCGACGACCCGGGCGAACTCCGGCACCGACAGGCCGCGGTGGACCAGCCGCACGATGTCGTCGCGGCTGCGGGCGTGCGCCGCGGTGACCACCCGGGCGACCATACGCCGGTCCTCCGGCGCCATCCCCGGATCCTGGGGTACCGCCCCGCCCCGCGGCCGTCCACTGTGCAGGGCATGAGCAGGGTTGTGCTGTACATGTCGATGTCGGTGGACGGGTTCATCACCGGCCCGGACGACGGTGTGGAACACGGGCTGGGCGTCGGCGGCGAGCGGCTGCACGCCTGGCTGGCCGACGGCGGCCCGGACCCGGCCTCGTACCGGCCGGTCGACGACGCGGGCGCGACCGTGTTCGACGAGCTGATGGCCACCGGGGCGGTGATCGCGGGGCGGCGGACCTTCGAGTTCGCGGGCGGCTGGGCGGGCGACCACCACGACGGCGTGCCGATCTTCGTGCTGACCCGCGCCGCGCCCGCCGAACCGCCGCCGGGCCCGGCCCGCTACGTCACCGACATCGCCTCCGGCGTGGCCCGGGCGAAGGCCGCCGCGGGCGGTCGCGACATCCTGCTGCACGGCGCCGCGACCGCCCAGGAGTGCCTGCGAGCGGGCCTGCTGGACGAGATGGAGCTGCAGCTGGTGCCGGTGCTGATGGGGCGGGGCCGGCGGCTGTTCGCCGACCTGCCGCCGGAGCACGTCGAGCTCGACCTCGTCCGCGCCCTGGACGGGCCGGGCGTGCAGCACCTGCGCTACCGCGTGCGATCGGAGGGCTGAACCATGGCGATCCGCCTGGACATGACCATGTCGCTGGACGGCTACGTCACCGGACCCCGGGACGGCGTGGACACGCCGATGGGCGTCGATGGCTTCCGCCTGTTCAACTGGCTCGACCGCCGCGACGACCCGGGACCCGGCGGCCAGGTCTACGCCGAGGCGATGGCCACCCGTGCGGTCATCGCGGGCCGCCGCACCTACGAGCACGCGGGCCGGTGGCAGGGCGACCACCACGACGGCGTCCCGGTCCTCGTCCTCACCACCAGCGTCCCGACCGACCCACCGCCCGGCAGCGTCCGCTACGTGACCGACCCCCGCGACGCCGCCGCGCAGGCCCGCGCTGCGGCCGGGGGCGCCGATGTCGCCGTGCTGGGGGCCGGGGCCGGGCAGGCGTTGCGGCGGGTGGGGGAGCTCGACGAGCTCGAGCTGCACGTCGTCCCGGTGCTGCTGGGGCAGGGGCGGCGCCTGTTCGACGACCTGGCCGCCGAACCCGTCGAGCTCGACCTGGTCCGGCGCCTGACCACCGGCGAGGACGTGGAGCCCGCGCAGCGCGTCATGCACCTGCGCTACCGCATCCGGCGTCCGTAGCCGCATGGTCCCTGCGCTCGATCAGACGTGCGCCAGAGCTTGCACGAGCTGGTCGATGTCGCTGTCGGTGGTGTGCAGGTGGGGCGCGATGCGCAGGGACCGGCCCCGGACGGAGGCGAAGCAGTTCGCCGCGGTCAACGCGGGGAGCACGGTGTCGCGGCGGTCGTCGGGGAGGGCGAGGCCGAGCAGGTGCGGACCGCGGTCGGCGGGTCGGGCCGGTTCGAGGCCGAGTTCGGCGGTCCGGGCGCCGATGGCCGCGGTGACGCCGGCGAGTTCTGCGGCGATGCTCCCGACGCCCCACGCGGTGATCTGCTCCAGGGCGGCGACGGCCATCGGGACCAGCTCGAACCCGGTGCGCTGGCCGACGTCGAAGCGGCGGGCGCCGGGCTGGTACTCGTCGCGGTAGTCCACGAGGCGGGCGAAGTCCTGCGATCCGGCGCGGTTGATCCAGTTCTGCTCCACCGGCTCGCCGCCGCGGTGCTCCTCGGCCACGTAGAGGTAGCCGAGTCCGAAGGGGCCGAGCAGCCACTTGTAGCCGACGCCGACCACGAAGTCGGGGTGGAGCTCGCGGACGTCGAGGGGCACGGCGCCGATGGACTGGCTGCCGTCGACGACGAGTCGTGCGCCGACGGCGCGGGTGCGGGCGGCGACGGCGGCCAGGTCGATGAGCGAGCCGTCGGTCCAGTGCACGTTGGGCACGCTCACCACGGCGATGTCCTGGTCGAGGGCGTCGAGGACGGCGTCGGTCCACGACCGGTCGGCCCGGCGCTCGACCGTGACGACGTGGGCTCCGGTGGCCCGGGCGACCGCCCGCCAGGTGTAGACGCCCGAGGGGTACTCCTCGGCGAGCACCAGGATGCGGTCGCCGGGGTCGAGCGCGATGTTGCGGGCGGCGACCGCGAAGCCGTAGCTGGTCGCCGGAACCAGGGCGATCGCGTCGCTGTCGGCGCCGATGAGCGCGGCGAACAGACCGCGCAGCCGTTCGACGTCGGTGAACCAGTCGTCGGGCGAGATCGTCCACGGCCGTCCGCGGCGGCGCAGCGCGGCCTCACCGGCCTCCCGCACGCGGTGCAGGTGCGGCGAGAGGTTCGCGGTGTTGAAGTAGGCGATCCCGGGTGGGACGTCGAACAGCGCCCGCGCCGAACCCGGTGCGCGGCGGTCGCCGTGGGCCGGCTGAGTGGCGGGTCGACCCGCGGTGCTCCTGGGGTGTTCGTCCACGTCAGCAGCATGCTCGCTGTTCGGGGCGGACGCCTTCGCGATCGGAAGGCTCGACCGGCCTTCCGCTTCTCGAATCGAAGGTGGTGAGGCGGATCCACTGCGTCCGGCGTGAAAGGTCGCCCCGGGCTCAGCCCGGGCCGTCGGGGTGGGCGAGGTCGTAGGCGCGGGAGAGCTTCTTCGGCACCACCATGCGCCAGGCGTCGACCACGAACTCCCGCGCCTCCGCCGGGTCGAGGGCGGCGAGGTCGGCCTCCACCCAGTTGAACCGCAGGTCCGACGGCTGCGGCAGGTGGAAGCGGTGCGGCTGCGCCGCGACGAGCGCCGCCCGCTCCTCCTTGGGGAACGCGAAACCCATCTCCGTCTCGTCGAGCGAGAACGCGACGTAGACGATCTGCTTGACGCGGAACTTCAACCGGCCCCGGACGTACACCTGGTAGGAGCGCTCCAGGCTCGAGCCCAGCCACCGCACGTCCTCGACCGTGGCCACGTCAGACCCGGGCGGCCCGGCCGGGCCGGGTGGCCGCCAGCTCGCGGAGCAGGGCGGCGCTGTCGTCGTCGGCGGGGAGGAACGTCTCCAGGGCCAGGTCGGCCGCGCCGACGTCCAGCGGAGCCCCGAGCGTGGCGATCACGGTGTGCAGGCCGACCACGCCGAGGCGGGTCTTGAGCTCGAAACCGGCCATGACGCCGTCGCCGGTCCACCGGGGTGGCCGGCCGGCACCGGCGGCGAGGTGGCGTTCGGCCTCGAGCACCAGGTCGAGGAGCGCGTCGTCGGCGTCCTCGTCGGCCTGCCGGCGCAACCGGGTGATCAACGGCCGGCTGCAGACCGGGGTGGCGGTGGAGATCCGCGGCAGGCCCTCGGGGTGCGTGGACAGCCGCAGCATGTTGACCGGCGGCCTCAGCAGCCCGGGATCGACGCCGTCCCACAGCAGGCCGGCGGCGGCGTTGGCGGCCACGAGGTCCCAGCGGGCGTCGACCACGATCGCCGGGTGCGGGTCGTGGGCCGCGAGCAGCGTGTCGAGCGCCTGCCGCAGCGGGCGCAGCGCCCGGTCCCGGGCGCCGGACAGGCCCTGCGGCGGCGCGTAGCCGCCCGCGAGCAGCAGCCGGTCGCGCTCGCGCAGGGGCATGCCCAGGGCGTCGGCCAGGTGCACGAGCAGCTGCCGGCTGGGCCGGGCCCGTCCGTTCTCCACGAAGCTGAGGTGCTTGGTGGACACCCCGGTCGCGGTGGCGAGCTCCAGCTGGCTCAGGCCGCGGCGCCGCCGCCAGAACCGCAGCACCTCGCCCGCGCCGCCGCCCATGGCGCCAGCGTAGGGCCGCGGCGCCGCTGCACCCAGGAGGTAATGGGCGGCGGCACCCGGGCAGGGCGAAGGTCGGTTCATGCGCAGCTACCGGCTCGACGCGGGGACCGGCCTCGACGGCCTCCGCCTCGACGTCTCCGAACTCCCCGTTCCCGGGCCCGGCGAGGTCCTCGTCGCGGTGCGGGCGGCCTCGCTCAGCCACCGCGAGGTGATGATCCTGGAAGGCCGGTACGTGCTCCCGGTCCGCGCCGGTGGGATCCCGCTCGCCGAGGGGGTCGGCGTCGTCGCCGCGACCGGACCGGACGTCGCCGGTCCGCCGGTGGGGGCGCGGGTCGTCGTCGCGGCGTTCCCGCGCTGGCAGGACGGGCCGTTCTCGCTCGAGGTCGTCGACCAGATCGGGGGATCGCTGGACGGGATGCTCACCGAGCACGCCGTGCTGCCCGCCACCGCGCTCGTCGAGCTCCCGGACGACCTCGCCGACCTCACCGACGCCGAGGCGGCCACCCTGCCGGTCGCCGGCCTCACCGCCTGGAACGCGCTCACCGGCGGACGCGGGACGCGCCGCGGGGACACCGTGCTGACCCTCGGGACCGGCGGGGTGTCGCTGTTCGCGGTCCAGCTGGCCACGGCGCTGGGCGCCCGGGTGATCGCCACGACCGGGAACGACGAGCGGGCGGGCCTGCTGCGGGAGCTGGGCGCGGACGTGGTGCTGAACTACCGCGACACGCCGGACTGGCCGGCCGCGGTCCGCGCGGCGACGGGCGGGCGGGGGGCCGATCTCGTCGTCGAGGTGGCCGGCACCCTGGAGTCGTCGCTGGCCGCCGTCGCGCTCGGCGGCGAGATCGCCGTGGTCGGCTTCGTCGGCGGGCGGCCGGGCGCCACCCTCGACCCGGTGACGATCTTCACCACGGGCGCGACGCTCCGGCCGGTCGCGGTCGGCAGCCGGGCCCAGCTGGTCGCGCTCGTCCACGCGGTGGGCACCCACCGGATCCGGCCGGTCCTCGACCGGGTCTTCCCCTTCGACGACGCCCCCGAGGCGTTCCGCCACCACCTCGGCGGGACCGCCCTCGGGAAGGTCGTCATCACCGTCGCACCGAACCACGAGAGGACCTGAGCGATGGCCGCACGCACCGGAAGCGCTACCTGGACCGGCGACCTGCCGGACGGGAGCGGTCGCCTGCTGGTCGGTCCCCGGCGCTGGGAAGCCGACTTCAGCTTCCGCTCCCGCTTCACCGACGACGCCGCGGGCAGCACGAACCCCGAGGAGCTGCTCGCCGCCGCGCACGCCGGCTGCTTCTCGATGTCGCTGACGTACGTGCTCACGCAGGCCGGCCGCGTCCCCCGCAGCGTCGCCACCAGCGCCCGGGTGCGCCTGCGCCCCGTCGACGGGGTGCCGACCATCGACCTCGTCGAGCTCGACACCACGGTCGACGTGGACGGCGTCGACGCCGAAGCCCTGCAGAGGCACGCCGAGACCGCCGAGGCGGGCTGCGCGATCTCCCGCGCCCTGACCGGGGTGGCGGAGATCAGGGTGACGGCGCGGCGGCGCCCCTGACAGCCCTGTGCCGACCCCGTCCGGTTTCGGATGCCCGCGCGTGGCCTCCAGGTGAACTGTCCGAGTGCCTCGGCGGGTGTGCTCGGCGCCGAGCTCACCGCGCCACCCGCAGCACGTCCGGAACGGGGACGGGCACGCCGGCCCGGATGCAGACGTAGGTGGTTCGGCCGATCGCCAGCACCTCCTCGCCGCGCCGCACCGCGCAGCGCAGGGTCAACGAGGTCCGCCCGACCCGCTCCGGTCGGCAGTCGACACCGAGGTCGTCGTCGAGCCGCGCCGGTGCGCGGTACTCGCAGCTGCTGGTGACAATGACCAGGTCGATCCCGGTCTGATCGCGCAGCTGCCGGTAGCCACCGGCGTGGAGGTCGAGCCAGTCGAGGAAGGCGTCCTCGAAGAACTCGTAGTAGCGGGCGGCGTGCACCATGGCCTGGGCGTCGCAGTGGCGGGGCCGTACCCGCAGCCGTGAGGTGGACTCCGGTTCTCGTGCCATCCGTCTCCGCCCACTCCGGTCAGCCCAGGCTCTGGAACCCGCTCAGCGCGGCGAGCAGGTACTGCGCCGCCAGCAACGCCACCGCAGCCAGGCCACCCCACCACACCCGGCGGGG
>JASLAP010000113.1 GCA_030147065.1 Pseudonocardia sp. | reverse complement strand
GCCGGGCACGCCCGCGGGATCGCCCGGGTGTTCCTGGTGGAGGGCGAGTACGAGCTGGCGATGCGGGAGGCCGAGGCGGACTGGGTCCGCGGGCTGCTCGCCGAACTGACCTCGGGGACCTTCCCCGACCTGGCCGAGTGGGCGCAGTGGCACGCGACGGGCGCCCTGCCCGGTGCCCAGCCCGACACCACGGCGGGAGGGGGCCTGCCGACGGAGTAGCCCACCGAGACGGGTCCCGGCGGCGGTGCGGCAACACCACCGCCGGGGCCCTCACCCTCGGACCGACGCCGCGGACGGCGACCCGGCCACGAGATGGCACTCACAGGGTATCCGGGCGCATCCCCGGCGGCGGTCCGGACAGCACGCACATCCGGATCACGAGCCGGCGCGCGGCCACGGCCGCCGCCGGCGCGCACCCCTGTGGGAGCAGTCATGTCACACGTACGGACCGCACTGGTCATCGGCGCCGGCATCGCCGGGCCGGTAGCGGCGATGGCGCTGCAGCGGGCGGGCATCGACGCCGCCGTGCACGAGGCCCACCCGGGCCCGACCGGGGGGATCGGCGGCTCGCTGGCCGTCGCCCCCAACGGGCTCGCCGCGCTCGGCACGATCGGCGCCGAGCACGCCGTCCTGGACACCGGGCAACCGATCACCCGGCAGGCCATGGCGCTCGGCGCCGCGCGGCCGGTGCTGCTGCCCGGGCTGGCCGGGCTGCCGCCGCTGCACCTGGTGCACCGCGGCGACCTGCACCGGGCGCTGCACGGGCTGGCCGGCGACCGCGGCATCCCGATCACCTACGGCAGCCGGCTGACCGGGGTCGAGCAGGACGGGTCCGGGGTCACCGCCCGGTTCGCCGACGGCGGTTCGGCCACCGCGGACGTGCTGATCGGCGCCGACGGCGTGCACTCGGCGGTCCGCGCGACGATCGACCCGGCCGCGCCCGGCCCGGGCTACACCGGGCTGCTCGGGTTCGAGGGCGTCGCCGACCACGACGTGCCCGGCGGGCGCCCGGACACCATGACGTTCTCCTTCGGAGCCCGGGCGTACTACCTGTACTGGCCGCTGCCCGGCGGCGGCACCGGCTGGGGGGCGAACCTCCCGCACCGCTGGCCGCTGTCGCTCACCGAGGCCCGCGCGGTGCCGGCCGAGCAGTGGCTGGAGACCCTGCGCGCGACCTACGCCGGCGAGGACCCCGGCGCCGAACTGGCCCGGCACACCGGTGCCGACCGGCTGCAGGCCACCGGGGCGCTGCACATCATGCCGAGCGTGCCGCGCTGGTACCGGGACCGGGCGGTGCTGGTCGGCGACGCCGCGCACGCGCCGTCCAACAGCTCCGGGCAGGGCGCGTCGCTGGCCGTGGAGAGCGCGATCGAGCTGGCCCGCTGCCTGCGCGACCTGCCCGACGTGCCGACCGCCTTCGCCGCCTACGAACGGCTGCGGCGGTCGCGGGTAGAGAAGGTCGCCGCCCGGGCCGCGCGGATCAACCGGGCCAAGGCGCCGGGGCCGGTGGCCAGGGCGTTCATGCGGGCGATGATGCCGCTGCTGATGCGCACCGCGATGCACCCGGAGCGGACCCTCGGCCCGGAGCAGCGGTTCCGGATCGACTTCGACGCCCCGGTCAACGCGCCCCGCTGACGCAGGCGGCCCCGCCCGCCGTCGGGCGGGCGGGGCCGTCGGTACCGAGCGTCAGATGCAGGCCTCGACGTCGGCGGTGCCCACGGGCAGGCCGGCGGCGAACAGGTCGACGCCGAACGTGGTGTTCAGCGCGGCGGCGGCCTCCTCGGTCAGCGTGCCCTGGACCCCGGCGACGGTGAAGCCGTCGTCCTTGGTCTCGATCGAGGCGTCGGCCAGGCTCAGGTTCAGCAGCGGCACCCGGGTGTCGGTGCCGCTGACCTGCGCGGTCAGCACGCCCGCGGTGGTGTCGATGATGAAGTCCTCGACGCCGAGGGTGGTGTCACCGGCGCTGAACTCCAGCCCGCCGGAGTGCTCGATGGTGCCGGCCAGCGTGCTGGGCACGACCTCCCCGCCGGTGATCGGGAAGCTGATCCCGCCGTGGCGCGGGTGGGCGTCACCGGTGGGGCTGACCGACACCCCGTTGTCGGTGAGCACGCCCGCGGTGCCGGCGTCGAGCACCAGCGTGGTGCTGCCGCCCTCCAGGTCGTCCACGGCGTCGGCGGGGTGCGGGTCGGTCGCCGGGGCCAGCACGGCCGGGGCCGCGGGGGTGGCCGAGGCCGGGGCGGCGACGGCGAGCGACGCGGCGCCCATCGCGGCGGTGACCATGGTGATGCGCAGAGCGCGGCGGAGCCACATGGTGGTTGTCCCTTCGGTCGGCGTGACCGGATCGGGTGACCCGGTCTCCCCCACTACCGGGCGGGTGCCGCTACTGGATGCACCCGTTCTCCGACGGCTCGCCGGGAGGGCGGGCGGCGGGCACGATGCGGGCATGGAATTCCGCTACCTCGGCCGGTCCGGGATGCAGATCTCGGAGATCACCTACGGCAACTGGCTCACCCACGGCTCGCAGGTCGAGAACGACGTCGCGACGCAGTGCGTGCACGCCGCCCTGGACAACGGCATCACCAGCTTCGACACCGCCGACGTCTACGCCAACGGCCGGGCCGAGGAGGTGCTCGGCGCGGCGCTCAAGGGCCAGCGCCGGGAGTCGCTGGAGGTCTTCACCAAGGTCTACTGGGTGGTCGGGCCCGAGCCGCGGGGCAAGAACGACACCGGGTTGTCGCGCAAGCACGTGCTGGAGGGCATCGACGCCAGCCTGCGCCGGCTGCAGATGGACTACGTGGACCTCTACCAGGCCCACCGCTTCGACGTGTTCACCCCGCTCGAGGAGACGATGCAGGCCTTCGCCGACGTCGTGCGGGCGGGCAAGGCGCTCTACATCGGGGTCAGCGAGTGGACCGCCGACCAGATCCGCCGGGCCCACCCGATGGCCGTCGACCTGGGGATCTCGCTGGTGTCCAGCCAGCCGCAGTACTCGATGCTGTGGCGGATCATCGAGGACGAGGTGGTGCCGACCTGCGCGGAGCTGGGCCTGGGCCAGATCGTCTGGTCGCCGATCGCGCAGGGCGTGCTGACCGGCAAGTACCGGCCGGGGCAGCCGCTGCCGGCGGGCTCGCGCGCCACCGACCACAAGGGCGGCGCCGAGATGATCAAGCGCTGGATGCGGGACGAGACGCTGACCCGGGTGCAGGCGCTGACCCCGATCGCCGGCGACCTCGGCCTGTCCATGGCGCAGCTGGCGGTGGCCTGGGTGCTGCAGAACCGCAACGTCGCCGCCGCGATCGTCGGCGCGTCCCGCCCGGAGCAGGTGGCCGAGAACGTCAAGGCCGCGGGGACCGCCATCCCGGCCGAGGCGATGGCCCGCATCGACGAGGTCCTGGGCGACGCCGTGAGCCGCGATCCGCAGCTGGTCGCCCGCAGCACGCCGCGGCGGCGGGGCGTCTGAACCGGTCGGTCGGCCGGGTGCCGCCGGCGGCCGACCCGCCGCCGTTCGCCCGAAGGGATTACTCTCGACCCGTGCGGGGCTGGACGGCGGACGAGGTGCGGAGCGACGACGCGCACGACCACGTCTGCCTGGCCTACGACGACGTCGCGGAGTTCCGGGCGCAGGCCCGCCGGTTCCTCGCCGACGGCCTGGCCCGCGGCCTGCGGACCCGCTACGTCGCAGGGGACGACGGCGGGGACGACGGCGCCGCGCTGCGCGCCCAGCTGGGCGGACCGGCCGACGGCCGGGCCGACGCGCTGCAGTTCACCTCGCTGGCCGGCACCTACCGCGCCGGCGCGGTCGTCGACGCGCAAGCGCAGGTACGGGCCTACGCCGCGGCCACCGACGAGGCCCTGGCCGCCGGGTTCACCGGGCTGCGGGTCGCGGTCGACGCGACGTCGCTGGTGCGCACCCCGCACCAGCTCGACGCGTTCGCCCGCTACGAGCACCTGGTGGAGCGCCACCTGTGCGCCCGACCGTTCTCGGCCATCTGCGCCTACGACCGGGCCGAGCTGGGCCCGGCGACGATCGCCCAGCTGGCCTGCCTGCACCCCCGGGCGAGCGACGCGGCGGCCACCCCGTTCCGGCTGCACGGCGCGCCCGGGGTCGCGGCCGTGCTGGCCGGCGAGGTCGACCTGGCCGACCAGGAGCTGTTCGCCGGCGCCCTGGACCGCGCCGATCTGCAGCCCGTGGACGGCGAGCTGGTGCTGGACGCGACCGGGCTGGAGTTCATCGACCACCGGGGGCTGCTGGCGCTGGCCGACCTGGCCGAACGGCGGGGGTGCACGGTCGTGCTGCGCACCGGCCTGCCCCCGGTCGGCCGGCTGGTCGAGCTGCTGGGCCTGCGCCGGGTCCGGGTGGAGCCGCCGTCGTGAGGAGCGGAGCGGCGGCTGGCCACCGCGGGTACTTCCACGAGGCCGCGTTCTACGGGTCGGACGAGGAGTTCCTGGCCCTCGTGCTGCCCTTCCTGCGCGGCGGGACCGCCGCGGGCGAGCCGACCCTGGTCGCCCTGGACGAGGCCACCACCGCGCTCGTCCGGGCCGCGCTGCCCGACACCGCGGGCATCACCTTCCTGCCCGCCACCGACCGCTACGCCCGACCGGCCGCGGCGATCCGGTCCTACCGCGAGCTGCTGGCCGGGTTCGACGCCGAGGGCGCCGGCCAGGTGCGGATCGTCGGCGAGGTCCCGCACCCCGGCTCCGGCGCGGACTGGCACCGGTGGGCCCGCTACGAGGCCGCGGTCAACCACGCGTTGAGCGAGTTCCCGGTGTGGGGGATGTGCCCGTACGACACCCGCACCGCGCCGCCCGAGGTGCTCGCCGACGTCCTCGCCACCCATCCGCGGATCGCAACCGCCGGCGGGAAGCACCTGGTCAACGACGGGTTCACCGACCCGGTGGGGTTCCTGGTCCGGTCGCAGGCCGAGCGGTCGCTGCCCGACACCGGTCCTCCGGACCTCGACCTGCGCGACCCCACCCCGGCCGCCGCCCGGCGCGCGGTGCGCGCGCTGGCCGCCCCGCTGCTGGACCTGGACGAGGTCGACGACCTGGTGCTGGCGGTCAGCGAGGCGGTCAACAACGCCCACACCCACGGCGCGCCACCGGTCCGGCTGCGGGTGTGGTCGGATTCCGGGCGGGTCGCCGCGGCCGTCACCGACGCGGGCACCGGCCCGGCCGACCCCTACGCGGGCCTGCTGCCGACCGTCGGCAGCGCCACCGCCGGGCTCGGCCTGTGGATGGCCCACCAGATCTGCAGCGACGTCACCTTCCACCGCGACGCCGACGGGTTCACCGTGCGGGTGGTGGCCGACCGCTCACGCGCCCACGCCGCGGTCCCGTGGTTCCCCGCGGCCCCGGCCGGGACAGCCGAACCGGAGCCCGAGAGCCGCTCGGCCTGACGCCGGGGGCCCCGGGCACACCGCGCGGGGGCCCGGACTGTGCACCCGCACCGATCGGACGCGGGTCGCGGCCCGTGGTTGCGGGTAGCCCGGGCGCGGAGCCGTCGAGGGCGGTTCCACCGCCGCCCGACCTCGAAGGAGCGCCGCCACGATGGGCTCGTGCCGCAGTGCGCCCGCCGTCCCGGCACAGCCATGAGGTCGGTCGCGAAGTTCCTGGCCGTCGCCGCCGTGGTGGTGCTGGTGGTGACCGTCGCGCTGGTGGGCCTGGCGCTGGTGGCGTTGCCGCTGGCCCTGGCCCTGGAGCTGGCGGTGCTGGCCCTGGTGGTCGGGGTGGGGACGCGCCTGCACCGGCGCGCCCGGCGCCGGGGCGGGACGGTTCCGTGGACGACGCGCTGGGAGTCCGGCCCGCCGGCCGAGGCGGTGCCGCTGGCCCGGCAGCGGGCCGTCGACGTGCTCGCCGGGTGGGGCGTGACCGGCGCCGCGGCCGAGCCGGCGGCGCTGGTGGTCACCGAGCTGCTGACCAACGCCGCCGAGCACGGCCTGGCACCGGTGCGGCTCACCGTGGGCCTCGACGGACCGCTCGTGCGGGTGGAGGTGCGGGACGCCGCCGCCGGGCCGCCCCGGCTGCAGTCGCACGACCCGCTGCGGATCCGGGGCCGCGGCCTGCAGCTGGTCGACGCCCTGGCCACCCGCTGGGGCTGGACCGGCGACCCGCCCGGCAAGGTCGTCTGGGCCGAGGTGCCGACCTCCTGGCCGGCCTGAGCCCACCACGCGGCTCACCCGCCCAGCACGGTCACCACCCGCTCCTCCACCAGCGGGGCCATCGATCCGGTGTAGGACGCGCTGAGGTGGTTGTCGTCCAGGTAGACCAGCACGTTGCCGATCTCGGCGGGGCAGAACTCGGGGTCGCAGAGCGTGTCGGCGAGGTCCAGGAAGCCGACCCCGGCCGGCACGTCGGGCAGCAGGGTCCAGGGCGGCTGCTCGGCGTAGAGCTCGGCCCGCGGAGCACCGCACGGGGGGCCGGGATCGGCGTCGGCCGCCCGGGCCCGGTCGACGCAGTCGGGCATCGAGACGTCGAAGCGGGGGTTGTCGCGCACCGCGAGGACCGGGATGCCCAGCTCGGAGAGCCACCGCCAGCGGTCGACGAACCCCGGCGGGGTGTACTCGGTCAGCCCGACCCGCACCTCCCGGCTGGCCAGCGTGACCACCGCGTCCGGGCGCAGGTCGACGATCTCGGCCGCGACGGCCTCGTTCCAGGCCAGGCAGTCCACCTCGTCCGGGACCGCCTCGGAGGCGGTGGAGAACGGGCAGGCGCCGCGCACCATGGTCACCAGCTGCCAGCCGTGCCGCTGCGCGATCGGCACCAGCGCTCCGGTGAACTGCTGGATGTGCGAGTCGCCGGTGATCACGATCCGCCTGGTCGGCTCGCCCTCGACCGGCAGCGAGCACCGGTCCATCGGGAACCGGCTCAGCGGGGTGCAGTCCCAGTGCTCGATGCGCACCCAGTCCTCGTACACCGCGACCGGCGGCGGCAGCACCTCGGCCGGTGGTGGTGGTCCGCTGACCAGGGCGAGCGCCCCGGGGTGCAGGTCGTCGCCGAGGGTGCCGGCGGTCGCCTCCCGGCGCAGCACCTCGCCGTGCCCGGCCGCCACGACAAGGGTGACCGCGACCACCCCGAGCGCCCCGAGCCGGAACCCGGCCCGGGTGCCGATCCGCCGGCGTAGCAGCGGGCGTTCGAGCAGGTGGTGGGTGGCCACCGCGAGCAGCACGGACAGCCCGACGATGCCCAGGCCGCCGACCGGGCCGACCTCGGCGCGGTCCCGGGCGACCAGGTAGAGCACCAGCACCGGCCAGTGCCACAGGTAGAGCGCGAAGCTCAGGTCACCGACGTACTGCACGGGCCGGCGGGACAGCCACCGGTCGACGCCGCGGCGGTCGGCCGTGCTGCCGGCGATCAGCACCAGCGCCGCGCAGCCGGTCGGCCACAGCGCCGCCACCCCGGGGAACACCGGCGAGCCCCCGAGCACCAGCCCGCACAGCACCAGCCCGACCACCCCGACCCAACCCAGCAGCAGCCGCCACCGCAGGGCCAGCCGGACGCGGTCGAGGTGCAGGGCGAGCAGGGCGCCCAGGGCGAACTCCCAGAGCCGGGTCATGGTGTGGAAGTAGGCCTGCGGCTGGTCGGTCGCGGTCAGCGTGACCGAGTAGACGAACGACGCGCCGAACAGCACCGCGGCGGCCACCGTCAGGTGCTCGCGCAGGCTCCCGGTGCGGCGCGCCCCGAGCGCCACCACCGCCACCACCATCGGCCAGACCAGGAAGAACTGCGCCTGGATGGCCAGCGACCAGAACTGCTGGGCCACGCTGGCCATGTTGTTGCCGGCCGCGTAGTCCACCGAGTCGGCGACCAGCTGCCAGTTCTCCAGGAACAGCGCCGCCGCGAGCAGCTCGCGCAGCGTCTGCGGCCAGCGGCCCTCGGGCAGCACGACCGCCGCGGCGACCGCGGTGACCACCAACACCAGCGCCGTCGCGGGCACCAGCCGCAGCACCGTGCGGCTCCACCGCCCGGGCAGGTCCAGCGGGCCGCGGGCGGCCGCCCGGGTCAGCTGCCCGGTCAGCAGGAACCCGGTGAGCAGGAAGAACACGTCGACACCACCGGAGACCCGGTTGAACCAGACGTGGTAGACGACGACCAGGGCTACCGCGAGCGCGCGCAGGCCCTGCAACTCCGGTCGGAAGGCCCCCCGGCGCGCCGCCGGGACGACACCGGCGGTGTTCGGGACGAGCGACAACAGACCTCCTGCGGAGCGACCTCCATCGGCGGCCGGCACCGCTGACGACCACGGCGACGGTAGCGGCCGGCCGCCACCGGAACGCCCCCCGGGGGGCGACCGCCGACCGGGGGAGGGGACCGACCCGGCCGGCGGCGGGCAGTCGACCGCCGCCGACGTCAGCCTGGCCGTCCCCGGCCCGGTCCACCATCAGGGCCAGCCCTCATATCCGGCCCGGTACCCGCCCGGTCGGGTCAGGGTTCGACCAGCCCCGACCGGATGGCGAACCGGGTCAGGTCGAGCCGGTCGCGCATGCCCAGCTTGTGCAGCGCGTTCGCCCGGTGCCGGTCGACGGTCTTCACGCTGATCACCAGCGTGTCGGCGACCTCGCGGGTGGAGTGGCCCTCGGCGATCAGCTTGACCACCTCCTCCTCGCGCGGGGTGAGGATGCTGTCCGGGATGCGCTCGCCCTGCCGCTGCCGGGCCAGGTAGTCGCGGACCAGCACGGCGTCGGTGCCCGGGTACCGGAACGAGTCGCCGCGCACCGCGGCCCGGCAGGCCTCCACCAGGTCCCGGTCGGCGACGGACTTGAGCACGTAGCCCGAGGCGCCGACCTTGAGGGCCTCCACGAAGTACTGCTCGTTGTCGTACATCGACAGCATCAGCATGCGCACGCCCGGGGCGTCCCTGGCGATCTCCCGGGCGGCCTGCAGGCCGGTCATCCGGGGCATCGCGATGTCGAGCACGGCCAGGTCGACGCCGCCGCCGCGGCACGCCTCGACCGCGGCCGCGCCGTCCCCGACCTCGGCCACCACCGCCAGGCCGGGCTCGCCGTCGAGGATCAGCCGCAGTCCCCGCCGGACCAGCGCGTGGTCGTCGGCAACCAGGATCCGCACCTCACCGGCCACCGCGGCCACCCCCGTCCCCGTCCGGGGGCGGGACCACCAGCCGGACCTCGGTGCCGGCGCCCGGGCCCGGGCCGACGGTCAGGTCGGCGCCGATCAGCAGCGCCCGCTCGCGCATGCCGCGGATCCCCGATCCCTCGGGCCGGTCGCCGATCCCGCAGCCGTCGTCGCGGACGCGCAGGACGACCCCGCCCCCGGCCGCGCTCAGCGACAGCTCGGCGCGGGTCGCCCCGGCGTGCCGGACGACGTTGGTCAGGCTCTCCTGCGCGATCCGGTACAGCACCAGTTCGGTGTCCTCCCCCAGCCCCGGCAACGGGTCGTCCAGCAGGTCGACCAGCTCCGGCCCGCCCGTCCCGCGGAACTCCCCGGCCAGGGCCTGCATGGCGCTGTGCAGGCCGAGGTCGTCCAGCACCCCGGGGCGCAGCCGCCGGGCGACCTGGCGGACCTCGTCCAGCCCGTCGCGCAGCATCTCCTGGATCCCCCGCAGCTCCGCGCCCAGCTCGGGCGGAGCGCGGTCGATGGCGCGCTTGAGCCCCAGCAGCACCGCGGTCAGGCTCTGGCCGATCTCGTCGTGCAGCTCGCGGGCGATCCGCTGCCGCTCGCCCTCCTGGGCGGCCAGCGCCCGCGCGGTGCTCGCGCCGCGCTCGGCCTCGAGCCGGTCGAGCATCTCGTTGAAAGTGCGCACGACGTCGCGCAGATCGCCGTTGCCGTCGACGGTGAGGCGCTCGCCGGGGCGCAGCGGGTCCACCCGGGCCATCAGCGCGGTCAGCCCGTCCAGCGGGCGCAGGCTCTCCCGCAGCAGCAGCGCGTTGACCGCCAGCAGCACGACCAGGCCCCCGGCCAGCACGACCACCTCGGTGAGCGAGACCGGGGTGGAGACCGTGGCCGGCGACAGCACCAGCACCGCGGCGGCGAGCACGAACACCGCCCCGTTGACCAGGAACACCCGCCAGAACACGTCGGCCACCGGGGTGCGGCCGGTCAGCTCGGCCCACACGTCGGCCCGGCGGGCGGACCGGCGGGCGGGCTGCGCGGTGGTCGACACCGCGCCCAGGGTCGTCGCCCGGCCGCCGGCTGTCCATCGGGGCCACCCCCCACATCGGCCGTCGCCCAACTACCCGGGGGCCGACGCCCCCGCCCGGACCGGTCAGCCGGCGAGCGCGACGACGCCGGCGCCGACCAGAGCGCCGACCTTGACCAGCTCCAGCGCCACGTAGACCAGGTGCTCGCGGGAGCGCGGGACGTCCTCGCCGGCCAGCACGCGGTCCGACCGGCGGTTCAACCGCGGCCGCACCACCAGGAGCTGCCCGGACAGGACCAGTACCAGCACCCCGGCGAACACCACGAGCGCCGCCGGCCGCGGCCCGGTCGCCACCGCGACGACCAGCCCGGCCAGCAGCACCACCTCGACCCGGTTCAGCGCGCGGAAGACGATCCGGCCGATGCCCAGGCCCAGCGGCAGGCTCACCCCGGGGGCGCGGAACTTCAGCGGCGCCTCCAGGAACGAGATGGCCAGGACCATGCCGAGCCAGGCGAAGGACACCGCCGCGGCGACGGCGGACGACGCGTCGATCATCTCCGGATTCTGCGCCCCGGGTCGCCCGGTCCGACAGCCGCGTCCGGTCCGGTCCGACCGGGAGCGCCGACGGGCGGCCGGCCCTGATCACCCGTCCGCGGTCGCCGTCCGCGGGGCCGCCCGGGGGATCTGCAGGTCCGCCGGCAGCAACCGGTCCAGCAGGTCCTGCATGGTGACCAGGCCCACCAGCCCGTCGTCGTCGCGGACCAGCGCGAACTGGCTGCGCCGGCGCCGCAGCGTGGTCAGCGCGGCGTGCACCGGCTCCCGGGCGGGCAGGGTCAGCACCGGGCGGATGAGCGCGGTCAGCGCGGCCGCCGGGTCCTCGACGTCGAGGGTGTCGCGGACGTGCACCACGCCCACCGCCTCCTCGCCGTCCCAGACGACCAGCCGCAGGTGCCCGCTCTGCCGGGCCACCTCCCGCACCCGCTCCACGGTGTCGTCCACGCTCACGCCGCTGACCTCGGCGTGCGGCCGGACCAGGGTGCGCAGCTCGGCGGTGTCCAGCTCCATGGCGGCCATCAGCTGGTCGCGGCGGTCGCGGTCGAGCGCGCCCGCCTCGGCGGAGTGGTCGACCAGCTCGCGCAGGGTGGCCGGGTTCCGGCCGGCGGCGACCTCGTCGACCGGCTCCACCCCGACCCGGTGCAGGCACCAGTTGGCGAGGCCGTTCAGCGCGACCAGCAGCGGGCGGGTCACCGCCATGAAGGCCCGCATCGGCAGCGCCAGCAGGATCGCCGACCGCTCCGGGTGGGCGATCGCCCAGGACTTGGGCGCCATCTCCCCCACCACCAGGTGCAGGAACGTGACCACCACCAGAGCCAGCACGAAGGCGATCACGTCGCTGGTCGCGGCGGGCAGGCCCCACGCCTCGAGCACCGGCACCAGCACGTCGTGCACGGCGGGCTTGGCCACCGCGCCCAGGCCCAGGGTGCACAGCGTGATGCCCAGCTGCGACCCGGCCAGCAGCAGCGACAGGTCCCGCGCGCTGCGCAGCGCGGCGCGGGCCGACGCGCTGGACTCCGCGGCCTCCTCCAGGCGGTAGCGGCGGGCGGCGACCAGCGCGAACTCCACCGCGACGAAGAACGCGCTGAGCGCGATCAGGCCGACGCCGATGAGCAGCGCGACCAGCGGACTCATCCCGGTCATGATCCGCTCCCCCGGTGCGCCCCGGCGGGTGCCTCGGCGGCGGCCGGGGCGCCGGGCGGTCCGGCGTCGTCGAGCCAGCGCAGCTCGACCCGCGAGGGCACCCGGCGGTCGACCGCGCGCACGGTCGCCGACAGCGTCCGGCCGGGCTCGCCCTCGTCGGCGTCCGAGGGCACGGGCAGGGCCAGCACCACCTCGTCGCCCGGGTCGGGCAGCCGGCCGAGCTCGGTGACCACCAGGCCGCCGATGGTGTTGTAGTCCCCGTGCGGGAGGTCGCTGTCGACCAAGCGCTGCACCTCGTCGATGTGCATCGAACCGGCGACCGTCCAGCCGTCCGGGCGGGTCTGCGGCTCGACCTCGACACCGGCCGGGTCGTGCTCGTCGGTGATCTCGCCGACCAGCTCCTCGGCGATGTCCTCCACGGTGACGATCCCGGCCAGGCCGCCGTACTCGTCGACGACGCAGGCGAACTCCTCGCCCGCCCCGCGCATCTGCTCCAGGACGTCGGACAGCTCCAGGGTGCCCGGCACGAACAGCGACTCGCGGGCCACGTCCCGGGCCCGCAGCCGGGTGAGGTCGGCGGGCGGCAGGGCCAGCACGTCGCGCAGGCAGATCACCCCGACCACGTCGTCGACCGACCCGCCGACCACCGGGTAGCGGGAGTGGCCGTGCGCCATCCGGCGCACCAGCTGGTCGAGCGGCTCGTCGGCGGGCACCGTGGCCACCCGCAGCCGCGGGATCATCGCCTCGCGGGCGGTGCGGTCGGCGAAGTCCAGCACCCGGTCGAGCAGCGTGGACAGCTCGGCGGGCAGGTCGCCGCTCTCCCGGGACTCGTCGATGATCGCCTCGAGGTCGCGCGGCGTGGCCGCGTGCTCGACGTCGTGCACCGGCTCGATCCGCAGGGCCCGCAGCAGCGCGTTCGAGGCGGCGTCGAAGACCCGGATCAACCAGCCGAAGACCTTCAGGTAGAGCGCGGTGGACAGGGCCAGCCGCCGGGCCACCGGCTCGGGCCGGGCGATGGCCAGGTTCTTCGGGAACAGCTCGCCGAACACCATCTGCACCACGGTGGCCAGCAGCAGGGCCAGCACCGTGCCGACCGCCACCCCGACCCCGGTGGGCACGCCGGCCACCCCGAGCAGCTCGCCGATGCCCTCGCCGATCATCGGTTCGGCCACGTAGCCGACCACCAGACCGGTCACGGTGATCCCCAGCTGGGCGCCGGAGAGCATGAACGAGGTCCGCCCGGTGATGGTCAGCGCGCGCCGGGCGCCGTCGTCACCGGCCCCGGCCATGGCCTTGAGCCGGGACCGGTCCACGGCCATGTAGCCGAACTCCTGGGCGACGAAGTACCCGGTCAGCGCGGTGATGGCCAGCACGACCAGCACTCCCAGCAGGATCTCCAGGATCGTGATCAGCACCGGCGCGCCGCCCCGGTGCCGGTACTCGCGGGTTCGGCTCGGTCGGGGGGCGCGCCGGTACTACAGGATCCGTCCATCGGGGTCGATCTGCTCCTCGTCGGCTGGGTGGTCGGCCGGGTGGCCGGCGTGATGTCCGTTGTGTCGGAAAACGCCGGGTACCCGTTTCCGGTTCCGGTCATGGCGATCCCGGTGGTGGATCACAGCCCGGCCCGGCCGACCCGGCTCAGTTGACGTACGGGTCGACCGGGGTCAGCAGGCCGACCGCGGCCTGGATCGCCGCCGCCGCGTCCAGCGCCCGGTCCTCCCGGAACGGGGCGGCCGTGCACTGCACCCCGACCGGCATGCCGTCGACCACGGCGCCCGGTGTCGCCGCCGAGGGCAACCCGAGCAGGTTCGCCGGCATGACCGGGCGCAGCAGCTCCATCGCCGCCAGCGACTGCGCGTCGGTCGCGGCGTCCCAGCCGTGCTCGAACGCCGGCTGCGTCCAGATCGGCGACAGCAGCACCGGGTGGGTGGTGAAGAACTCCGCCCACGCCCGGGCCAGTGCCCGGCGCCGGACGAACACCTCGACGTAGGCGTCGAGGTCCAGGCGGGGCTGCGAGTCGAGCACCACGGCCAGGAACCGGCGCCCGCCCTCGCCCATGACCTCGTCCAGCACCGGGCGCAGGGTGTGCAGCTCGGTGAACAGGAAGTCGTGCCAGAGCCCGATCGCCCCGGCGTAGTCCGGCGGGGCGACCTCCTCCACCTGGTAGCCGGCCGCGGCCAGGTGCGCCCCGGCCTCCCGGACCGCCCGCGCCACCCCGGGGTCGGTGCTGCCGCCGGGCGGCTCGGGCAGCATCGCCACCCGCACCGGTCCGCCGGAGTCGGGGTGGGTCAGCGGGGCCGACCGGGACTCCGGGTCGCGCGGGTCGGGCCCGCTCATCACCCCCAGGGCGAGCCGGACGTCGTCGACCCGGCGGGCCATCGGGCCCTCCACCGCCATCAGCTGGAACGACAGCGTCCCGTCCTGCGGCGGGATGGCGGTGGCGTGCGGCACCCGGCCGGAGGTCGGCTTGATCGAGCTGATCCCGCAGCAGTGCGCCGGGTTGCGCAGCGAGCCGCCGATGTCGTTGCCGACCCCGAGCGGGGACATGCCCGAGGCGATGGCCGAGCCCTCCCCGCCCGACGACCCGCCGGCGGTGCGGTCGCGGTGCCAGGGGTTGCGGGTCAGCCCGCGCAGGCTGCTGTCGGTGGAGATCCGCAGGCCCATGTCGGGCAGGTTGGTGCGCCCGACGACGATCGCGCCCGCCGCCCGCAGCCGCTCGACCAGCGGGGCGTCCGCCGGGGCGACCGCCTCGGCGAGCGCGACCACACCGCTGGTGGTCGCCGTGCCGGCGACGTCGATGTTCTCCTTGATCGTCACCGGGACGCCGTGCAGCGGCCCGAGCGCCCCGCCCCCGGCCCGGACCCGGTCGGCCTCCCGCGCCGCGGCCAGTGCCTCGTCGGCCAGGACCACCACCACGGCGTTCAGTTCGGGGTTGACGGCCTCGATGCGCCGCAGGTGCGCCTCGACGACCTCGGTCGAGGACACCTCCCCGGCCGCGATCATCCCGGCCAGCTCCCCCGCTCCCCGCTGCCACAGCTCGTCGCCCATGGGACTCCCCTCGCTCGGTCGCGCACCCCGCTGTGCGCGGTTCCCGGAGCCTGGCACGCCGCGAGCTGATCGAGAACACCCGCGTGCCGCGCACCCCCACCCCGCGGGGGGTCGCTCAGCGGCGGGGAACCGTCGATCCCCGGATGACCAGCCGGGTGGGCAGGTACTGGGTGCCGCTGCCGATGTCCACCCCGTCCAGCGCGGCGAACACCCGCTGGGCCGCGGTCCGCCCCAGCTGCTGCAGGTTGGCGTCGATGCTGGTCAGCTCGGGGCGGGCGTTGAGGGTCAGCACCTCCCAGTTGTCGAACCCGAGCACCGCGATGTCCTCGGGGACCGCGCGCCCCAGGTCGCGGGCGGTGTCCAGGACGCCGCGGGCGATCTGGTCGTTCCCGCAGAGGACGGCGTCGACGTCGGGGTGGCGCTGCAGCAGCAGCGCGGCGGCGTCGCGGCCCCAGCGCTCCGACCACTCCGCGTAGAGCACCTCGCCGACCGGCTCGAGCCCGGCCGCGGCCAGCGCCGCCCCGGCTCCGGCGGCCCGGTCCCGGGCCGCGGCGAAGCCCGGGTCGCCGGAGATGTGCGCGATGCGGGTGCGCCCCCCGGCGACCAGGTGCTCGACGGCGATCCGCCCGGAACCGACGTTGTCCGGGGTGAGCGAGAGGTCGGTCGGGTCGTCGGAGGGGGCGTAGACGTACACCACCGGCACCGGGATGTCGTGGCCCAGCGACGGGCGCGGGTCGGTGCGCTGGCCCACCACGATCAGCCCGTCGACCCGGCGGCTGAGCAGGGCGCGCAGGTGGTGCTGCTCGCGGATGGTGTCGCCGCGGGCGTCGCAGAGGAACACGTTGACCTGCCCGGCGCCGAAGGCGTCCTCGGCGCCCATCAGGATCGGGATGACGAACCGGCCGTCCAGGTCGCTGGTGATCAGCCCGACGGTGCCGGTCCGCCCGGCGAGCAGGCCGCGGGCCAGCGGGTTGGGGCTGAAGGCGAGGCGGTCGGCGGCGTCGATGACCCGCTGCCGGGTCGCCGGGGCCACCTGGTCGCGCCCGTTGAGCGCCTTGGACGCGGTGCCGATCGACACCCCGGCCAGGCGTGCGACGTCGGTGAGCGTCACCGGGCGCCCCCCGTGCGCCGGCTCGGTGCGTGTCATGCGGACCTCCTGTCGGTCGCACCCTAACAACGTCACCCCTTGACCACCGTCCTCCGTGTCGCTACCTTCCCGAAAAGCTTTTCGGTCTCACGATTCACGGATTTTCGGGCTCTGAGCAGCTGATACCCATGAGAGATCGGGAGCAGCCTGACACGCTTGTCGACAA
Organism: Pseudonocardia sp.; assembly: GCA_030147065.1. Classification (GTDB taxonomy): domain Bacteria; phylum Actinomycetota; class Actinomycetes; order Mycobacteriales; family Pseudonocardiaceae; genus Pseudonocardia. The sequence continues at coordinate 30,187 of JASLAP010000113.1, read as the reverse complement.
GGTTTTCCGTACGGGGGTCCCGGGGCCGCGGGCCGCGGCGCCGCTCAACGACGAGGGCGAGGAGACGACATGAGGAGCATCGCGGGCCGCCCGGCGCGCCGCCGCACCGTCATCGGTGCGGCGGCAGCCCTGGTGCTGGCCCTGGCCGCGTGCGGCGGGGGCGCGGGCGCGGCCGCGCCGGCGGCGGCGGAGGTCGGGCCGGACGGCGTGGACGACGGCGCCACGCTGACCCTGTGGACCCGCGCCCCGCTGGAGAAGCAGGCCAAGCTGCTGGTCGAGGCGTACAACGCCGGCCACCAGAACAAGGTCGAGCTGACCGTGGTGCCCAACGACGACTACGTGGCCAAGGTCGGTGCCGCGGCCGGGGCCGGCGGCCTGCCGGACCTGCTCGCCGCCGACATCGTCTACGTGCCGAACTGGGCCGAGCAGGGCCTGTTCCAGGACATCACGGCCAACGTCGACGGCCTGGCGTTCAAGGACGAGCTGAACGACGGCCACATGGCCGCGGGGACCCTGGACGGCCGGGCGCACGTGCTGCCGTTCGTGCTGGACCTGTCGATGCTGTTCTGGAACAAGGACCTGTTCCGGGAGGCCGGCCTGGACCCGGAGAAGGCCCCGGCGACCCTGGAGGAGTTCGCCGCGGCGGCCCGGGCCGTGCAGGCCCTGGGCCGGCCGGACACCTACGGCACCGCGACCGGCCTGAACTGCGGCGGCTGCCTGGTCTTCACCTGGTTCCCGTCGATCTGGGCCGCCGGCGACCGGGTGATCAGCGAGGACGGCAGCACGGCGCTGCTGGCCGAACCGACCGCCGTGGAGGTCTACCGCACCTGGCGCGAGCTGTGGGAGTCCGGCGCGGTGCTGCCGTCCTCGCAGGACGAGGCCGGGCCGACCTGGACCGCCGGCTTCACCGAGGGCAAGGTCGGGCTGATGCCCTACCCGGCGACGCTGCTGTCGTCGACCCAGGAGAACTTCGACGTCGGGGTGGCCGGGATCCCGGGTCCCGGCGGCGGCGAGTCGACCTTCGTCGGCGGTGACGGGATCGGCATCTCCGCGGACTCCCAGCAGGCCGCGCAGGCCTGGAACTTCCTGAGCTGGCTGGTGTCCGAGCAGGCCCAGGTCGAGGTGCTGGCCAAGAACAACGACGTGGTCTCGCGCTCGGACCTGGCCGACAACCCCTACGCCGCCAAGGACCCGCGGCTGGTGACGATCAACGAGGTGGCCGCCCGCGGCGAGACGCCGGTGGCGCGGAACTTCCAGCAGGCGTTCAACGCCACCAACAGCCCCTGGCTGAGCCTGGTGCGCGGGGCGGTGCTCGGCGACGGCGCCGCGGTGCCCCGGCACAACGAGGAGATCACCGAGGTGCTGGGCCAGTGACCGCCCCGGGCGGGACCGCGCGCCGCCGGTCCCGCCCGGTGCCCCGCCCTGCCCGCCGGACCCTGCCGAGGAGCCCGATGAGCATCGCCGCCCCACCGACCTCCCGACCGCCCGGCACCGCCCGGGCCGCCCCGCCGCTGCCCCGGCGCCGCCGCTCCGGGCAGGGTCGGCAGGGCTGGATCTACGCCGCCCCCACCGCGCTGTTCGTGGCGCTGCTGTTCGTGGTGCCGCTGCTGCTGGTGCTGAGGATGTCGGCGTCGCGCTGGCCGTTGCTGGCCGGCGACCGCGGCTGGAACTTCCCCGACAACTACGCCAAGGCCGTCACCAACCGGTTCTTCCTGGACTCGGTCGCGTTCACCCTGACCTACACCGCGCTGGCCACCGCGCTGCTGATCGGGCTGGGCCTGGGGCTGGCGCTGCTGGTGCAGGAGTCGACCCGGTGGAAGGGCCTGCTGCGCACCGCGGTCCTGGTACCCAGCGCGCTCGGCCTGGCCTCGGCGTCGCTGCTGTTCTACGTGCTGTACTCGCCGCTGGCCGGGCCGTTCGCCCCGGTGATGGACGACCTCGGCGCCACCTTCCTGGGCACCCCGACCGCCGCGTTGTGGTCGACGCTGTTCCTGATCGTCTGGCGCTACGCCGGGTTCTACATGCTGCTCATGCTGGTCGGGCTGCAGGGCATCCCGACCGATGTCTACGAGGCGGCCCGGCTCGACGGGGCCTCGCGCTGGCAGACCTTCCGGCACATCACGCTGCCGCTGCTGCGGCCCACCCTGGCGCTGACCACGGTGCTGTGCGTGACCGGCTCGCTGCTGGCCTTCGAGCAGTTCTACATCCTGACCAAGGGCGGCCCGGACAACAGCACCATCTCGGTGGTCCAGCTGATCTACACCGTCGCCTTCCAGGGGCAGAACGACCTCGGCGTCGCCGCGGCGCTGTCGGTGCTGGTGCTGCTGGCCCTGGTGGTGGTCAACGCCGTGCAGTTGCGGGCGTTCCGGCGCGACCCGGACGGGGGCTGACATGGCCGTCGTCACCCCGTCAACCACCCCGTCAGCCACCCCGTCCCGGCCCGGGACCACCGTCGCCGGACTGGTGCTGCGCACCCCGTACTGGGTGTTCACCGGCGCGCTCGCGGTGGTGTTCCTGTTCCCGCTGGTCTGGACCGCGGTCAGCTCGGTGGCCCCGCAGCCGGGCACCAACCAGGTCGAGGGCTGGGGGCTGGGCAACTACCGGACGCTGACCGAGTACCAGGCCGGGATCTGGCAGTACCTGGCCAACTCCGCGTTCGTCTCGGTGCTCACCGTGGCGCTGACGCTGGGGGTGTCGGTGCTGGGCGGGTACGCGTTCGCCCGGTTCCGCTTCCCCGGCCGGGACCTGCTGTTCCTGGCCACGCTGGCCATCCTGATGGTCCCCTACGCCACCCTGCTGATCCCGCTCTACGTGCTGCTCAACCAGGTTGGCCTGCAGAACTCGCTGGTCGGGGTGGCGCTGGTGCTGACGATGTTCCAGCTGCCGTTCTCCACGTTCATGATGCGGATCTCGTTCGAGGCGGTGCCGCGCGAGCTCGACGAGGCCGCGATGGTGGACGGCTGCTCGTCGTTCTCGACGCTGTGGCGGGTGCTGCTGCCGGCGGTGCGCCCCGGGATGATCACGGTCGGCCTGTTCGCGTTCCTGACCGCCTGGAACGACTTCATCGCCCCGCTGATCCTGATCAACGACTCGGACCGGCTGACGCTGCCGCTGGCGGTGTCCAACCTGCGCGGCCAGGTGCAGGGGGTGGTCGACTACGGGGCCACCGAAGCCGGCGTCGTCGTCCTCGCCCTGCCCTGCATCGTGCTGTTCCTGCTGCTCCAACGACACTACGTGCGCGGGTTCATGTCCGGCGCGCTCAAGGGATGACGATGACCCGCACCCGCCCGACCACCCCCCTCGCGGCACCCGCGGCCGGTCGCCTGCGCCCGCTGGGTCCCGGCGAGGTGACCGTCACCGGCGGTTTCTGGGGCCGCCGCCAGCGGGTCAACGCGGCCGCCACGCTCGGCCACATCGAGCACTGGCTCGAGCGCGAGGGCTGGCTGGGCAATTTCGACCTGGCCGCGGCCGGCGCGCTGCCGGCCGGGCGGCGCGGCCGGGAGTTCGCCGACTCCGAGGTCTACAAGCTGCTGGAGGCGATGGCCTGGGAGATCGGCCGGGCCGGGGACGCCGCCCTGGAGGCGCGGTTCCGGGCGGTCGTGGCCCGGGTGGCCGCCGCCCAGGAGCCCGACGGCTACCTGGGCACCGCGTTCGGCCGGCCCGGCCAGGGCGCCCGCTGGTCGGACCTGGAGTGGGGCCACGAGCTGTACTGCCTGGGCCACCTGTTCCAGGCCGCGGCCGCGCGGGCCCGCACCCGCCCGGACGCCCACGACGGCCTGCTCGACGTGGCCGTGCGGGCCGCCGACCTGGTGTGCGCGGTGTTCGGCCCGGGCGGGATCGAGTCGGTGTGCGGGCACGCCGAGATCGAGCCGGCGCTGGTGGAGCTGGCCCGGGTCACCGGCGACGAGCGCTACCTGGCCCAGGCCGAGCTGTTCGTCGACCGGCGCGGGCGCGGCACGCTCGCCGACATCGAGTTCGGCCGCGGCTACTACCAGGACGACCTGCCGGTGCGCGACGCCGACGTGCTGCGCGGGCACGCGGTGCGGGCCGGCTACCTGTCCGCGGGTGCGGTCGACGTCGCCGTCGAACGCGGCGACGGGCCGCTGCTCGCGGCGCTGGTGCGGCAGTGGGAGAACACCGTCGCCCGGCGCACCTACCTCACCGGCGGGCAGGGCTCGCACCACCAGGACGAGGCGTTCGGCGGCGACTGGGTGCTGCCCCCCGACCGGGCGTACTCCGAGACCTGCGCGGGGGTCGCCTCGATCATGTTCAGCTGGCGGCTGCTGCTCGCCGAAGGGCGGCCGCGCTACGCCGACCTGATCGAGCGCACGCTGTACAACGTGGTCGCCACCTCGCCGTCGCGCGCCGGCACCGCGTTCTTCTACACGAACACCCTGCACCAGCGCCGGCCCGGCGTCCCGGCGCCGGAGGGCGCCGTCTCGCCGCGGGCGGCGTCGTCGATGCGGGCGCCGTGGTTCGAGGTCTCCTGCTGCCCGCCCAACGTCGCCCGCACCCTCGCCGGCCTGGCCAACTACGTCGCCACCGTCGACGACGGCGGGCTGCAGCTGCACCAGTACGCGACGGGCGAGATCCGCACGGCGCTGCCCGACGGGCGCCCGGTCGCGCTCGACGTGCACACCGACTACCCGCGCGACGGCGTCGTGCGGGTGCACGTCCGCGACGACGCCGACGAACCGTGGACGCTCACCCTGCGCGTGCCGGACTGGGCGACCGGCGCCCGGCTGGTCGTGCGGCCGGTGGGCGGCGATCCGGTCGAGCAGGCCGCCGCGCCCGGGTCGGTGCCCGTGCGGCGGGCGTTCCGGGACGGCGACCTGGTCGAGCTGCACCTGCCGGTCACCCCCCGGTTCACCGCCGCCGACCCGCGCATCGACGCGGTGCGCGGCTGCCTGGCCGTGGAGCGCGGGCCGGAGGTGTACTGCCTGGAGTCGGTCGACCTGGCCGCGGCCGGCGGCGGGCGCCTCGACGACACCGCCGACGTCCGGCTCGACCCCGCCGTCGCGCCCCGCGAGGTCGACGGCGCGGTCGTGGTGCGGCTGCGCCCCGCCCCCGCCACCACCGGCCCCTGGCCCTACCGCGCCCCGGCGGACGTCCCGGACCGTGCCACGGACGCCGCGGTGGACGTGGCCCTGGTCCCGTACCACGACTGGGCCGAGCGGGGCCCGTCGACGATGCGGGTCTGGCTCCCGACCACCCCGTAGGCCGCTCAGCCCGCCAGCACGAAGGACAGGAAGAACCCGGCGGCGGTGGCGAAGGCGTTGAGCGGGCGGCCGTGCTCGAAGGCCTCCGGCATCAGGGTGTCGGCCAGCGAGGCGAGCACCGCGCCGCCGGCGAAGGCCAGCGCGACGGCCAGCACCTCGTCGCCGAGCCCGCCGGCCGCGACCCGGCCGAGCACCACCGCGGCGGCCAGCAGCACCGCGCACACGGTCCAGGTGAGCAGCACGCTGCGGGCGCTCTGCCCGCCCTCGCGCATGGCCACCGCCCCGACCAGCGACTCGGGCAGGTTGGAGAAGAAGATCGCCACGAGCAGCGCCAGCGAGGCGCCCTCCACCAGCGACACGCCCAGCGCGAGGTTCTCCGGGATGCCGTCCAGGGTCACCGCGGCCAGCAGCGCCAGCCCGACCCCGCGCCGGGCACCGGCCGCGGCCACGTCCCGCTGATCCGGGCCGGACCGGCCGCTCACGTAGCGGTCCAGCGCGGTGTCGGCGGTGACGAACGCCGCCGCCCCGGCCAGCAGCCCGAGCCCGGATCGGACCGCGCCACCCAGGTCGTAGGCGTCCTCGAACAGCTCGAACGCCAGCGCGGAGATCAGCGCGCCGCTGGCGAACGCCAGCAGCACCCCGGTCACCTTCTTCGGGGGGTTCCAGCGGGCCCCCACGGCCGCGCCGATGAGCAGGGCGCTGGACGCGGCGACGCCGAACAGCACTGCGGTGGGCACACCGCGATATCCCCCGCAACCCGCACCCGGAAACCCGGACCCGCCGCTCTCGCCGAGCGTCCGGGGTCAGCCGGGGCGGTGGCGGTGGGCGATCCGGTCGCCGGCCCGGCCCAGGGCCAGGAACAGCTCGGTCGCGTCGTCGACGAGCCGGTCGCGGTCGACCGGGATCGCGCCGTCGACCCAGCGCATGAGCAGCTCGCTGAAGCCGCCGACCAGGAAGGCCGCGACCAGGCGGTGGCCCGGTGCGGGGTCGGCGGTGCTGTCGGCGGGTGCCGCGCCGGCGGCCTCGGTCGCGATCAGCTCGGCGATCAGCGACGAGGACTCCCAGCGGCGGCGCTGCAGCCGCTCGTGCCCGCGGCCCTCGACGTAGAGCACCCGGGCCCGCCGACGGTCGGAGTCGACGAACTCGGCGGTGGTGGCCACGGCGGCGCGGACCCGGGTGGCGGGGTCGGGGCCGGCGGCGTCGAGCGCGCTCTGCACGGCCGCGCGCAGCCCGTCGACCACCTCGTCGAACACCGCCACGACCAGGGCGTCGAGGTCGGGGAAGCTCTCGTAGAAGTAGCGCGGGTTGAGCCGGGCCGCCGCGCACACCCCGCGCACCGTCGTCCCGGGCAGGCCGGCCGTGCCGAGCAGCTCCAGGGCGGCGTCGAGCAGCAGCCCGCGGCGCTCGACCACCCGGTCTGCCGCCGGCACACCCGCCCAGCGGGTCGGCCTGGTCGTCTCGTCAAGTCTTGGCAACGGGCGTGACCATACCCTAGGTTTTCTGGCAACGTCCGTTACCAGGGAGGGTGGCACCGTGGCCGCTGAGCGCACCGTCGCCGTGAACGGCGTGCAGCTGCACGTCGTCGAGGACGGCCCGCAGGACGGGCCGCCGGTCGTGCTGGCCCACGGGTTCCCGGAGCTGGCGTACTCGTGGCGCCACCAGATCCCGGCCCTGGCCGCGGCCGGGTACCGGGTGCTGGCCCCCGACCAGCGCGGCTACGGGCGCAGCTCGCGCCCCGAGGCGGTGACCGACTACGACATCGTGCACCTGACCGACGACCTGATCGCCCTGCTCGACGACATCGGTGCGGAGCAGGCGGTGTTCGTCGGGCACGACTGGGGCTCGATGGTGGTCTGGCAGACCGCGCTGCTGCACCCGGACCGGGTGGCCGGGGTGTGCGGGATGAGCGTGCCGTTCACCCCGCGGCTGCCGGTGCCGCCCACGCAGCTGTGGCGCCAGGTGTTCGCCGGGAAGTTCTTCTACATCCTGTACTTCCAGGAGCCCGGCGTCGCCGACGCCGAGCTGGCGGCCGACCCGGCCCGCACCATGCGCCGGATGCTCTGCGGCACCCGCACCGACCGGGGCGGGTCGATCGAGCGGTCCGCCGACGACGGGCGCGGGTTCGTCGACCGCTTCCCCGAGCCCGCCGGCCTGCCGGACTGGCTGTCCCAGGACGAGCTGGACCACTACGTCGCCGAGTTCACCCGGACCGGGTTCACCGGCGGGCTCAACTGGTACCGCAACTTCGACCGCAACTGGGAGCTCACCCCGCAGCTGGACGGGGCGAAGGTCGGGGTGCCGAGCTTGTTCATCGGCGGCGCGCTGGACCCGGTGCTGCGGATGACGCCACCGGAGCGGCAGGACGACTGGCTGTCCGACCACCGCGGCAGCGTGATCGTCGCCGACGCCGGGCACTGGGTGCAGCAGGAGAAGGCCGACGAGGTGAACACCGCGCTGCTGGGCTTCCTGCGCGGCCTCGGCCGGGAGCGCTGATGGGCCGCCCGCTGGGCTTCGGGGTCTTCTACGCCCCGTTCCACCCCTGCGGCCAGGACCCGACCCTGGCCCTGGAGTACGACCTGGAGCGCATCGAGGCGCTGGACCGGTTCGGCTACGACGAGGCCTGGGTGGGCGAGCACCACTCCGGCGGCTACGAGCTGATCGGCAGCCCGGAGATCTTCATCGCCGCGGCCGCGCAGCGCACCAAGCACATCCGGTTGGGCACCGGGGTGGTGTCGATGCCCTACCACCACCCGTGGCTGCTGGCCGACCGGATCTGCCTGCTCGACCACCTCACCCGCGGCCGGCTGATCTTCGGCACCGGCCCCGGGGCGCTGCCCACCGACGCCTTCGTGATGGGCATCGACCCGGTCGAGCAGCGGCGTCGCCACGAAGAGGCGCTGGACGCGGTGACGGCGCTGTTCACCAGCGAGGAGCCGGTCACCCGCGAGACCGACTGGTTCACCATGCGCGAGGCGCGCCTGCAACTGCGGCCCTACCAGTGGCCGCACCCGGAGATCGCGGTGGCGGCGATGGTCTCGCCGTCCGGTCCGCGGCTGGCCGGGCAGTACGGCGCCTCGCTGCTGTCGCTGTCGATGTCGGCGGCCGCGGAGGGCTTCGCCGCGATCGGCAACGCCTGGGGCGTGGTCGAGGAGCAGGCGGCCAGCGCCGGTCGCCCGGCCCCGGACCGCTCGACCTGGCGGGTGCTGGGCCAGGTGCACCTGGCCGAGACCCGCGAGCAGGCCGTCCAGGACTGCCAGCACGGCCTGCGCGACTTCGCGAACTACTTCGGCGGCGGCGCCGGGTTCGTGCCGCTGGCCGACGGCGGCGACGGCGAGGTCCCCGACGTCGAGTTCATCGAGCAGTACGCCGACAGCGGCCGGGCGATGATCGGCACCCCGGACGACGCCATCGCCTACATCGAGAGGCTGCTCGACCGGTCCGGGGGCTTCGGGACGTTCCTCATGCTGGGCCACGACTGGGCCTCCCCCGCGGCGACCATCGAGTCCTACCGGCTGTTCGCCCGGCACGTGATCCCGCACTTCAAGGGCCGGCTCGCGGCCCCGAAGGCCTCGCACGACTGGGCCGTCGGCAAGCGGGAGCAGATCTTCGGCCGGGCCGGCCAGGCGGTCGTGAACGCCATCAAGAGCCACGCCGCGGAGGTCACCGGCAACCCGGCCGGCACCAGCGCGGCGACCGCGCCGGCCGAGGAGGGCAGCGCCTGATGCGGGCGGCGGTGCTGAACTCCGGCGGGATCGTCGTCCGCGACGACGTGCCGGAGCCCGAGCCGGGGCCGGGCCAGGTGCTGGTGCGGGTCACGGCGTGCGGGATCTGCGGCTCGGACCTGCACTTCGCGGAGCACGGCGCGGACATGCTCGCGCTCGGGCGGCGGATGGAGGGCGTGCCGCGCCCGGGCGCCGAGGTCGACCTGTCCCGCGACGTCTACCTGGGACACGAGTTCGCCGCCGAGGTGATCGAGGCCGGGCCGGGCACCACGGCCCCGCCGGCCGGGACCCCGGTCACCGCGCTCCCGGTGCTGCCGCGCGCGGACGGCTCCGGCGTCGACGCGATCGTCTACTCCAACACCGTCCAGGGCGGCTACGGCGAGCGGATGGTGCTGTCGGCCCCGCTGCTGCTGGAGGTGCCCAACGGGCTGCCCGCGCACCACGCCGCGCTCACCGAACCGATGGCGGTCGGCCTGCACGCGGTCAACCGCTCGCGCATCGAACCGGCCGAGCGCGCCGTCGTGCTCGGCTGTGGCCCGGTCGGCCTCGCGGTGATCGCGGCGCTGGGGGTGCGCGGCGTGCGGTCGATCGTGGCCGCCGACTTCTCCCCCGCCCGCCGCGCGCTGGCCGCCGGGCTGGGCGCCACCGACGTCGTCGACCCGCGGGAGGAGACGGCCTGGGCCCGGGCCGGCGCGGCCACGCCGGTGGTGGTGTTCGAGGCGATCGGGGTGCCCGGCATCCTCGACGACATCCTGCGCTGCGCGCCCGCGCAGTCGCGGGTGGTGGTCGTCGGGGTGTGCATGGGCGCGGACACCGTCAACCCGTACTTCGGGATCAGCAAGGAACTGTCCGTGCAGTTCGTCCTCGGCTACACCCCCGAGGAGTTCGCCGCGTCGCTGCGCTCGCTCGCCGAGGGCGAGATCGAGGTGGCGCCGCTGGTCACCGCCCGGGTGGGGCTGGACCGGGTCCCGTGGGCGTTCGGCGCGCTGGACGACCCCGACGAGCACTGCAAGATCATCGTGGAGCCGTGACATGACCGACTGGACCGCCGTCGCCACCGGGCTCGCCGCGGAGTTCGCCCCGCGGGCCGCCGAGATCGACCGGGAGGCGCGCTTCCCGGTGGAGAACATCGAGCGGATGAAGGAGGTGGGCTACCTCAGCTCGGTCGTGCCCGTCGAGGTCGGCGGGGGCGGGGCCGACCTGGCCACCTTCGCCGCCTGCCAGAAGATCATCGCCGGGGCCTGCGCGTCGACCGCGCTGGCCACCAACATGCACCTGTTCGGGGTGGGCGCCGCGGCCGAGGGCTGGCGCGGCGGCGACCGCGGCGCCGAGCCGATCTTCACCATGGTCACCTCGGGCGTCGTGGTCGGCGGCAGCCTCACCGACGCGGCCACCGGGCTGAACGTCCGCAGCTCCTCGACCCCGGCGACGCCGGTCGAGGGCGGCTACCTGATCAAGGGCCGCAAGTCGTTCTGCTCGCTGGCCCCGGTGCTGGACTTCTTCTGGGGCACCGCCGCCGACACCGGGACCGGCCGGTTGCTGCTGTTCGGCCTGCCGCGCAACACCCCGGGACTGTCCTTCAAGGACACCTGGGACACCATGGCCATGCGCGGCACCGGGTCCTGGGACGTGGTGTTCGACGACGTCTTCGTGCCCGATGCCGCGGTGCAACGGGGCTCGGACCCGACCCGGCCGCCGGTGTGGGACACCGCCCAGGAGCGCATCTTCGCCTGGTTCGCGGTCTCGATCGCCGCGGTCTACCTGGGCATCGCCCGCAGCGCGGCCCGCTTCGCCTACGACTACGTCGCGAACCGCACCGTCACCGGCGCGTCGCTGCCGATGGCCCGCCAGCCCGCGCAGGTCACCAGCGCCGCGGAGATCGAGCTGGCGCTGCGCCCGGCCGAGGCGATGCTCAACGACGTGCTCGCCCGGCGGGCCGCCGGCGAGCTGCTGCAGCCCGCCGACATCCAGGCCCTCAAGCACACCGCGGTGACCGCGGCCGACGCCGCGGTCGACCGGTGCGTGCGGATGGTCGGCGGGCACGGGATCTTCCGCACGCTGCCGCTGGAGCGCCACTACCGCGACGTGCGGGCCGGGCAGTTCCACCCGCCGTCCAACGACGTGGCGATCGAGACGATCGGCAAGGCGGCGCTGGGCATCGACCCGGCCGCGCAGCCGCGCTGGCCGGCGGACTGACCGCGCCGCTCAGCGTGGCGGCAGCTCGCGGTGCGGTGGGCCGGCCAGCACCCGGGCCACCGCCGCGCTCCGGGTGCGCACGCCGGTGCGGTCGAACCAGTGCTCCATCTGCTTGCGCACGGTGGCCGGGATGAACAGGGTCAGCTGGGGACGCGCGGGTCCGCGGCGCGGACGTCGTGGCCGTAGAGCCAGGTGATGTCCGGCGACAGGCCGAACGCCGCGGCCATCGCCTCGTCGCGGGCCCGCTGCCCGGGGCCGTCGGGCAGGTGGAAGCGCCGGCCGTTGTCCCGGGAGATCGCCTGCACCCGGGCCGTCCGGTCGCGGCGCAGCTCCTCGTAGCGGGCCAGCGCCGCCGGGATGTCGTCGGCGCCGGAAGCCAGGCACGCCGCGAGGGTGGCGGCGTCCTCCACGGCCTGGGCGGCGCCCTGCGCGCCGTAGGGCAGCATCGGGTGGCAGGCGTCGCCGAGCAGGGTGACCGCACCGGTGCCCCACCGGGGCAGCGGCGGCCGGTCGAACAGCGCCCACTTCAGCGGGGTGCCCAGCGCGTCGAGGATGCCGCCGACCGTGGGGTGCCAGCCGGCGAAAGGCGGCCCGCAGGTCGGCCGGCTCGCCGCGGTCGGTCCAGGACTCCCGGGCCCAGGAGCCCTCCTCCACCACGCACACCACGTTGAGCAGCCGCCCGGCCGCGACGAGGTAGTGCACCAGGTGCGCGCCCGGCCCGAGCCGCACGGTGCAGCGGCGCTCGATGGGCAGGTGGGCCAGCCGCTCGACCGGGACGAGCCCGCGGTAGGCGACGTGGCCGGTGAACCGGGCGTCCTGCGGGCCCGACAGCGACTCCCGGACCGCGGAGTGGATGCCGTCGGCCCCGACGACGACGTCGGCGACCTCGCTGGAGCCGTCGGCGAAGGCGACCCGGGCGCGCCCGCCCTCGTGGGTCACCCCGACGCAGCGCCGCCCGACCCGGACGCACCCGGCCGGCAGCGCAGCCTGCAGGACGGCGATCAGGTCGGCCCGGTGGACGTGGAGGTACGGCGCCCCGAAGGCCTGCTCGATCTCCAGGCCGAGCGGGGTCTGCGACAGCAGCCGGCCGTCGTCCCAGCGGCGGAACTCCAGCGCGTCGGGGCGGACGGCCACCTGCTCGACGGCCGGCAGCACGCCCAGCCCGCGAAGGACGCGGGTGGCGTTCGGAGCCAGCTGGATGCCCGCGCCGACCTCGGACACCCCGCCGGCCTGCTCGTACACCCGGACGTCGAACCCGGCCCGCACCAGCTCGAGGGCCGCGGTCGATCCGCCGATCCCGCCGCCCACCACCGCCACCGACCACCACCGCCACCGCCAACGACCGTGACACCGCACCCGACATGCTCTCCCCCGAGGTCCCCCGGCGGCCGGCCCTCCCCCGGCCGGCCGCCCCGGGCCCGACGATGCCGGACCGGTGCCGGCGAACGCACCGGATTTCGCCGCGGGCTCAGCGCAGGCCGCGGAAGAACGCGCGCACGTCGTCGACCAGCAGGTCCGGGGCCTCCATGGCCAGGAAGTGTCCGCCGCGGTCCAGCTCGGTCCAGCGCACCACGTGGTGGTCGCGCTCGGCCCACGGCCGGATGGTGACGTCGTGCGCGGAGACCAGGACGCCGGTGGGCACGGTGCCCTTCGCCGGCGCGGCCCAGCCCTCCGCGCCGCCATCGCCGGTGCTGCCGTCCGTGCTGCCGCCGGTGCTGCCGTCGGTGCTGCCGTCGGTGCTGCCGTCGTAGCCCCAGGCGGTGCTGTCGTCGTCGCCGCCCGACCAGTCCGCCGCGGACATGGACTCGTAGTAGATCTGGGCCGCCGAGCCGGCGGTGCCGGTGAACCAGTACAGCGCCACGTCGGTGAGCATCCGGTCGCGGTCGATGCTGTCCTCGGGCAGCCCGTCGGCAGGGTCGGTGAGCTCCTTGAACTTCTCCACGATCCAGGCCAGCTGCCCGACCGGGGAGTCGTGCAGCCCGTAGGCCACCGTCTGCGGCCGTTTGGAGTTGCACTGCAGGTAGCCGTCGTTGAAGTCCTGCATGGCCTGCCAGCGGCGCTGCTCGGCCGGGGTGAGGCCGTCGAACTCGCCGTCGGCGCCGGTGGGGAAGGTGAGCAGGGCGTTGAGGTGCAGGCCCACCACCCGGTCCGGGTCCTGGCTCGCCATGTCCGGACCCACCCAGGCGCCGGCGTCGTAGCCCTGGATGCCGTAGCGGGGGTGGCCGAGCCGGGTCATCAGGGTGCGCAGCACCTCGGCCATCCGGGCCGGCCCCATGCCGGGCCCGTTCAGCGGGGTGGAGAAGCCGAACCCGGGCAGCGACGGCACGACCAGGTGGAACGCGTCCGCCGGGTCGCCGCCGTGCGCGGCCGGGTCGGACAGCGGCCCGAGCACGTCCAGGAAGTCGACGACCCCGCCGGGCCAGCCGTGCAGCAGGACCAGCGGCACGGCGTCCGGGTGCGGTGAGCGCACGTGCAGGAAGTGCACGGTCTGCCCGTCGACGGTGGTGCGGAACTGCGGGTGGGCGTTGAGCGCGGCCTCCTGGGCGCGCCAGTCGAAGCCGGTGCGCCAGTAGTCGGCCAGCTCCCGCAGGTAGCCCACGGGCACGCCGCGGTCCCAGCCCACGCCGGGCAGCTCGTCGGGCCAGCGGGTGTTCGCCAGGCGGGCGTGCAGGTCGTCGAGCTGGTCCTGCGGGATCGCGATGCGGAAGGGCTGCAGGTCGAGGGCGGTGTCGGGGGATGTCGTCGGCACGCGGTGGACGGTAGGGAGCGGTCCGGTCAGTTCCTGTCCGCAACCGCGCTCAGCCGCGGAAAACCGTGGAGGACCGGCGTTCGAACCAGCGGGCGAGCTGCTCGCCGGCCCGCAGCACGTGCCCGCGCATCCGGGTGCCGGCGGTCTCGGCGTCCCCGGCGGCCAGCGCGTCGACGATCCGGTCGTGCTCGGCGAAGTTCTCCGTGCAGTAGCGCGGGTCCTCGACCAGCATCCGGACCAGCAGGTTGCGCGGGTAGGCCGCGTGCAGCTCGTCGATGGTGCGGCTGAGCCGCTCGTTGCCCGCGCACGCGGCGATCAGGTTGTGGAAGGTCTCGCTGCCCCGGTGGCGCTGCTCGGGGGCCGCGTCGACGGCCCCGCCCCCGTCGGCGGCGTCGCGATCGGCCGTGCGCCGGCGCATGTCGTCGTTGATCCGGCGCAGCTCGGCGACCTGCGCCGGCGAGATCCGGGGCACCGCGCGGCGGGCGGCCAGCGCCTCCAGCTCGGCGCGCACCTCGTAGGTCTCGCGGACCTCCCACGGCGCGGGCGCCCGGACCACGGCGCCGCGGTGCGGGAACACCTCGATCAGCCCGCTGCTCTGCAGCCGGCGCAGGGCCTCGCGGACCGGCATCCGGCTGACCCCGAAGCCCGCGGCCAGGTCGGCCTGGCGCAGCGGGGCGCCGATCGGCAGGTCGCCGGACAGGATGCGCTCGCGGATCCGGGCGGTCAGGTCGTCGACCATGGCGCCGCCGGACGCGGCCGGGGTGGCGGAGGAGGTCCCGGCGGGTGACGCGGCGGAGGATTCAGAGGAGGTCGAAGTACTCACGCTGCTCCCAGTCCGACACCTCGGCCAGGTACCGGGCGAACTCGGCCCGCTTGAGGTGCACGTACCAGTCCACGACGGGGTCGCCGAGGGCGTCGCGGAACAGCGCGCTGGCGTCCAGCGCGGCGACGGCGTCGCCGAGCGTGGCCGGCAGCCGGGGTGCCTCGTCCTGGTAGGGCGAGTCGCTGGGCGGGCCGGGCGCGAGCTGGCGGTCCATCCCGTCCAGGCCGCTGACCAGCTGCGACAGGATGTAGAGGTAGGGGTTGGCGGCGGGCTCGCCGGAGCGGTTCTCCAACCGGGCGTCCGGGTCGCCGGCCCGGCCGACGACGCGGACCATCGCCGCCTTGTTGTCCAGCCCCCACAGCACCCGGTCGGGAGCCAGCGAGAACGGCTGGTAGCGCTTGTAGCCGTTGACCGTCGGGGTGGTGAAGGCAGCCGCGGCGGCGGCGTGCTGCAGCAGGCCGCCCAGGTAGTAGCGGCCGCTGTCGCTGAGCACCTCCCCGGCGTCGGCCTCGGGCCGGGCGAAGATCGGGGCGCCGGTGGCGGTGTTGCGCAGCGACTGGTGCAGGTGCCAGCCGGTGGAGGCGGTCTCGGTGCCGACCGGGCGGGACATGAAGGTCGCGTGCAGGCCCAGCCGCCGGCAGATCTGCTTGACCGCGGTGCGGCACAGCACCACCTGGTCGGCGACCTCGGCGGCGTCGCCGGCCTCCAGGGTCAGCTCGAACTGGCCGGGCCCGAACTCCAGCTCGATCGAGCGCAGCGGCAGGTCCAGCCGGGTCAGCCCGCGCTGCAGCTCCTCGACGAGGTGGTCGACGGTGTCCAGGGAGTCGAGCTTGAGCAGCTGGGCACCCGGGGTGAGCGGGCGGACCGCGGGCGCGGCGCCGGGTCGCCCGGGCCGGCTGACCGCGGCCTCGGCAACCCCGGCGGCAACCCCGACGTCCGGGCCCTCCCGGGCGAAGACGTGGAACTCCAGCTCGGTGCCGACGGTCAGCGCGAGGTCGCGTCCGGCGAGCCGGTCGAGGTGGGTGCGCAGCGTGCCGCGACCGCAGAACGGCACCGCGCGGCCGTCCGGGTAGTGCAGGTCGGCCAGCACCAGCCCGGTCCGCGGCGACCACGGCAGCACCCGGAAGGTCGTCGGGTCGGCCACCAGGACGACGTCGCCCGCCCCGGCGAAGCCGCGGTAGCCGTCCAGCGTGAGCGACTCGAAGACCGGGAACGACGACCGGCCCGAGGTGTCCTTGAGCAGCAGCGAGGACGGCACGGTCAGCCCGGCGCGCAGCACCCCGGGCAGGGCCGCGCGGGTGATCGCCTTGCCGCGCAGGACGCCGTGCTGGTCGGTGAAGCAGACCCGGACCAGCTCGACGCCCAGCTCGTCGACGACCCGGCGCAGCTGCGCGGCGGCGGCGTAGTGCCGGTCGGACCACAGGTCGTGGCGCTCCACGAAGCCGCCGCGGTCGCCGTCGAGCAGGGGCCGGGCGCCGCTCCCGCCCTCGGCCACCGGGCGCTCGTCGGTGTTACGCATCGGCGGGCTCCGCGCTGCGCGTGCGCCCCGCCCACGGCGACGCCGCGCGCCGCTCGGCGTCGTGCTGCGCCCAGCGCTGCTGCCAGCCCTCGGCCGGGCTGATCAGGTCGACGGCGGCCGGCCCGGTCTGCGCCGCGGCCGAGGCCGCGTCGAGGGCCTGCGCCGGCAGCGGGGCGCCCGCCTCGAAGGCCTCCAGCGAGCGCAGCAGGAGCCGCCGGTTGGCGGTGACCGCGCGGTCGGACACCCCGAGGCGCTCCACCGTGCGGTCCTGGATGCGGCCCATGCTCTCCACCGCCCACTGGTCGTGCACGTTGATGTCCAGGCCCATCCCGGTGTAGGTGAGCTCGCGCTGCTCGGCGGGGTCGAAGCCCCAGTCGTTGGACCGGTTGCGCAGCGGCCGGTAGTCCGGCAGCGTCACCTCGGCCAGCCGCTGGGCCAGCAGCGTCTCCCGGTCGGTCGGCTCGGCGAAGTCGTAGAGCACCATGTACCAGTAGTGGTTGCCGTCGTCGACCGGGACGTGCCACTGCACGAACGCCTTGCTGTTGCCGAAGGGCACCACGAACGCGTTGGGGAACAGCAGGTTGGTCACCCGCACGTGGGAGACGTCCTCGGTGAGCCGGCGCACGGCGAACACCCGCAGCCCGTGCTCGGCCGGCTCGACCTCGATGTCGGGCCGGAAGTGGTCGCCGACCAGCTCGGAGAGCTTGCGGCCGGTGCCGGTGACCTCCTCGCTGAACTGCTGGCCGTAGGCCGCGCGCGGGTCCTCGCCGACGAACCGGTGCAGGAACGACACGTGGCTGGGGTCGATGCCGCCCTCGACGCCCTGCAGCCAGTTGCACTCCCACAGGCCCTTGAACGCGAAGGTGTACTCCGCCGGGGCGGTGAAGCAGTCGTAGCCGGGCAGCGGCGGCGGGTCCCCGGCGCCGAGGTAGGCGAACACGATGCCGTTGCGCTCCACGCACGGGTAGCTGGCGATCCGGATCTTGGCGGCGAACGTGCTGTGCGCGGGCTCGGCGGGCTGCTCCAGGCAGCGGCCGTCGGGGCCGTAGAGCCAGCCGTGGTAGAGGCAGCGCAGCCCGCCGTCCTCCAGCCGCCCGAAGGACAGGTCGACCCCGCGGTGCGCGCAGAACCGGCTGATCAGCGCCCACTCGCCGGCGCCGTCCGGGGACCCGCGGCGGAACAGCACCAGGTCCTCGCCGAGCAGCCGGACCGCTTTGACCGGGCGCTCGGCGGTCATCTCCGAGACCAGGGCGGCCGGCTGCCAGTAGGCGCGCAGCAGCCGGCCCATCGGCGTCCCCGGATCGGTGCGGGTGAGGCGTTCGTTGTCCTGGCGGCTGAGCACGGGCGGCCCTCCTCGCAGTGGCGGCAGGATCAAGTGTGGGCCGGATTGGATCCCATATCAAGCCGCACGACTCCACCGCCCCGAGTCCGGGCTTCCTGCTCGCCCAGGCGATACAGGCTGTAACACTCCGATCGCGGTCAGCGAGGCGATCAACACCGACCGTCTGGAGCTCCCTTGCGTCACGTCCTTGCCGTCACCACGGCAGCAGCCCTCTGGCTGCTCTCGGCCTGCGCCGCACCGGCGCCGGCTCCCACGACGCCGGCCACGGCACCTACCGCCGCTGCTCGCCCGTCCGCCATTGAGGCACCTCCGGCCGCCACCGCGGTCACGGTCGCGCCCGCAGCTCCCGCCGCGCCCACCAGTTGGATCATGCCGAACCTGGTCGGTGTGGGCCTGCAGGACGCGCAGAACGCGATCCAGTCCCTCACCGGCTACGGGATCCCGATCACGAGGAGCCACGACACGACCGGCGCGGACCGGATGCAGGTGTCCGACCGCAACTGGCAGGTCTGCGACCAGAACGTGGCGCCCGGCAGCACGATCACCCCGGGTACCGAGATCGACTTCGGGGTGGTGAAGCTCGACGAGGACTGCTGAGCAGCGTCTCCCGGCCCGGTCGGCGGCGGATCGGCGGTCCCGCGATCGGGTACAGGAGTCGACGGGCGTCATCGCTGCCGCGGACAATCGGGCGGGCGACGGCGCCCGGCCTCCGACGACGGGAGCAGACCATGGCACGTGAGTGGGTCCACGAGGCCTCGGCCCGGTGGGACGAGGCCAAGGCCCGGGTGGTGGGCGAGCTGCGCCCGGAGCTGTTCGGCATCCGCGGCGCCGAGCCCGGCGCCCAGCTCGGTGACGAGTGGTGGCGGCTGGAGGACGGCGGCGAGGTCGTCGGGTTCGGCCGGCTCGACGACGTCTGGGGCGACGCCGAGATCCTGGTCCTGGTGGCGCCGGGGGCCCGCGGGTCCGGCGTCGGCGCCGAGATCCTGGACCGGCTCGACCGGGAGGCCGCCTCCCGGCACCTCAACTACGTCTACAACCGGGTGCACGCCGACCACCCGCGGGGCGCCGACGTCGTGCGGTGGCTGGAGGCGCAGGACTTCGCCGCGACGGCCGAGGGCGACTACCGCCGCCGCGTCCGCACCGGCTCGGTCCGCTGAGGATGATCGCGACGGCTCCGAACGGACCTACCGAGGAGTAACCCGGTCTCCTACGCTGGGGCCGCCCCGCGTCCGGGGGATCGGAGGAGGTCCAGGCGATGACGCCCACCGCCGTGCTCGCCCGCGCCGACGAGCCGGACTCGCCGGCCGGTACCCGGGCACTGCCCGTCGTCGCGCTCGCCGCGGTGCTCATCGCCGCGCAGCTCGGGCTGCGCGCCTGGGCCTCGGCGCCGGGCTACTTCCTGCTCGACGACTTCGTGTTCGTCGACCGCGCGGTGCGCGAACCGCTGGAGCTCGCCGGGCTGCTGGCCGACTACAACGGCCACCTCATGCCGGGGGCGTTCCTGCTGGTCGACGCGCTGACCGCGGTCACCCCGCTGAGCTGGCCGGCCACCGTCGGGCTGCTGCTGCTCGGCCAGCTCGCGGTCGACGTCGCCCTGCTGCGGCTGCTGCTGACGCTGTTCGGGCGCCGGCCGGCCGTGCTGCTGCCACTGGCGGTGTACCTGGCGAGCGCGATGACCCTGCCGGCGTTCCTGTGGTGGGCAGCCGCGCTCAACCAGCTCCCGCTGCAGCTCGCCGTGGTGCTCGCGCTCACCGCGCACGTCCGGTACCTGCGCTCGGGCCGTCCGCAGGACGCGGTCGCGGCGGCGGCGGCCGTGGTGGGCGGGTTGATGTTCTCCGAGAAGACCGTGCTGGCGCTGCCGCTGCTGGCCGCGGTGACGCTGCTGTGGTTCGGCCGCAGCCGGGGCGTCGCCCGGATCGCGGACCTGCTGCGCCGCCACCGCCTCGGCTGGACGCTCTACGGGCTGATCGGCGCCGCGTTCACCACCTTCTACCTGCTGACGATCCCGTCCCCGGTGCGCGGTCTGGCCTCCGCCGGCGACGCCGCGGTGCTGGTCGGCTCGGCGGTGCGGCACTCGGTGCTGCCCGGGCTGGTCGGCGGGCCGTGGCGGTGGGAGGACTTCCCGCCGACGCTGGCCCTGACCGACCCGCCGGGGTGGGCGCAGGTGCTGGCCGCGGTGGCGGTGGCCGCGGTGGTGGTGGCGACGGTGGTCCGCCGCCGCGGCGCCGGACGCGCGTGGGCGCTGCTGGCGGTCACCGTGATCGGGTCGTGCCTGCTGCTCGCGGTGAGCCGGGCGCAGGTCATCGGCCCGTACGCGCTGGCCAGGGAGTACCGCTACTTCACCGAGATCGCGCTGGTCGGTGCGCTGTGCCTGGGCCTGGCCACGATGCCGGTGCTGGGCGCGCCGCAGGTCCTGCGCGAACGCCCCGGACCGCTCGCGGCGGCGCTGCGCCGCTGGACGGCGGCGCCCCGGACGCGGCTCGGGCTGGGCACGGCCGTGGTGCTGGCGCTGGCCGTGGGATCGGTGGTGTCCACCGCGGGGTACGCCCACCGGTGGGCGGCCAACCCGGCCCGGCCGTTCGTCGAGACGGCCCGCGCCGAACTGGCCGCGCGGCCGGGAATCGTGCTCTACGACGCCCCGGTGCCCGACGCGGTGATGTGGTCGGTGCTGGGCGAGCAGGCGCTGGCCTCGCGGGTGCTCGCCGCGGTCCCGCAGCCGGTGTTCCTGGCCGACGGCCGGTCCTCCCCCGGGTTGGCGATCCTGGACGCGGCCGGGCACGTGCAGTTCGCCGACGTCCCGGCGACCGCCGCCGCGCCGCCCGGCCCCGAGCCGGGCTGCGGCTGGTACGTCCGGGGGCCGCTGGTGCGGATCCCGCTGGCCGCGCCGACCCCGCCGGGGCGCTGGGTGATCCGGATCCGGTCGCTGTCGGCGGCCGACAACACCGCCTGGGTCAGCGCCGGCGACCACCGGGTGCCGGTGCTCTTCCCGGCCGGTCCGCAGGAGGCCTACGTGCAGGTCACCGGGTCGGTGTCGGCGGTGACCATCGAGCCGGCCGACGCGGAGCAGCCGATCTGCGTCGGGGCGGTCGACGTCGGCGTCCCCCGCCCGTTCGGGGCCGCCGGGTGAGCGGGCACGCGAGTGGGGTGCCGGGCGAGCGCGGGCACGAGTTCCCCTGCCTGGACGGGCTGCGCGGGCTGGCCGCCGCGACGGTGGTCGTCACCCACTGCGCGTTCGTCACCGGCGGCTACACCTCGGCGTTCCCCGGCCCGGCGCTGGCCCGCCTGGACGTCGCGGTGGCGGTGTTCTTCGCGCTGGCCGGGTTCCTGCTGTCGCTGCCGATGTTCCGGGCCGCGGCCGGGGACGCGACGCCGCGGCGCACCGCGGCCTACCTGTGGCGGCGCGCGCTGCGGATCCTGCCCGCCTACTGGGCGGCGGTGGCACTCGCCCTGCTGCTGCTCCCGGCCAACCGGGACACCGGGTCGGCCGACTGGGCCCGGCAGCTGGGCCTGCTGCAGATCTACGGCCCGTCCTGGACCCGCGAGGGGCTGACCCACACCTGGAGCCTGTGCACCGAGGTCGCGTTCTACCTGCTGCTGCCGGTGCTGGTGCGCTGGCTGGTGCAGGCGACCGGGCCGGGCTGGCGCCCCGGGCGGGTGCTGGCCGGGCTGGGCGCGCTGACCGCGGCCGGGGCCGGCTGGCTGCTGTGGGTGGAGACCGACGCCCAGGTCGTCGGCCCGCTGAACCTGTGGCTGCCGGCGTTCGCCGGCTGGTTCTGCGCCGGGATGGCGCTGGCCGTGGTGGTCGCCTCGCCGGGCCGGTTCGGCCCGGTCCGCGAGCTGGCGGCGAGCCCGGGGACGTGCTGGGCGGTGGCCGGCGCGCTGTTCTGGATCGCCTGCACCCCGGTGGCCGGCCCGCTCGGGCTCACCGCGCCCGAACCGGCCGCCGCGGTGGTCAAGAACCTGCTGTTCCTGGGCACCGGGGCGCTGCTGGTGCTGCCGCTGGTGCTGGGCGACCAGCGCCGCGGACGGCTGCGGGCCGCGCTCGCCGGCCGGCCGGCGCGGTGGCTGGGCACCATGTCCTACGGGCTGTTCCTGTTCCACATGAGCGTGCTGGTCGGGTTCTACGCGGTGGCCGGGTGGACCCCGTTCACCGGCGGGTTCTGGCCGGTCCTGGTGGTGACGGCCGGTGGCGGGCTGCTGCTCGCGGCGCTCAGTCACCGGGTGCTGGAGCGCCCGCTGACCAGGGCCCTGCGCGACCTGGTGCCCGAGCGGCGGACCCCGGCCGGCACCGGCAGCACCGCGGCCAGCACCGCCGCGACGGCCACCGCGCAGCCCACCTGGGTGACCACGGAGCCGGTCGGGTCGGCGCCGAGCAGCAGCGCCGTCCCGGCGGTGCCGACGCCCAGCGCGGCGGTCCAGGCCAGCGCCGCGGACCGGCGGGCCCCGGCCGAGCCGGCCCCGTAGGCCACCGCGGCCAGCGCCAGCACCCCGGGCGGCCCGGCCAGCAGCAGCATCCCGGCGGTCACCACGACCGCGGTCACCGCCCCGGCCCGCCCCGGGCTGCCGGTCACCGGCGGAGGCTCCCGCCGGGCCGGCCAGGCCAGCAGCGCCAGCAGCAGGCCCACCGCGATCGCCCCGCCCAGCAGCGCCGCGCGGTAGAGCGGGCCCGGGGTGAAGGCGAGCTCGACCACGCCGGCCGGCCCGGGCGGCAGGAGGTAACCCTGCTGCCAGCCGTCGACGGTCCGGGGCTCCAGCCGGCGGCCGTCCAGCGTGGCGACCCACCCGGGGTTCGCGTTCTCCGGCACGACGAGCAGCCGGGTGGCGTCCCGCGCGGCGACCTCGACCGTGCGGCTCTCGGCGTCCCAGCGCGGGGTCGCCTCCGGCCGCGGCCGCCCCGGGACCGGCCCTCCCGGGGGCAGCAGCGACGCCGCGGTGACGGCGAACGCGTCGGTGCCGGCGCCGACGAACCGGTGCCCGCCGGTGTCGAGCCGGGCCAGCGGCGAACCGCACAGCCGCAGCGGGACCGGCCGCAGCGACCGCAGGCCGCCGACCGTGGTGGACAGGGCGGTCGGCCAGGTCCGGCCGTCCAGGGTGAGCTGCGGGCCGGCCCCGCAGCCCAGCTCGACGGGCGTGGCCGCCGGTGCGGCCGCGGGCAGCCCCTCGACCTCGGCGAGGCCGACGCCCAGCGGGGTGACCGCGCGGGTGTAGGGGTCGTAGGAGGACAGCGCGAGCGACAGCGGGAAGCGCAGCGCGAGCCGGTCGGTGGTCAGCGGCGCGAACCGGACCTCGCCGTCCGGGCCGATCGCGACCGTCCGCTCCTCGGCGCCGGCCCGCAGCTGCACCGCGCCGGGCAGCGCGGCGGGCGTTCCGGGAGCGGTCACCAGGCGGAGCCGGTCGAGGGTGCGCGGGCCGTCCCAGCGCAGGTCCAGGGTCGGGTCCGGGTCCTGCGCCGCGGCCAGCCAGGAGGTCGCCGGGTCGCCGTCGAGCACCGCGCCGGGGCCGGCCCGCGGGTCCGGCACGGCCGCGGAGGTCGCCGTGGCCACGGTTCCCCCGGCCGCGACCAGGGCGTCGAGGGCGGGGCCGGGCCGCGGGGTCGCGGTGGCCGAGACCGCCACCGTGGCCGGGGCGTCGAGGGTGAGCGTCCGGTCGAGCGGGCCGGGCTCCTCGGCCCCGCGGACCAGGCCGGCGGCGCAGCGCGGCCGCCCGGCCGGGTCGGGCACGCAGCCGTCGCGGGCGGGCCCGGCGGCGTCGAACACCAGGCCCCCGGCCGCCGCCGGCGGCAGCTCCACCGTGCGCCGGACCGCCACGCCGGGAACCGTCAGCTCGGCCAGCCCGAACACCGAGGTCGGCGAGGTGAGCGTGATCGAGCGGGTCTCCCCCGGCGGCAGCAGGAGTTCCTGGGGGGCCGCGGTGGCCGCCAGCGGCACCGTGAACTCCCCCGTGTCGGTCCGCAGCGCGACCGTGGGTGGTGAGCCGGCCACGTCCGGAGGCAGGACGACGGTCACGGTCGCGGCCTGCACCGGCCGGTCGGTCTCCACGCGCAGCCAGGCCGGCTCGTCGTCGAGGCGGACGGCCGGCCGCCACGCCGTGCCCGGATCGCCGTCGACCGCGGCGAACGGGTGGTGCTCGGGCCGGGCGCCGGTCGCGCTGTCCGGGTCCGACGCCGAGCCGGACGCGGTGAGCCGCGCCCCGTCGAGGCGGACGACGGCCGGGGTCGCGCCGGGCGCGGCGTAGTCGGGCACCGGGCCGTCCAGGCGGAGCGGGTCGTCGGGGGCGAGGCTGGCCGAGGCGGCGTCGGCGATCCGCCCGAAGGCGCGTTCCCGGCGGCGCAGCGCGTCGCCGGCCAGCCCCGGCACGCCGGGCGTGCCGGGGTCGAGCGCCGGGCGACCGGTGACCAGGCCGCGGTCCTCCAGCTGCAGCAGCGCGTCCGGACCGCCGGCCACCGCGACCGCATCGGACAGATCCACTGTGGACGCCCGCTGGGCCGCCCCGGCGACGGCGAAGACCTCCACGGCGGGCAACGGGATGGTCAGCCCCTCGTCCTGGACCAGGCCGGGCAGCGCGGTGAAGCCGAACAGCTCGGGACCGAAGGCGGCGATGCGGGTGATGCCCGGGGAGTCGGCCAGCGCCCGGTGCACCAGGACCGGGCGGGTGGCGCCGGCCAGGCCGGTGTCCAGGTCGTTGCGCACCACCAGGTGCGAGATCCCGGCCCGGGCCAGGTAGCGGGCCAGCCCGGCCGAGCCCTGGCCGCGGGCCAGTCGGTCCTGCACCGCGTCGAGCATCCGGATGTGGCCCGGCGGGGTGAGCGGCACCGCGTTGCGCACCTCCCACGGGCTGCGGGCCAGCGGCTGCAGCGGCTCGTCGGCCGGGCTGCCCCACACGTAGGTGCCGAACGAGGAGGCCGGCACCAGCAGCGCCCGACCCGCCGGCTGCGCGCGGGCCAGCAGCTCGGCGGTCTCCGCCCAGTACCCGGGCAGCCCGGCGTACCCGGTGGCCGGGGCGAGCCGGCCGGCCAGCGCGGGCGAGGCCACGCCGGCGATCCCGGCACCCACCAGCACCACCGCCACCACCGGCCCGGCAACGCGGCGGCCCGGGGAGGTCGGCGGGGTCCGCGGGCGGCGCAGCAGGTGGACGGCGGCGAGCACCAGCGGCAGCCGCAGCACCGGGTCGAACTTGTGGGTGTTGCGCAGCGGGGCCAGCGGCCCGTCCAGCGCCGCGCGCAGCGGCCCGGCCAGCAGCCCGTCGACCGCGGCCACGTGCCCCGCGGTCACCAGCAGCAGCCCGGCCAGCAGGCCGAGCGCCAGGAAGCGGCGCTGCGGCAGGTCGCGGCGGGTGAGCCCGACCAGGCCGACGCCGGCCAGCACGACGGTGGCCGCCACCGGCAGCGCGTCGCGGGCCAGCGCCCAGCCCGCCGGCCACAGCGGGCCGCCCGGCCCGGCCAGCCAGGCCACCCACTGGGTCGTCCCGCGCAGCGCGTTGACCAGCTCGGCCGGTCCGGTGGTCACCGGCGCGCTCTCGATCAGGTCCAGGAACGGCGGGCTGTAGCGGCCCAGCAGCAGCAGCGGCCCGGCCCACCACGCGGTGGCCAGCCCGACCGCGGCCACCCACCAGCCGATGAGCGCGCGGCGCCGCGGCCCGGGGCGGCGGGTGAGCAGCCAGATCGCGGCCAGCGGCAGCACCGCCGAGGTGGCGGCGGCGTTGACCCCGCCGACGCAGAACACCGCCGCACCCGAGGCCAGCGCGGCCCGCCGCGGCGATCCGCGCCGCGCGCCGTGCACCAGCGGCACCAGCACCCAGGGCGCCACCGCCATGGGCAGCACCTCGATGGAGATCGCGCCCAGCTCGGTGACCATCCGCGGGGCCAGCGCGTAGGCCAGCCCGCCGACCAGCCGCCCGGTCGGGGTGCCGATCCGCAGCGCCCGGGCCAGCGCGACCACGCCGAGGAAGGCCACCGACATCAGCAGGGCCAGCCACAGCCGCTGGACCACCCAGGCCGGCAGCCCGACCAGCCGGCCCGCGGCGAAGAACGGCCCCATCGGGAACAGGTAGCCGTAGGCCTGGTTCTGCACCTGGCCGGCGAAGCCCTCGGGCTCCCACAGGGTGAGCGCCCGGCCGAGGAACCCGATCGGGTCCACGGCCAGGTCGAGCTTGGTGTCCGGGACGAGCCGGCCGGGTTCCTGGGACAGCGCCAGGCCGGTCAGCCCCAGGCAGCCGGCGGCCAGGCGGGCCCGCCGCACCACCGGGGAGGGGGCCGGTGGTGCGGCGGGCCGGAGACGACCGCGGCCCGTCGGAGCGCGGTCGAGCAGGAGGGTCACGGGCGGGGAGCGGTGGCGCGGGTCAGCGTCCGGACGCCGCCCCGACCGGCGCGTCGGTGGCGTCGCGACCCGCGGAGTGCCGGCCGCCGCGGTCGACGACCAGGGCCGCCCCGCCGACCAGCAGCAGCCCGCCCAGCGCCAGCAGCGACCACGGCAACGTGGTGCCGATCAGGGTGATCCGGGCCTGCGCCTCGCGGGCCCGCTCCAGGCCGTTGGCGACGGTCTCCTCGTCGAAGACGAGCGTGCCCTCCAGCAGGGTCACCCCGGTGGTGCCGTCCGGGCCGCGCAGGTACTGGCGCTGCTGCTCCTGACCCTTGACGATCACGCCGGTGGTCGGCTCGACCCAGACCGTGCGCACGTTGCTGTAGACCCGGTCGGCGAGCACCGAGGTGCCCTCGGCGCCGCCGGCCAGCTGGCCGGGCACCTCGCGCTGCTCGATGACGGTCTCCGGCACCGTCTGCTCGAACCGGTAGACCGCCAGGCCCTCCAGCTCCTCGGCGGCCGTGAACCGGGCCGGGAACGCCGCCTGCGCGCTGGTGTCGAACATCGGGTAGTCCTGCTGGCCGGTGCCGAACGGGAAGGTGTAGCTCAGGCCCTCGTGGCGCACCCGGTTGTCGCCGTTGAGCCGCTCGGACGCGCACGGCGAGACCGCCACCGCGGTGCGCCGGTCCAGGCAGACCCGGTCCTCGGCGACCGAGACGAGCGCACCGCCGGCGTCGGTGACCTGGGAGGTGGCCGTCCAGACCGCGACGTCGTCGGTGGCGTCCGGGGCGCCGGGGTCGCCGATCACGTCGCGCCCGGCGCGCGCCGAGACGCCGCTGCGCTCGGTCAGGTCGCCGGGGTAGAAGACGGTCAGCCCGCTGCCGGTGGCCACGCTGGACCCGGTCTGGTCCAGCGGCAGCACGACCAGTGCGGGCACCAGCACCAGCCACAGGCACACCGCGGCACCGACCACGAATGAGCCGATTCCGAGCAGCCCGAAACCTACCCTGCGTCGTTGCATGGATTGTCGACCTCCGGTCGTGGAGCAGCCGCGTACCGCCACGTGGGGCGTTACTGTACTGGCCGGTAGCCTCTTGGCAAGAGGCAATCCTCAACGCTTTTCGAGCACGATCACCAGGTTCCAGCAGACGACCTCGCGGATCAGCGGGAGCCGGACCACCCAGCGCGCCCACCACGGGTGGTAGCGGGGCAGCGCGGCCACCAGGGTGGCGTCCGGGCACTGCCGGGCCCAGCGCAGCGCGGCCCCGACCGACACCGCGAACAGCGACTCGGCGTAGCGGTTCTTGGGCTCGTGGCCGTGCCGGCGCCGGTAGCGCCGGCGCGCGAAGTGCCCGCCGAGGTAGTGCCACGGCGCGGTCTCGTGCCCGCCCCACGGCGACAGCCACGGGGTGAACGACAGGTGCACCAGCCCGCCCGGGCGGGTCACCCGGATCATCTCCGCGCCCATCAGCCAAGGTCGGGGCACGTGCTCGAGCACGTTCGACGAGTAGCAGACGTCCACCGAGCCGGTCCGCACCGGCAACTGCTGGCCGCTGCCGCGGACCATCCCGGCGGCCGGCGCGCCGCGCGCGGACAGCTCGCCGGTGTCCGGGTCGATGCCGACGTAGGTGGCCCCGGCCGCGCGGTAGGCGTCGGCGAAGTAGCCGGGCCCGCCGCCGACGTCGAGCACGGTGCGCCCGGCCAGCTCCACGTGCTCGCGCAGCAACTGCACGGAGTCGTCGGCGAGCGCGGCGTAGAACCGGTCCGGGTCGGACTGCTCGTGCAGGAAGGCCCGGAACAACCTTATGGAACGATTCACCGTGGCGTGCTGCGACATCTGCCCCTCACATGGATCCGAATGGAGTACCGGCAGGTAACCTACCCACGGGTAGCCTCCGCCACGTGCCAAAGGCGGCGAAGGTCGACGTACTGTTCCTGAATTGGCGGGATCTGTCCCACCCGGAGGGCGGTGGATCCGAACGGTACGTCCACCGAATTGCCGAGGGACTGGCGGCGGACGGCCTGCGCGTCGGGCTGCTGTGCGCCGCGCACCCGCGGGCGCCGCGCCGGGAGACCCTCGGCGGGGTGCGGGTCGTGCGCCGCGGCGGGCGGCTGACGGTCTACCTGCACGGGTTGGCCCAGGTGGTGCGGGCCCGCCCCGGGCTGGTCGTCGACGTGCAGAACGGGGTGCCGTTCGCCAGCCCGCTGGTCACCCGCCGGCCGGTCGTGGTGCTGGTGCACCACGTGCACCGCGAGCAGTGGCCGATCCTGTTCGGGCGGCTCGCCGGGGCGGTCGGCTGGTGGGTGGAGTCGGTGGTCGCGCCGCGGGTCTACCGGCGCTGCCGGTACGTCGCCGTCTCCGAGGCGACGGCCGCCGAGCTGGGCGGGCTGGGCGTGGCCCGCGAGCGGATCACCGTGGTGCACAACGGGACCGAGCCGGTCCCGGCCACCACCGCGGTCACCGACCCGGCGCCGCGGCTGGTCGTGCTGGGCCGGCTGGTGCCGCACAAGCGCGTCGAGCACGCGGTCGAGGCCGTGGCCCGGCTCGCCGACCGGCACCCCGGCCTGCGCCTGGACGTGGTCGGCGAGGGCTGGTGGGAGGGCGCGCTGCGGGCCCGCACCGCCGAGCTCGGGGTCGCCGACCGGGTGGTCTTCCACGGCTTCGTCGACGAGCCGACCAAGCACGAACTGCTGGCCGGGGCCTGGGTGCACGTGTGCCCCTCGGTCAAGGAGGGGTGGGGGATCGCCGTGGTGGAGGCCGCCGGGCACGGGGTCCCGACGGTGGCCTACCGGTCGGCGGGCGGGTTGCGCGAGTCGGTGCGCGACGGCCGCACCGGGCTGCTGGTGGACGACCTGGACGGGCTGGTCTCGGCGGTGGACGGGCTGCTCACCGACGCGCGGACGCGCCGGGAGCTGGGGGCCGCGGCGCGCACCGCGGCCGGGTGCCACACCTGGACGGCGAGCGTCCGCGCGTTCCGCGCGGTGCTCGCCGCGGCCGGCGCCGGCTCAGCGCACGCCGTAGGTGACCTGGGCGGCCGGCGTCTGCGCGGCCGCGGTGTCCGGGGCCATCGCGGCGGCGGTGGCGAACACCGCGGCCACCCCGAGGGCCGCCCCGAGCGCCAGGGTCGCGATCACTGCACCGACAGATCTCATCCCGTGTCCCGCCTTCCGTGGTTCCGACGGGGCGAGACCGTAACCGCCCGTCGTCGCGATGACAACGGCCCGTCGACGGCGACGGCCCCGGCCGCGAGCAGCACCGCGGCCAGCGCGGCGGCGTGCGCGCCGATCACCGCGACGGTCCGCGCGCCGTCGGCCGCCGGTGCCGCCACCGTCCCGGGGACGCGCCGGAGCTCCAGCCAGTGACCGGCCACGACCTGCGGGAACGCCGCGACCGCCGGGGGCACGGGCGGGCCCGGGGTACCGCGTTCCACGAGCACCCAGCCGATGCCGAGCGCCGCCAGCGCCGCCGGGTCCGCGGCCACCGCCGCCCCGACCGCGGCGGCCCGGCGGTCCTCCCCCGCCACCACCCGCTCGGCCGAACCGACCCCGCCCCCGGCCGGCCCGTCACCGTCCGTGCTGCCCACCACACTGCCCACCACGAGGGTGTCGTCCACGACGACCGGGCGCGGCAGGTAGCGCGGGGCCGGGTCGAGCTGCGGGCGCCCGGCGTTCCAGCCGAACGAGCGGACCGCCCCGAACGGCAGCGCGAGCACGTCGCCGGGGGCCGGGTCGGCGGCGAGCACGGCGGCCACCCGGTCCCAGTCGGCGGGGTACCGGACCGGGTCGAGCCGCCCGCCCACCCCCCAGGCCAGGTCGGGGACCGCGACGACCGGCAGGGCCAGGGCGGCGGCCGCGACCGCGGCCACCGGCACCCGCACCGCACGGGCCGCGGCGGCGAGCCGGGCGGCACCCGCCCCGGCCCCGACGGCGAGGGCGAGCACCCACCAGGCCGCCCACTTCTGCCCGTCGCGCAGCAGCCCGGCGCCCGGCACCTGCTCGACGGCCACCCGCAGCAGGTCCGCGAGGCCGGGGAGGGCTCCGGCGCAGGCCAGCACCACACCGGCCGCGCCGAGCCCGGCCAGGGCCCACGCCGCGCGCCCCCACGCCGCCACCAGTCGCGGCCAGCCGACGCAGGCCAGCGCCACGACCAGCACCGTGACCAGCGGGGCGAGCAGCGACGCCCGGCTGGCCGGGACGGCGTCGGCGTTCCAGATCCCGCCGCCGCCGAGCACCGCCACGACGACCCCGGCGGCGCGGTGTCCGACCCGGACGGCGTCGCCGCCTTCGCCGCGCGCGGCGAGTCGCTCGGCGGCAGCGCCG
>JASLAP010000055.1 GCA_030147065.1 Pseudonocardia sp. | reverse complement strand
GCCCTGCGCGGGCTGTCCGGGGTCCTGGCCGGCGGCCTGGTCGTGCTGCTCGCCGCGCTGGGGGTCGCCTGGTACGTCGCCGGGCGCGAGGGCAGCCCGGGGCCGGGCACCGGGATGCTGGTCTGGCACCTGCTCGCGGTGGTCGTGGCCGTCCCGGCGCAGGTCTACGCGGACCGCCGCAGCGGCCCGCGCGGGACCACGGCGGCGCTGGCGGTGCTGGTCACCGCGGCCCTGCTGCTGACGTCCCAGTGGTTCGCCTGAGCGGTCCCGCGGCGCGGACGGTCAGCCCGGGCGCAGCGCCACCAGCTCGGACCCGCGCTGCTCGAGCACGACCTCCCCGGCCGAGTCCAGCTGCACCGGGCCCGCCGGGTCGGCCCGCTCGACCGGCAGGGTGCGCAGCACCGTCCCGGTGGTCGGGTCCAGCTCGGCCAGGCCGTCGGGCATCGGGACCAGCAGGCCGCCGCCGTAGCGCAGGGCCGTGCCGAGCGTGCCGGGGACGGTCCACACCGGGGTGAGCGTCGCGCCGTCCAGGGCGACGGTGCGGCTGCCGGTCCACCAGTACACCCGCTCGGCGCCCGAGCGCACCGCGGCCGCGCCGCCGGGCGGGTCGGCGGCCAGGTCGGCGTCCGGCACGTCCAGGGCGACGGTGTCCAGCACGGTGCCGGTGCGGTCGAGGACGAGCAGCCGGGGCGGCCCCGGGACGGCGACCGCGGCGCGCTCCGGGCCCAGCGCGAGCAGCACGGCTCCGCGGTCGGGCAGCGCCACCGAGAACTCCTCCTGCGGCTGGTCGGCGCCGTCGGAGCCGTCCGGGGACAGCACCGTCAGCCGGTCGGTGGTCTCCCCGGGGCACCGCTCCAGCACCCCGACCCGGCCGGCGACCAGCGCGGTGGACCCGTGCGCGCACCCCGGGCGGGGCTGGCGGTCCGGCTGGGCCGGGGCGTTGACCAGGCCGTACTCCAGGGTCTTGACCAGGTCGGAGCGCAGCGCCTCCAGGTAGTCGGGGCCGGTCCCGACGACCGAGGTCCCGGCGGCCAGCAGCCGCGCGCCGGGCCGGGTGTCGGGGTTGGCCGCGGCGCGGCGGAGCCCGGTGTCGGGGCGCAGCGCGGTCAGCTCGCTGCACCAGCCGGACATCCCGGCGTAGAGGGCGAGGACCCGGCCGACCCCGTCGTCGGCGGCCGGGAAGCCGGCTGCCACCGTGCACAGCGGCACGTCGCGGGAATAGGACCACACCTCGGCCCCGGTGGCCGCGTCGCGGCCGGTGACGGTCGACCCGTCGGCGGTGGTGACGGCCGGGCCGGACACCACCGGGACCGGCGTGGCCGCGCTCGGCGCCCGCCAGGCCTCGACGAACGCCGCCGGCACACCCCCGGCCGGGGGCGGGGCGGCGGCCGGGGCGGTCGCCGCGTCGGCGGACGTGCCGGCGACCTCGCCGGTCGCCCACAGCACCGACGCCGCGACGACCAGCGCCACGACCAGCGCCGCCGCGGTGACCAGGTCACCGCGGCGGCGGCGTTCCGGACGCACCGGAGCGCGGATCAGCTGGCGGCGGCGTCCGCGCCGGCGGACTCCTGCCCGGCGCTCTCGCCGTTGCCGCCGGACCGGCCGCGACCACCGCGGCGGCGCCGACGACGGGGGCGGGTGCCCTCCGCCCGGTCGCCACCGGAGGTGATCGGCCCGCCCGAGATCGACTCGGCGCCGTCACCGGCGGACCCGGCCGCCGCCGCGGGCGCGGCGGCCTCGGCGGGAGCGGACGTCGCGACCGCGGTGCCAGGGGTGTCGGTGCCGGTGCTGGTGCTGGTGCCCTCGGCGGACACCCCGCCGCGGCTGCGGGTGCGGGTGCGCTCCCGGCGCGGGCGGCGCGGGGCGACGACCTCCTCCTCCTTGCGGTCGCGGCCGGTGCGCTTGTCCGCGCGCCGCCGGCCGCCGTGATCGAGCTCGGGGTCGACGTACTCGGCGTCCAGCCCGGCCCGGGTGCGCTGCGAGCGCGGCAGCCGGCCGGTGGCCGAGGTGGGGATGTCCAGCTCGGCGTAGAGGTGCTCGGAGGTGGAGTAGGTCTCGGCCGGCTCGGGCATGTCCAGCCCCAGCTCGTCGCTGATCAGCTTCCAGCGCGGGAGCTCGTCCCAGTCGACCAGGGTGACCGCGAGGCCCTCCTTGCCGGCCCGCCCGGTGCGCCCGATCCGGTGCACGTAGGTCTTGGAGTCCTCGGGGCACTGGTAGTTGATGACGTGCGTGACGTCGGTGACGTCGATGCCGCGGGCGGCGACGTCGGTGGCCACCAGCACGTCGACCTTGCCGGCGCGGAACGCGCGCAGCGCCTGCTCGCGGGCGCTCTGGCCGAGGTCGCCGTGCACCGCGGCCGCGGCGAAACCGCGGTCGGCCAGGTCGTCGGCCACCCGCTGCACCGTGCGCTTGGTCCGCGCGAAGATCATCGTGAGGCCGCGGTCGGCGGCCTGCAGCACCCTGGTGAGCAGCTCGACCTTGTCCATCGCGTGCGCCCGGTAGACCAGCTGGCGGGTGCGCTCGTGCACCGAACCCTGGTCGGACTCCTCGGCCCGGATGTGCGTGGGCCGGTTCAGGAACGCCCGGGACAGCGCGATGATCGGTCCCGGCATGGTGGCCGAGAACAGCATGGTGTGCCGCTGCTCGGGCAGCATCCGCATGATCCGCTCGACGTCGGGCAGGAAGCCCAGGTCGAGCATCTCGTCGGCCTCGTCCAGGACCAGCGCCTTCACCCGGCCGAGCACCAGGTGGCGCTGCTCGGCCAGGTCGAGCAGCCGGCCCGGGGTGCCGACCACGACGTCCACGCCCTTGCGCAGGGCGGCCAGCTGCGGCTCGTAGGCCCGCCCGCCGTAGATCGCGGTGACCCGTACGCCCAGGTGCTTGCCGGCGTCGGCGATGTCCTTGGCGACCTGCACGCACAGCTCGCGGGTGGGCACCACGACCAGTGCCTGCGGCACGTCCTTGGTGCGGTCGGCCGCCTCGCCCTCGGCGTTGGCGGCGGGCTGCTCGGACGGCGGCACCACGCGCTGCAGCAGCGGGACGCCGAAGCCCAGCGTCTTGCCCATGCCGGTGCGGGCCTGGCCGATGATGTCGTCGCCGGCCAGCGCCAGCGGCAGGGTGAGCTCCTGGATCGCGAAGGTGCGCTCGATGCCGGCCTCGGCCAGCGCGCGCACGATCTCCGGGCGGACGCCCAGCTCGGCGAACGTCGGGGAGTCCTGCTTGACCGGCGCACCGGCCTGCAGCGGGTGGGCCTCGACGACCTCGTCGCCGGGCGCGGGCTCCACGCCGGCGATGGCGGCCGGGTCGACCTCGGGGGAGTCGCCCGCCGCGGGGGTGGTCGGCGCCGCGGAGCGCGCCGTGGTCGAGTCGTCCGGATTCTCGGGGCTGTCGTTCTCGACGGACAGGATGATCGCCTCTCTCCGCGCAGGTGCCGGGGCCGGTTCCTCGGACCACCGGCCGCGCGGAGGGGCGGGCCTGGTGGGAGAACCGACGAGGCGCCGTACGCACCATGTCGTTGCGGTTCCGGTGGCGTCCCGCAGTCCGGGGATCGCCGGCCGGGGCCCGCGGGTGAGCGCGCACCCCGTTTGGGTGCTGCGACTCGGGCCATCCTACCCGGATTCGGGTGCCCGGTCAGCACACCGGGCCGGGTCGGCTGCGTGAACTCCGCTGCACCCGGTCGTGGCGGCCCGCTCCGGTCCCGCCGACGTCCCGCCGCCGACCGCTCCTGCCCTACGCTCCGGGCATGACGACTGCGCGGGCCGCGGACCAGGCCGGAGCCGCCGGACGGGCGACCGTCGACCTGCTGGGACTGCTGGCCTACGGCGAGTTGTCGGCCTTCGACCGGCTGGCCGAGGACGCCCGGGCGGCACCGACGCTGGCCGGCCGGGCCGCGCTGTCGTCGATGGCCGCGGCCGAGATCGGCCACTTCCGGCTGCTCGAGGAGCACCTGCAGGGCCTCGGGGTGCCGGTGGAGGAGGCGATGACCCCGTTCGTCGGGCCGCTGAACTCCTACCACGCCTCCACCGCCCCGCGGAGCTGGCTGGAGTCCCTGGTCAAGGCCTACGTCGGGGACGGGCTGGCGGCCGACTTCTACCGCGAGATCGCCGGCTGGCTGCCCGGGCCCACCGGCGACCTGGTCCAGCAGGTGCTCGCCGACACCGGGCACAGCGCGTTCGCCGAGCGGGAGGTCCGCGCGGCCTGCGCGGCCAACCGCCAGGTGCACGACCGGCTGGCGCTGTGGGGCCGGCGGCTGCTCGGCGAGGCGGTCACCCAGGCCCAGCACATCGTGGCCGAGCGCGACGAGCTGGCCGACTTCATCGTGTCCGGGTCCGGCGAGCTGTCCGGGATCGCGCACCTGCTCCGGCGGCTGCAGTCCAACCACGGCAAGCGGATGGCCAGCCTCGGGCTGACCTGACCGGACCGCCCTGACCCGGCCCGAATCCCCCGCGCAGCCGGGTTCGCCCAGGGCGGACCGCCCGTGGCAGCCCCGGACGCCCGACTCGACTAGCCTGGGCGGCGCAGTACCAGCCAGTTCGTCAACGTGACCCGGGAGGTCCACCGGTGGAGGTCAAGATCGGCATCGCGGAGAGCGCGCGCGAGCTCGTGGTGTCCAGCGACCAGACGCCGGACGAGGTCCAGA